>JBAYRM010000064.1:0-10311 GCA_041676665.1 Trueperaceae bacterium
CAAGTTCTGCAGGATGATGCCGATGCCGAAAGTGAGCAGCATCTGGTTCAGTTCTGGCGCTTTCAGAACGAACCGGATGGTGGTCTGGTAGAGGATCGCCCCGATAACGAACAACGCGGGAGCGACGAACAAGATAGAGAGCAGCGGATCGAAGCCGAAGCTCACGAACAGCTGGTAGGCGAAGAAGGCACCGACCATGAAGAACTCGCCGTGGGCGAAGTTCACGATGCCTATGACGCCTATGGCCAGAGCCAGGCCCACCGACACCAGGGCGTAGAGCCCCGCGGAGAGCACGCCTGACACCAGCGCTTGTGGAAGAAGAGATAGTTCCATCGGTGGGTTCAGTCGGGGTGACGTGCGGGGGCTTTGCGCCCCCGCACGCGATCCCTTTCCTTTCAGCTAAGGCCCGAGGACCTCAGCGGCAGCTCACCAGCGGCGCGGTGGCGCGGTCGAGCGGGTAAACGATCTCGCGGACGCCGTTCTGGTACTGGAAGACGAGCCACATGTCGGCGCCGAAGCCCTGGTGCTTGGCCTCGATGGAGGGTCCGAAGCTCCAGTCGCCCATGGGCGAGCGGAAGGTGCCGGTCTGGAGCTGCTCGATGACGGCGGCCTGGTCGGTGGTGCCGGCGGCGTTGATGGCGTCGGCGAAGCTCCACAGCTGCGCGTAGGCGAGGGCGGCCATGTAGTTGTCGGGCGCGGTGCCATGCATAGCGGTGTAGGCGTTAGCGAACGCCACGGCCTCAGGGTTGGGGAGGTTGGGCAGGTAGCCGATGAGGCCGGTGACGCACTGCGCTTCGGGGGCGGCGCCGAAGTCGGACGGCCAGCCCGGAGGGGCACCGAAGATGTGCTGCGGGGTCACGTTCAGCTCGCGCACCTGGCTGGTGAGCGGCTGAGCGTCGGAGTCGTAACCGATCCAGTAGAGCATGTCGGCGCCGCTGCCACCGACCTTGCTGATGGAAGCGCGGAAGTCGCCGGTGCCGCCCGTGAGGGTGGACTGGAAGGCTTCGCGCAGTGCTACGTCTATGCCCATAGCTTCCAGGCCAGCTTCGAGGCCGGCGGCGCCGGGCGTGCCGAAGGCGCCGTTCTCGTGCAGCACAGCTACGCTCTGCACACCGATCTCGGCGAGGAAGCCGAAGGTGGCCTCCACGTTCTGGTAGTCCCACGGGTGGATGTGGAAGAACCAGTCTTCCTGACCGAGGAGCTCCTCGATGCCGTCGAAGTCGTCGTTACCGATACCGGAGGCCGCGCCGCCGATCCAGCTGACGATGGGCTGGAAGGTGCGGAAGGACTCCACCAGGGCGAGGGTCGCGCCGGAGGCGAAGCCGCCGCCGATGAACTCCACGCCGTCTTCGGTCATGAGCTTCTCGAACGCTGCTACCGAGGTGGCCGCGTCGGCGCGGTCGTCCTCGATGATGATGCGCAGGGGCTGACCGAGCACGCCGCCAGCGGCGTTGATCTCGGCGAGGGCCAGGTCGAAGCCGGCCTTCTGGGCGATGCCGGTGCCGGCAGAGCCGCCCGTGAGGGGGGCCAGGATACCGATGGTGACCTGGGCGGAGGCCAGGCTCATCACGGCTACGAGCAGAACTGCTACCAACCTTCTCATTCTTTCTCCTCCTGTACTGACTTGCGTACCTAACGCTTGACTGGGGTCCTGGTGTGAGTGGCTCCTCGAGGGGAGCCGTCGGTTCCGGCGGCGCACCGCGGCTGCCGCCGGTCTGCATGGCGTCACATGGCGGTGACCCCACCTTCTGAACGGCCGTCGCCGGCGTTACGCGCGGCTTCGGCCCGGTCAAAGAACGGTCTTATCAGGGCCGCCACGCCTTCCGCGTTCTCGATGGGGGCGGCGTGGCCCGCCCGCGCGATCAGCTGCACCTCGGCCGGGTCGCGGCCGAACTGCTGCAGGACCTCACGGTGGTTGCGCACTGGGGTCAGCACGTCGTCCTCGCCCACGGCCACCAGGAGTGGCAGCTCAAGCGCGGTTAGGGCCGCCTGCAGGTCCGGTTCGGCGGCGGCCGAGGCGAGTAGCCCCTCCAGCAGCCAGCGCACGGACTCCTGGGGGTGGTCGGCGGCAAGGTCGCGCGCTTCGGAGAGCGCCTTGGCGTTGGCCGCCAGGAACTCGGGTCCCCACACCCACGGGGTGGCGGCGTCGAAGCGCGCCGCTGCGCCGCCTGTAGCCAGGGCCCCGAGCCAGGCGCGCACCGCCGCCTGCAGCCGGGCGTCGGCTGCGGCGAATGTATCGAGCAGCGTGAGAGACGCGACGCTCCCGCGCAGGCGCCCTAACTGCTCAAGCTCGTGGCCGGTCAGGTTCTCTTCAAGCGCCAGTTCGGGCTGTTGCAGCCACGCCAGCAGCAACTGGCTCACGTAGCCGCCGTTGCTGAGCGCCACCACGTGAAGCGGCGCCAGGCCACGCTGGTCGAGGTCGGCCAGCAGCGCCAGCAGGTCGCGCGCGTGACGCTCGCGGCGGTACGGGCCCACCGGCGCGTCCGAGGCGCCCTGGCCGCGCATGTCGTAGCGCAGCACCGTGCGCTGGGGCTGCAGCAGGCGGCCCAGCAGGTTCCACGAGTCCGTCGACATGGTCACGCCGTTCACAAGCAGCACGGGCAGGCGGCCCTGGGCGCCGCCCGAGCCTTCTTCTACGTACAACTGCGCGCCGTCGTTGGTGGTGAGTCGCCAGGTGCTGGTGCTCACGCGGCGTCCCCCTGCAGGGAGCGCGCGAGCTCGGTCTTAAGGATCTTGCCGGCGGCGCTCTTGGGCAGCGAATCGACCAGGTGGATGCTCTTGGGAACCTTGTAGTTGGCCAGGCGCTCCTTCAAGAAGGCGCGCAGTTCCTCGGCCGTGAGCGGCTGGTCCGGATGCAGCTTCACTACCGCCGCGCCGACCTCGCCCCAGCGCGGGTCGGGGACGCCCAGCACCGCGCACTCCGCCACGGCGGGGTGATCGTAGATGGCGCTCTCGACCTCGGTGGGGTACACGTTCTCGCCGCCGGAGACGAACATCTCCTTGCGGCGGCCCACGATGGTGAAGTAGCCCTCGTCGTCCTCGGCGGCCAGGTCGCCGGTCCACAGCCAACCGTCCCTCAGCGCCAGCGCAGTCTCGTCGGCGCGCCCGAAGTAGCCCGTGAACACGTGCGGGCCAGCCAGGGTCAGCTCGCCTACCTCGCCGGCGGCGCAGGGCGTGCCGTCGGCGCGCCTGACAACGGCCTCGGCGTGCAGCATCGGCTTGCCGACGCTGTTGGGCCGCGCCTCCGCCTGGTCGAGGGTTATGGAGAAGCAGTTGACGCCCGCTTCGGAGAGGCCGTAGCCCTGCTTGAAGCGCACTCCGCGGCCCGCGTAAGCCGCGCGCACGGGCTCAGGGCAGGCCGCGCCGCCCGAGATGGCCCAGCGCACGCTGCTCAGGTTGGCGGCGGCGAAACCGGGCGCTTCGGCCAGCATGTGGAACATGGTGGGCACCAGGAACAGGATCGTGGCGCCGTGCTGCTCGACCTTACTCAGGTAATCGGCGGGATCGAAGGTCGGCTGCAAGACCACGCGGGCACCCAGGTGCAGAAGCGGCAGCGTGAGCGCGTTGACGGCAGCGTGGAAGGCGGGCGTGGCCTGCACGGCGCAGTCGTCGGGCCTGAGGCCCCACGAGAGCACCGTGTTCACAGCGTTGTAGAAGCCCTGCCGGTACGGCAGCATGGCGCCCTTGGGCAGGCCAGTGGTGCCGCCCGTTAGCAGGATCATCTGCGTGTCCTCGGGACCGAGGTCCGGCGTGGGCAGCGGGGCGTTCGGGGCGCTCCTCAGCTCGGCCTCGTACGCCTCCAGGCTCAGGCTCGGCGCGCCCGCCCCGCTCGCGGCGGCGGCAGCTACCGTCTCGTGGTGTTCGTCGTGCAGCACAAGTGCGGGGGTCAGGTAGGCGCCGATGGCCCGCTGCTCGGGCACGGCCAGGCGCGTGTTGAGCGGGGCGTACACGTAGCCGAGCTTGGCCGTGGCCAGGATCAGGTCGATGTGCGCCAGGTGGTTGTTGGCGAGGATCGAGACGCGGTCGCCCTTGCCTACGCCGCGCGCCGCCAGCAGGTTCGCGAGGCGCTGCGCGCGCTCGTTCAACTGACCGTAGGTGTACCAGCGCTCGCCGAACTGAACGGCGGGCGCGTCAGGCGTAAGGTCGGCGCGGCGGCGAGCGAGGTCGAGGATCATGCGGGGCTGCCGCCTTCGGCAGGGCTGGGCGCTGACGCCGTGGAGCCGCTCCAGCGCAGGGTCAGCGCGTTCCACACGTAGCCCACGCCTGCGGCTACCAGCACGGCCAGGTCGCCGCCTTGCAGCTTGCCCTCAGCGGCGGCGAGCTCGAGCGAGAGGATCTGGTCCACCTGTCCCAGGTGACCGTAGTCGCTGAGGTAGATGGACTGCTCCTGCGCCAGCTCGAGCTGCTGCAGGATGTAGTCGTGAGCGCTCTTCTTCATGTGTAGCATCGCCAGGTAGTCCACCTGATCCATGCTGGCGCCGGAGCGCCGCACGGACTCTCGTACCACCTGCAGGAACGTCTCCAGGCTCTTCTCTTCCAACCGTTCCTTCATGCCGGCCGGGTCGGTGACCTGCAGCCGGTAGTCGGCCAGGTTTGCCTGGGTCAAGGGCGCCTTGGTGCCGCCCACTGGAACCAGCACGTCGAGCGAGAAGCTGCCGTCTGTGACGATGCTGGAGCCCAGCACCTCGTGACCGCCGCCGCGCTGCACCACGGCTGCCGCTCCGCCCGCGCCGAGGTTGTACATGAAGCGCACGCGTTCGTCGGTCATGTCTATCAGGTCCGAGTTGCGGTAGCCGCCAGCCACCAGCACGGTGTTGACGCTGTCGTCGGCCACCAGCAGGTCGCGCGCCTGCTTGATGGCCAGCACGGCGGTGCCGCACTTCTGGCCGATGTCGTAGGCGTACGCGGAGCGCGCGCCCAGGTCGTAGGCCAGCTTGATGCCGGCCGTCCACACGGGGTACTCCTTGTACTCCTCGGTTATGGAGATGACCACGTCGACGTCGTCTGGGGCCACGCCGGCTTGCGCCAGCGCGCGTTCGGCCGCCCACACGCCCATGGCGGTCGGGTGATCGTCGGGCCCCGGCACCACGCGCTGGGCGATACCCATCTTCTCGCGCACCACCCACTCGGGCACGCCGCTGGCTTCGGCTATGGCCGCGGCGTCCATGCGGCCGGCGGGCACGTAGGTCCCCAGGCCGCTAACGAAAGCTGCGGGGCGGGTCACGCCGCACCCTGGGCGGCGAGGCCCTTGAAGAGGAGGTCGTGCGTGGTGCTGAGCACCGCGGCGGGCGGCGGGCTCTTCTCCCAGATGGCGTAGCGCAGCCCAAGGAAGTGCGCCACCCCCATCAGCGCCCAGGCCTGCGCCTCAGCGTGACCGGCGCGGATCTCGTCCTTGTGCTGCGCCTCGTTCAGGCGGCTGGCGTAGGCGTCGGCAAGCGTCTGGTAGTACTCGCGGTAGATGCTCTCGTCTACGAACTGCGACTCCATGACCACGCGGTAGAGGTTCTGGTTCTTGAGGGCGAAGTTTATGAACGCCTCCAGGCCGACCTTCTCGACCTCCACCCGGTGGGTGATGCCCTGCGTGGCTTCCGACAGGGCGTGGCGCAGGCGCCTGCCCATGTCGCGAACCAGCTGGCGTAACACGTCGTCCTTGCTGGGGAAGTAGAGGTAGAAGGTGCCCTGCGCCACGCCGGCGCGGTTGACGATGCTGGCGATGGACGTTCGGGCGAAGCCGTTCTCGCCGAACTCGGCTTCGGCTGCGTCGAGGAGCCGCTTCCTGGTCGCCTCGCCGCGGGCGGTGGTGGGTCGTGGCAGTAAGGTCAAGCCCGTGTCTCTCCCGTGAGCCGGGCGACGCTGGCGCGCCCGGGGTGTCTACATGACAGGTGATTCAGTAGTCAGTTAGGTGAAGCGTACGTTCGCGCCCCGGTCCTGTCAACTTCGCGTGAACTCAGTCGAGTACACAACCCGCTGCGCGTCACGCCTCGAGGGAGCGCACCTACGCTCTTAGCCGCGTTGTGGTCGCGCCTGAGCGGGGCGCACGAAGAGCGCCGCGCTGTCAGGCGCGGCGCTTGCTAGTTGCGTTGAGTGGAGAGTTCAGAGCGCACGGGCGCCCTCACTCCATGCGGCGGTCACGCGCGCGGGAACTGCTCCTGCCTGCCGGCCCAGTCGTCCACCTGGCGCTGGGCGGCCTCCTTCGTGAGGCCGTAACGCTCCTGGATGATCCCAATCAGCTCGTCGCGGTTGCCGTGCAGCTGCATCAAGTCGTCGTCAGTGAGCTTGCCCCACTGCTGCTTCACGTTGCCCTTCAGCTGGTTCCAGTTGCCGCGGATAGTGTCCCAGTTCAGTTGCATGATCTGCTCCTTACGGTGACTTCCTTGTTGGCATGACGCCATTTCGCGGACGGGTCCTGCTGGTGTTGCGCGCTCAGTCTGGGCGCTCGCGACCTGTGAGGCGTGAGGTGGGAATGTGAAACCCACAACGCCACCAAAGCTGACGGGCGCCCAAGCGGGCGCCCGACGTTGATTCTGAAGATGAGGGCTCGACCCCTGGCCCTAGCCTGCGGCTAGACCCCGGACAGCTTGTAGTTCTTGTCGATGTACGAGCCGTACTCCTCAGGCACGTCTATCTCGGGGTAGATAGCGTCGACCGGGCAGGCGGGCACGCACGCGCCGCAGTCGATGCACTCATCGGGGTTGATGTAGAACTGGTCGTCGGCTTCGTAGATGCACTCCACGGGGCAGACGTCGACGCAGGAGGCGTCCTTAACGCCGATGCACGGTTCGGTGATTATGTATGCCATTCCAAGCACGTTCCTCTCGGGCAGGTGGGGCCCTGCGGCCGGTCACCGTCTCCGTTGACCGCCTAACCGGCCCCGGCCGCCCACAGGTGTAGGGCCGCCGCTGGCTTCTGCGCGGTCTCTTCCAGCCGTTTTAGCAGGTCTGGGGCGTTTATGACAAGGACTTAAGTGGCAGAAACGGCACACAAGGAACGACCCCGGTGCCTTCTCTTTCGCTCTGTCGGTGCCTGCTCGCGGGTGTTGCCGCTTCTGGCGAGAGGTTACTCGGTCGAGCCTCTATCGGAACCAGGGCCGTTCTTCTAAGAAGTGGTCTGTAGAGTCTATGTGTTAGACCTCCTTCCACCTGCATGGTACTGCTACCGGTGGCGCCCGGAGTAGGGCCCAAAGTCCTGGTGTTCAAAGGCCGGATGGTCTACCATAAGAATTTGGGGCCGCCGAAGGGCGGCCGTTCATCGTTAAAGGCGAGCCCGTTTCAAGCCAGCCTCCCGCTAAAAGAGTCCCGCCTGACGCGGTTTTCGCCGCCAGGCGGGACCCGAACTTTTGTTGCACAAGAGTGAGGGCCAGCTCCCGCGAGGGAGCCGGCGCGCGCTCAGAAGATCAGCCAGCCACCCGAAACGGCGATGACGCCCGCGAATATCAGCGCCACGGTGTTGATGACCTTGATGAGGGGGTTGATCGACGGACCGGCGGTGTCCTTGTACGGGTCGCCCACGGTGTCGCCCACCACGCTGGCCGCGTGAGCGTCGGAGCCCTTGCCGCCGTGGTTGCCGTCCTCGATGAACTTCTTGGCGTTATCCCAGGCGCCGCCGCCGTTACTCATCATGAGGGCCATCATGAGGCCCGAAGCGATGACGCCGATAAGCACGCCGCCGAGGGCCAGCGGCCCGAAGAGGAAGCCGACGATGAGCGGTGCCGCTACGGCGATGATGCCGGGTAGAGCCATCTCGCGCAGCGCGGCGGCGGTCACGATGTCTACCGCGCGGCCGTAGTCCGGCGTGGCGGTGCCCTCCATGATCCCCTTGATCTCGCGGAACTGGCGGCGCACCTCCTCGATGACGGCGCCGGCGGCCTTGCCCACGCTCTCCATGAGGTAGGCGCTGAACAGGAACGGCAGCATGGCGCCGATGAGCAGGCCTATCAGCACGACCGGGTCGTTGAGGCGGAAGGCGCCCTCGGCGAACTCCACAGGGTCGACCAGCTTGAGGCGCTCGGCGAAGTCGGCGAACAGGACGAGAGCGGCCAGCGCGGCGGAGCCGATGGCGTAACCCTTGGTCACGGCCTTTGTGGTGTTGCCCACGGCGTCGAGCGCGTCGGTGGTCTCACGCACGTTGTCAGGCAGTTCCGACATCTCGGCGATGCCGCCAGCGTTATCGGTGATGGGGCCGTAGGTGTCCATGGCCACAACGATGCCCGCCACCGAAAGCATGGCCACGGCGGCCACCGCGATACCGTACAGGCCGCCCAGCATGAACGCGCCGTAGATGGCGAAAACGAGCAGCAGCACGGGCAGGGCGGTGGACTGCATGCCGACCGCGAGCCCCGAGATGATGTTGGTGGCGCTGCCGGTCACGGACGCTTCGGCCACCTTGCGTACGGGGCGGAACTTGGTGCTCGTGTAGTACTCGGTGATGAACATGAGCAGCACCGTTACGGCGATGCCGATGAGGCTGGCGCCGAAGAGGGAGGCCCAGCTCATGTCGCGGCCCAGCACCGAGAAGTCGAAGTCGTGGAACATGAGCCACGTGGCGATGCCGAAGCCCGCGACGCTGATGCCGGCGCTGGCGAACACGCCCTTGTAGAGCGCGGCCATGATGTTGTTTGAGCCCTTGTTCAGGCGCACTGCGAAGACGCCCAGGATGCTGGCGAGGATGGCGATGGCGCCGAGCACCAGCGGAAAGAGCACCAGGTTGGTGATCTGACCGGTGCCGGGCAAAAGGTAACCGAGGAACACAGCGCCGATGGCGGTCACGGCGTAGGTCTCGAACAGGTCGGCGCCCATGCCAGCGCAGTCGCCCACGTTGTCGCCCACGTTATCTGCGATAACGGCGGGGTTACGCGGGTCGTCTTCCGGGATGCCGGCCTCGACCTTGCCCACCAGGTCGGCGCCCACGTCGGCGGCCTTGGTGTAGATGCCGCCACCCACGCGCGCGAAGAGCGAGATGAGCGAGGCGCCGAAGGCGAAGCCAACGAGCGGCTCGACGGGGTGAGGCAGGTCTAGCACCACGGTGAATAGCCAGAAGAAGCCGGCCACACCGAGGAGCGCCAGGCCGGCCACAGCCAGGCCCGCCACGGCGCCGCCGTTGAAGGCGATCTTGAGCGCGCCGGCCAGGCCGCTACGCGCGGCCTGCGCCACGCGCACGTTGGCGCGCACGGCTACGCCCATGCCCACGTAACCGCTGATGGCGGAGAAGAGCGCCCCGACCACGAAGCCCGCGGTGCTCCACCACCAGGTCAGGCTGGTATCCGGGTCGCTCGTCGCGAACGCCACCACCGCGAAGATGGCCGTGATGATGACCGCCACGATGGTGATGGTGCGGTACTGCCGGTTCATGTACGCGGCGGCGCCCTGACGCACAGCGTCGGAGATGGCGACCATGCGCTCGTTGCCCGTAGGGGCGGCCAGCACGCCGCGCGCCAGCAGCGCGGCAGCGACCAACGCCACGAGGGCGGCGAGAGGCAATAGGGAGATCAGCAGGTCCATTAACTTCCTCCAGGGCGCACGTGACCAAGGTTGCAGGCACACGGCGCCACGACTTTCGTCCAGGCACGGCGCGGCGGCGCTTATAACAGTGGCGCCGACCGTCCTGGATAGCAGCGGCAAGCTTATCATTCACGCAACGCTCACGAACGGCCTGACCGAGCCTTTGGCCGGTATCGCCGCAGCCCACTACCAGGAGGCGCCCATGGCCACCCACCCAGGAGCCGGGAAACCTGCTCCGCCCGAAAGCCTGACCGACGTCCCGCGGCTCGTCACCGACTACTTCGTTGTAAGGCCCGACGCGGCCCGGCCCGAACAGCGCGTGGCGTTCGGTACCTCGGGTCACCGCGGCAGCAGTTCTGACGCGACCTTCAACGAGGACCACGTGGCCGCCATCAGCCAGGCGGTGGCCGACCACCGCCACGCCAGGGGCGTAACCGGCCCCCTGTTCCTCGGTGCCGACACTCACGCGCTCTCGACACCCGCACTGGCCACGGCCGTGGAGGTGCTGGCCGCCAACGGCGTGCAGGTGGTCGTGGCCAACGGACTGGCCGCCGTGCCCACGCCGGTCGTGTCGCACGCCATCCTCACCTACGGCGGAGAGGGCCGCGCCCGGGCCGACGGGATCGTCATCACACCGTCGCATAACCCGCCGGACGCGGGCGGCTTCAAGTACAACCCCCCGCACGGCGGCCCCGCCGACGCAGACGAGACCGACCGGATTCAGGCGCTGGCCAACCAGCACCTGGAGGAGGGGCTGACGGGCGTCAAGCGGCTGGAGCTAGGCAAGGCGCGCGGGTCTGGCCTCGTCGAGGAG
>JBAYRM010000065.1:0-9972 GCA_041676665.1 Trueperaceae bacterium
AGGCTCGCCGACCCGCTGGTGAAGCTGTAGGACTGCGCATGGTAGGGCACGCCGCGCACGGTCGCGCCGCCGCTCACGAAGCGCTTGAGCAGGCGCAGCGCCGCGGCGTGGTCCTGGTAGTAGTCGTCTGTTCGGCCGCGCACCGTGTAACCGGCCCGCTCGTACAGCGCGATGGCGGCAGCGTTCTCCTCACGCACCTCCAGCCGCATGACCACCACGCCGCGCTCGCGGGCGCCCGCCTCGGCGGCGTCGAGCAGCTGCTTAGCCAGGCCGCGCCCCCGGAAGTCGGGGGCGACGACCATGGAGTAGAGCCGTGCGCTGTCGAAACCGTGACGGAACAGCACCACGGCGTCGCCTACTACCGCCTGGCCGTGCTCGGCCACCCAGATCTCGGCGCTCTCTCGCGCCAGCAGGCGCGAGAGCCCAGCGCGGGTCATGCGGTCGCCCGGGAAGCCCTGCTCGAGCTCCACCAGCGCGTCCAGGTCACGGCGCGAGGCGCGCCTGATGGTGACCTGGCCCTCGCCGGCGAGCTGCCGGCTCATGACCCCTTAGCCTCTTTCAGCGCCGCGGTGAGGGCCGGCGCCACCTGCGCCACGTCGCCAACGATGCCGTAATCCACGATGCGGAAGATGGGCGCGTCGGCGTCCTTGTTAACGGCAACGATGACCTTGGAGCGGTTCATGCCGGACAGGTGCTGCACGGCGCCGGAGATGCCGAGAGCGATGTACAGCTCGGGCGCCACCGACTTACCGGTCTGCCCCACCTGCTCGGCGTACGGCCGCCAGCCGGCGTCCACCACCGCGCGAGTGGAGGCTACGCCTGCGTTCAGCACGTCGGCCATGGGCTCGACCAGCGCGGTGAAGGCGTCGGCGGAGCCGAGACCGCGGCCGCCCGCCACGACCACGGAGGCCTCTTCCAGCTTGACCCTGCCGCCGCTGGCGGCGGAGCGCTGGCCCACGCTCACGCGCGAGGCGCTGGCGTCCAGCTGCGGAGCGTGAGCAGTTACGGCGCCGCCGGGCTGGGGCTCCGCGACCGCGAACACGTTCGGCTTGACCGTGATGACGGTGGCGTCGCCCCCCACCGTACGAACCGTTTCGGTAACGCGCGAGAGGTAGCTGTAGCGCACGGCCTCGTACGCGCCAGCTGTGCCGGACACCTGGATGACGTCCTCCAGCAGGGCGGCGTTCAGGCGCACAGCCACCCGCGGCGCCACGCTCTGCCCCAGCCGGTTGGCGGCCATGATCACGGTGTTGGCGCCGGCCGCGGCGGCGACCTGCTGCACGGCGGCGGTCAGCGCTTCGGCGCGCAGCGGCTGAAGCGCGTCGCTGGTGAGGGCGTACACCTGCGGTACGTAGTTGGCCATCTCGGCGGCGGCCGCCTCGGGCCCCACCACAGCGGCTGCCACCTGGGCGCCGCTGGCCAGTTCGCGCGCCACGCTGACCAGCTCGCGGGCGCTCTTCGGGAGGGTGCCGCCGGAGGCGGTGGTAACGATGAGTATCATGCTTCTCTCCTGATCCCTCAGAGGACCTTGGCTTCGCTCTGCAGCAGGCGCACGAGCTCAGCAGCGGCGGAGGCGGCGTCGCCCTCGATTACCTTGCCGAGGCGTTCACGCGTCTGGATCTGTTGGCTGGTGATCTGGGTAAGGCCGGCGCCCGCCCCGAACTCGTCGAGCGCGCGCTTGGCGAGCTCCTTGCGCTTGGCTTTCATGATGTTCGGCAGGGTGGGGTAGCGCGGCTCGTTGAGGCCCTGCTGGGTGGTGATCACGGCGGGCAGCGGCATGCTGAGGCTCTCGTGCCCGTCGTCCGTGTCGTGCTCAACCGTCACGGAACCAGCCGCCAGTTCCAGTTTGGTGGTCCAGTCGGAGTGCGGCCAGCCGAGAACCTCGGCCAGGGCCGGTCCCAGCGCGGCGCTGTCCCAGTCCGCCTGCTTGCCGCCCACTAGCACCATGTCGGCGCCTTCCTGCTGCACCACCTGGGCCAGGACGCGCGCCTGGCTGATGGGGTCGAGGTCCACGTCGGTCTCGATGTGCACGGCACGGTCGGCGCCGAGCGCCAGCGCGGTGCGGATGGCCTCCTCGTAACGCGCGGGTCCGAGCGCCAGCGCCACGATCTCGACCTCGTTGCCGGCTTCACGCAGGCGGATGGCTTCCTCCACCCCGTACTCGTCCATGCCGTCGATGACGAACGTGACGCCATCCAGATCCACCCCGGCCGCGCCGGCCCGTATGCGGGCTTCGGCGTCGGGTACTTGCTTCAGGACGGTTATCAGCTTCACTCTTTCCTCCAGTGGCCGCAGCGGGCCGGTTGTTTCTTGAGATCGACGCGGGTGACCGCGCGTGAGGCACTCATCTGACCCTCATTGTAGGACGTGGCGCGCGATGACCACGCGCTGTATCTCGTTGGTTCCCTCGAAGATCTGGTTGAGCTTGACGTCGCGCATGAGCTTCTCAACCGGGTACTCGTTCATGTAGCCGTAGCCCCCGAACACGTTGATGGCCTCCTGGGCCGCGTCGAAGGCGCTGTCCGAGGCGTACGCCTTGGCGATGGCGGCCGCTTCAGCATGCGGCCTGCCCGTGTCGGCCAGCCAGGCGGCGTACCACGTCTGCAGACGCGCCGTCTCCAGCGCGATCTTCATGTTGGCCAGCTTGAACTGGATGGCCTGGAACTGCGCGATGGTGCGGCCGAACGCCTCGCGTTCGTTGGCGTACTTGCGGGATTCGTCGAGGGCGCGTCGCAACACCCCCACCGCGCCAGCGGCGACGGGAATGCGGGTCTTGTCGAGCGTGCGCATGGCGATCTTGAAACCGTCGCCCTTCTCGCCCAGCATGTTGCTAACCGGCACCCTGACATCGTCGAAGAACATCTCGTAGGTGGGACTGGCGCGCTGTCCGAGCTTGCCGTGCAGCTTGTTGGTCGACAGGCCGGGCCTGTCCTTCTCGACCACCACCGCCACGGTGCCCTTGTGCTTGAGGGCCGGTTCGAAACTGGCGAACACCACGTTGAAGTCGGCCAGACCGCCGTTGCTGATCCAGGTCTTGGTGCCGCTGATAACGATCTCGTCGCCGTCGAACACGGCGCGCGTGCGCAAGCCGCCGGCGTCGGAGCCGTTGTTAGGTTCCGACAGCGCGAAGGCCGCCAGCCTGGGCCCCTCCACCAGGGGACCGAGGAACCGCTCCTGCTGCTCCTGCGTGGCCGCCAGCAGCAGCGGCATGATGCCTAGCTCAGAGGCCATGAGGATGGTGTAGATACCCATGCAGCCGTAACCGAACTCCTCGCCGATCAGGGCTTCGTCGAGCATCGAGAGCCCCAGGCCACCAACCGACTCCGGCACGCTCACGTTGAGCAGGCCAACGGCGTGAGCCGCTTCGACCACGGTGGCCGGGTAGGTCTCCTCACGGTCGTGCTGGGCCGCCACGGGAATCACGTTGTCGCGCACGAAGCTCCTGGCCAGCGCCTGGATCTGCTTCTGGTCGTCCGACAGCTCGAACTGTATCATCGCCCAACCCTCCTGGCGCCCGTCACAGGCGCCGCCTCACCTTTCCAGCTCGCGGTAGATCTGGCGGTGAATCACCATGCGCTGGATCTCGCTCGTGCCCTCGTAGATCTCCGTTACCCGCGCGTCGCGGAAGTACCGCTCTACGGGGAAGTCCTTGGTGTAACCGTAGCCGCCCAGTACCTGGATGGCGTCGTGCGTGACCTTGGCGGCCGTTTCGGACGCCACCAGCTTGGCCATGGCCGCCTCGCGGTTGACCCTGAAACCACGGTCCTTGAGCCACGCCGCCCGGTACGTGAGTAGCCGCGCCGCCTCGATGCCGGTGAGCATGTCGGCCAGCTTGAAGCCGATGGCCTGGAACTCGTGGATGGCCTTGCCGAAAGCCGTGCGCTCGGCCGCGTAGTCGCGGGCGGCTTCGAACGCGGCCCTGGCGATGCCCACTGACTGGGCCGCTATGCCTATGCGCCCGCCGTCGAGGCCCGCCATGGCTATCACGAAGCCGTTGCCCGGCGCGCCCAGCACAGCGTCGTCGGGTACGAAGCAGTCCTCCAGCGTGACCGTGGTCGTTAGCGCCGCGTGCTGCCCGAGCTTCTCCTCCGGCTGGCCGAACACCACCCCGCTGGTGTCCTTCTCTACCAGGAAGCACGTCACGCCCCTGGCGCCCGCCTGCTTGTCGGTCTTGGCCAGGACCAGGTACAGCTGCGCCTCGCCTCCGGACGTTATCCACGCCTTGGTGCCGTTGAGGCGCCAGCCGCCCGCCACGCGCTCGGCCCTGGTGGTCAGGGCTGCCGCGTCCGAACCGGCGTGCGGTTCGGAGAGGCAGAAGGCGCCTATCCACTCGCCGCTCGCCAGGCGCGGCAGGTACTTCTGGCGCTGCTCCTCGGTGCCGTGCTTCAGCAGCAGCGACTGGGGCAGGCCGTTCGTGACGCTCATGATGGTGGCGTGAGCGGCGTCCACCGCCGCTATCTCCTCCAGCAGCACCACGTAGCTCAGGGCGTCGAGGCCGGCGCCGCCGTACTCCTCGGGCGTGAGCATGCCCAGGAGGCCCAGCTCGCCCATCTTGCGCAGGGTGTCCCACGGGAAACGCGGCTGGCGATCGAGCTCGGCCGCCACGGCGCCTATCTCCGAGCGTGCGAAGTCGCGCACCGCGCGCTGCATCATGATCAGGTCTTCAGGAAGCGAGAAATCCACTTGGGCTCCGAACGGCGTGTGCGCCAGTGGGAGTATAACGAAGGCCACCTGGCACCCCGCCGCCGATTAGACTGAGTACATGAACGTGAAAGAGCTTCTCCTGAAGTTGCCCGAGGCTATCGACCTTGACCAGGGAGCCCCTAACGCCGTCATCCAGTTCGAAACCTCTGAGCCCGTGTACCACGTGGTCGAGTCCGGGGCCGTGCAGGCTCACGAGGGTCAGGCGCCCACGCCGGACGTGGCCATCAAGATCAGCGACGACAACCTCGACAAGCTGCTGCGCGGCGAGCTCAACCCCATGACGGCCATGTTCACGGGCAAGCTGCGCGTGAAAGGCAACGTGGCGCTGGCGCAGCGCCTGATCGGCATGATCGACCGCAGCAAGCTCGAGGCGGCGCGGGCGCAGGTGCTCGCCGACGAGAACGCCTGAGCGACGCGGTTAGGCGCCGTAGAACTCAACGGTGTGACGCAGGTACCGGCCGCCCTCGTACTCGAACACGGCTGAGAACACGCCGGGCCGGTCCAGCCACGGCATGAAGTGCCGGTCGCCCTCCCATAGGGGCAGCTCGGTTAGTTTCTCATCGGGGATCCAGAACAGGTCGCCTTCGCTCGACGGCGTGGGGGTGCCGCTGAAGTCGTGCACCACGTACACCCAGACGTACCAGTCGACCTCGTCGCGTTCGAAGCGCGGGAAGGTGATGAACCCCTTCAGCTCGGCCGCGTGCACGGTGAGGCCGGACTCCTCCAGCACCTCGCGCCGCATGCACGCCTCGGGCGCCTCGCCGGGCTCGAGCTTGCCGCCCAGGCCGTTCCATTTGCCGGCGTGCAGCTGGTTCGGGTCGCCGCCGCGCCTGAGCATCAGGGTGTTGCCACCGCGCCTCACGTAAACGAGGGTGGCGAGGCGCCGGTTCATTCCCTGCCGCCTACTGCGGTTCCGGCCCCGCTGCTCAGGTCCGCGTCGAGCAGCTGCTGGCGCAACTGCGGCGCGTCACTAAGCTCTCCGCTACGCTCGCGCCTGACCCGCACCTTGGCGGCCAGACCCGCCCCGCTGCTCCTGAGCCAGCGCACCAGGTACGCGACCGCGGCGGTGTCAGTGGCGGCCACGCTCTTCGGCACGCTTAAGGTCACGCGTTCGCGCCTGCCTGCGTCCGATTCGAGTACCAGCAGCAGCTCGTAACCGGCGCCGGCGCGCTTCACGAACACCTGCTCCAGACGGTCCGCCCGCACCTGACAGCTACTCGAGTTCGGCGCCGGCGCCCCGGTCCAGGCCGAACGCCGTGTGGACCGCTGCCAGGGCCGCCTGCGCGTACTCGGCGGGTATGAGGACGCTGATGCGGACCTCACTGGTGGTGATCATGTCGATGTTGGCGCCCGCGCCCGCCACCGCTTCGAAGAGCGTGGCGGCGATGCCCGGGGTGGAGCCTATTGCTACGCCCACGACCGACAGCTTGGCCACGTCGCGGTCGACCTCGGCGTGCGCGCCCCACTCGGCCAGCACGGGCGCCAGTGCCTCCAGCGCCTCCGGCACGACGTCGCTGGCCACGATGAACGCCATCTGCTGCCGGCTGTCGCCGGCACCGCGCACACCCTGGATGATCATGTCCACGCTCACACCAGCGTCGCCCACCGCCCGGAAGAGGCGCGCCGCCACGCCGGGCCTGTCGGGCACCGCGTGCAGGTCGATGCGCGCATGGTTCGAATCCAGGGCCACTCCCGTAACTGGCTTGTCGGTGAACATCCTGCCCTCCTGTAGGCTCGAACGGTCGGTCACTAGCGTGCCCGGCACCGGGCTGAACGAGGACCTCACGTGGATGACCACGCCGTAGCGCCTGGCGTACCAGACGCTGCGCGGGTGCAGCACCTTGGCGCCGTGACTGGCGAGTTCGAGCATCTCGGCGTAATCGATGGCTTCGAGCTTGGTGGCGCTCTCGATCCTGTGCGGGTCGGTGGTGTAAACGCCGTCCGTGTCGGTGAAGATCTCGCACTCGCGGGCGCCCAGCGCCGCCGCCAAGGCTACCGCGGTGGTGTCGGAGCCGCCTCGTCCCAGCGTGGTTATGTTCCCGCTGGCGTCGTGCCCCTGGAAACCGGCCACCACCACCACGTCGCACGCTTCTAGCGCGCTGCCCAGCGGCCGCGGGTCAACGCGGACGATGCGGGCGGCGCCGTGGTTGGAGTCGGTCAGGAAACCCGCCTGGGGCCCCGTGAACGAGCGTGCGTCGACGCCGCGGCTGATGAGCGCCAGCGTCAGCAGGGCGGCGGACTGCTGCTCGCCGGTGGCCAGCAGGGCGTCGAGTTCACGGCGCGCCGGCCGGTTGGTGAGTTCGCGCGCCATGCCGATCAGCCGGTCGGTGGTGCGCCCCATGGCGGACACCACCACAGCCACCTTCTCGCCGCCCGCCACGGCCCGCGCCACACGTTCGGCCACCTTGCCGATGCGGTCGATGTCGCCAACGCTGGTGCCGCCGAACTTCTGCACGCGCAGCGGCCAAGGTGGCGGCACGCGCTGGGCGGGCACGGTCGGCGCCCCCCACTCTGCGTTATCGGCTCCCATGGACTGGCTCCCCATATATAGGGTGGGAGCTTACCGCCGCCCGGGCACGCGGCGCCACCCCACGAGCGCGACTGACACGCGAGCGGCGCAACCCGCCCGTGCCCGAAGCGGTACACGTGACCCAGGAAGTGGCTCCAGGAGCGGCGGCGCTGTTCTGCAATAATCGAACGCATGAGCGAAGCTGAACGTACGGCCGCAGGTACTGCCGCTGGTCACGACGACCTGGGCGCCGCTAACCACTCTCCCCTGCGCGTGGCGGTCATCGGGGCCGGTCCGGCCGGCTTCTACGCCGCCGAGGCGCTGCTGAAGGGCCGGGAGGACGTGAGCGTCGACCTGATCGATCGCCTGCCCACGCCGTACGGCCTGGTGCGGTTCGGGGTGGCGCCGGACCATCAGAAACTGAAGTCCGTAACTAGGCTCTACGAGCGCACCCTTTGCGACGCGCGGCTGCGCTACCTCGGCAACGTCGAGTTCGGCCGGCACCTGACAGCAGACGACCTGCGGCGCCACTACCACGCCGCCGTTTACGCCGTGGGCTCGCCCGCCGATCGGCGCCTGGGCATCCCGGGCGAGGACCTGCCTGGCAGCCTGTCGGCCACCGAGTTCGTTGCCTGGTACAACGGGCATCCCGATTACCAGGACCTGCAGGTGCCGCTGGGCGCCACCACTGCCGTGGTCATCGGTGTCGGCAACGTGGCCATCGACGTGACCCGGGTGCTGGCCAAGAGCAACGAGGAGCTAGCGCAGACCGACATGGCCGACCACGCCGTGGAGCACCTCAAAGGCTCGAGCGTGGAGGAGGTCATCATCGTCGGTCGGCGCGGCCCCGCGGAGGCCAAGTTCACCACCAAGGAGCTGCGTGAGCTGGGCGAACTGCTGAACGCCGACATCTTCGTCGATCAGGCTGATCTGGTGGTGCCTGACGCCAGTCGCGCCGCCATCGCCAACGACGTCAACGCGCAGAAGAACCTCGAGGTGCTGGAGGGGTTCGTCAACCAGGCGCCCACGGGCAAGCCGCGCAGGGTGCGGATCAGGTTCCTCCTCTCGCCGGTAGAGATTCAGGGCGACGGTCGCGTAGAGCGGGTGGTGTTCGAACGCAACCGCCTGGAGGAGCGGGGCGCGGGCCGCGTGGCTGCGCTGCCCACGGGTGAGCTCGAAACGGTTGAGGCGCAGCTGGTGTTCCGCTCGGTTGGTTACCGCGGCGCTCCGTTGCCGGGAGTGCCGTTCGACGACGTGGCCTGCGTGATTCCTAACGAGGGAGGCCGCGTCCTGCACGAGGGACAACCGCTGCGGGGCGCCTACGTGGCTGGCTGGATCAAGCGCGGGCCCAGCGGCGTCATCGGCACGAACAAGGCCGACGCCATGGAGAGCGTGGCCGCACTACTGGAAGACGCGGCCGCGGGCAGGCTGGCGGAGCCGCCCGAACCATCCACCGCAGCCCTCGACGGGCTCCTGGCAGAGCGCGGCGCTGACCCGTTCGACGCAAGCGAGTGGTTAGGCCTCGACGCGGTCGAACTGGCGGCGGGCGCCGCGCAGGGCCGGCCGCGCGTGAAGGTCGTCGGCGTCGACGCCATGCTTAGGGCCGGCCGCGCAAGGGCCAGCGAGGAGCGCGGCGAGTGAGCGGCGCAGTAGGGTTCACCTGAAGCCCATTCCTGGTACGATGCCCACGCATAACGCGCAACCAGCGCATAGAGCGAGGTTCGAGGACGTGTCTGTTAGCCCAAACGTTCCCGGTTCGCTGCCGCGTTCCCAAGGGGGAGCAGGCAGCGTAGCCGAATCCCCCTCCGAGCCGCCACTGCTGAGCATCCAGAGCTTGGTCAAGGATTTCGGCGGTCTGCGGGCAGTCAACCATTGCAGTTTCGACGTCGCGCGCGGCAGTATCACGGGCCTCATCGGACCCAACGGCGCTGGTAAGACCACGCTCTTCAGCCTCGTCTCCGGGTTCTATCAGCCAGACTCGGGCCGGGTGTACTTAGACGGCGAGGACGTCACCGGCCTGCCCTCGCATCTGATCTTTCGCAAGGGGCTGTCGCGCACCTTTCAGATCCCCCGCGAGCACAAGAGCATGACCGTGACCGAGAACCTGATGCTCGTTCCCAAAGGGCAGTTAGGCGAGCGTTTCTGGAACCCGGTGATAAGACCGGGCGCGGTGCGCAAGCAGGAGCGCGAGCTGCGCGAGAAGGCGCGCGAGGTGCTGGAGTTCGTGGAGCTGACGCACATGGCCCAGCAGCCCGCCGGCGCCATGTCGGGCGGTCAGAAGAAGCTGCTGGAGCTGGCCCGCACACTGATGGCGGACCCCAAGATCGTGCTGCTCGACGAGCCCGCCGCTGGCGTGAACCCCACCCTCATGGGCAAGATCCGCGAGAAGATCGAACAACTCAACCGTGAACGCGGCATCACTTTCCTGCTCATCGAACACGACATGCCGCTCGTCATGGGACTCTGCAACCCGGTGGTGGTCATGAACCAGGGCAGCAAGCTGGTGTCGGGTCCACCCGAAGTCATCAAGTCCGACCCCCGCGTTCTCGAGGCGTACCTTGGAGGGCAATATGCCACTCTTGACGGTTGAGAACGTGGTCTCCGGCTACGGAGAGATGCAGGTCCTTAGGGGCGTAAACCTCACCGTAGGTCACAACGAGATAGTTTCCATTGTCGGCCCCAACGGCGCCGGCAAGTCCACCGTCATGAAGCTGGTGTTCGGCCTGCTCAAACCGTGGGAGGGCGCCGTCACGTTCGAC
>JBAYRM010000066.1:0-9730 GCA_041676665.1 Trueperaceae bacterium
CGCCAGCGGCTCCGGGTCGAACTCCAGGTACAGGCTCTCGAGCGGCGCGTCCAGCTCGGATTCGACCACGCGCCGGGCTTCGCTGAACGGGAAGGCGCGCACCCGGTCCTGCAGCAGCTCCAGCTGCTCACGCCAGCGCGGCGGCAGCACCTCCACGCGGCTGGCAACGAGCTGCCCGAACTTCACGAACGTGGGCCCCAGTTCCTGCAGCATGAGCCTAAGGGTCACGGCCGGGTCGGCCTCGTCGAGCCGCGGCCGCAGGCGGTAAAGGGTGCGTTTGAAGAGGCGCCGAACGGGCGCCAGCGGTGAGTAGCCCGCCAGGATCTCGATGGCGTACGCGCGCGCCGTGCCCACCAGCTGCACCATGCGCAGTCCCTCGACCGCCCGGTTGCGGTTGCCGGGGAAGAGCGACAGCCAGCGCCAGTAGCGCGGCGTGGTGCGCGTGTCGGTGTCGCGCCGGGGCGAGTCGAGGCCCGTGAGGATCTCGAGGAAGGTGGAGACCAGCCCCATCAGCAGCGCGCCTAAGCTGGCGGACAGTATCTCGCCGCCAGGGGCGGCCAGCGGCTCGGGGCTCAGGTAGGCGAGCGCGAGGAACAGCAGCCCGTTCACCACCACCGCCACGATGCCCAGCGTCCAGATGTACAGCCGGCCCGCGAAGAAGAGCAGCAGCGGGCGCGCCATGGCCTGCAGCGCCCCGTAGGCCACGCCGATCGCCAGGTACGACACCAGCATGGCGTAGGGCGCAGCCACGAACGGAGCCGGCGGCGGGGTGAGGCCCGGTACCGCCTGCAGCACCAGCCACGCCGACAGCGTGTACACCAGGACGCGGACTACGAAGTAGGTCAAAGCGGGTGCTCCTCGGGGTTCATATTGGCATGCACGCAACTCATCCCTAAGACGGATGTGCCAGGCCTGGCGGCGGCGCTAGCCTATCGTCAGTGGGGCAGCAACCGCGCCCTGAAACCCGGATCATCGCCGGCTCCGGCCGGGCAGACAAAGGAAGAGGTAACGCCATGACCGAAGACACCAAGACCGCCAAGGAGCAGACCGGCAGGACCGTCACCGAAGAGTTCCGCGTGTCCGGCGAAGCCGTCGTGGGCAAGGTCAAGGAGCTCGTGCGTGAGGGCAACGTGCGCCGCATCACCATCAAGAACGATGAGGGCAAGGTGCTCATCGAGATCCCCCTGACCATAGGCGTGGTCGGCGCCGTGCTGCTGCCAGTATGGGCCGCCATCAGCGCCATCGCGGCGCTGGTCGCCAACCTCACCATCAGCGTCGAGAAGGTCGCGGGCAGCGACAAGGGCGCCGACGGCGCTTCCGCGCCCGGCAACGACGTAGCGCTGCGCTGACCGCCGCTTAGCGAGCGCGGCAAGGTGCGCCGCCCGGGTAGGTGGAGCTACCCGGGCGGCGCCACTGTTACAGTCGGTGCTTAGAGTGAGCGCCAACAGTTCCAGACAGCAGGCGTCCGGTTCCGGGCACGCCAAGGAGGCCCCTCCCATCCAGACGGAGGAGCTGCGCGTGAGCCTGGGCGGGGTGAACATCGTTGAGGACGTTACCTTCGTACTGAAGCGCGGCGAGCTGGCGCTACTAACGGGCCCGAACGGCGCTGGCAAGAGCACGCTGCTGCGGGCCCTGGTGGGGCTGCTCCCCAGCCGCGGCGAGATCGCGCTGTTCGGGCGCCCGAACGGCGGCATGAGTGCCCGCGAGCGGTTCGTGTTCGTGCCCGACGAGCCCGCGCTCTACGAGGACCTGACTCTGCGCGAGCACGCCCGCTTCAACGCGCTGGTGTACAGCGAGCCCGATGCCGACGAGCGCGCCATCGCGTGGCTCGAGGAGCTCGGCCTGGGCGAGAAGCTCGACGAGTTCCCCGGCACGCACTCCAGGGGAATGCGCCAGAAGCTGTCACTGGGCCTGGCGCTGGCGCTCGAGCGTCCCCTCACGCTGCTCGACGAACCGTTCAACGGCCTCGACGTGGAGGCGCAGGAGCAGTTGGCCGACGCGCTGCGCGCCCGCGCCTCGGCGGGCGGCGCGGTGCTCCTCACCGGGCACCAGAAGGAGCTAGCTGACCGCCTGAAGCCCAGGCACCTGGAGTTGCGAAACGGCCTCCTGCACGGATGACGGGGACTACCACAGCCGACGCTGTGCGCTACCTGAGGCGCCGCACGGTGGGGCGCGCGGCAAATTCGTACCGCCGCTGGATCGGCCGCGCGGTCGGCTGGTGGACGATCCTCTACCTGATCTTCTGGCTGGTGGTCTTCGCCATCGCCGGGGTGGAAACCCTGGCCCCGCTAGCGAGCTTTCTGCCCTCCCCGGTGGGCATACTGGCGGCGCTCGCGAGCGTGGTGCTGCTGGCCACACTGGCGGGCGGCCGCTCGCCGACGCTGACTCTCGATAGGCGCGACCTATACAGGCTGGGGCTGGCGCCCCAGCAGCCGTGGCGCGTTCTGCGCTGGCGCTACAGCGTGAAGCAGGCGGGCGCCGCCGTGGCGGGGCTCCTCGCCGGCGCCGTGTGGTCGCTACTGACGCCCGCCCTGTTCGGTTTCCAAGCCTGGTACGCGGCGCCCGCCCTGGCGCTGCTGGCGCTGGTACTGCTCGACCTCCGCTGGCTGCGTTACGCCGGGCACGCGCATCACGGCGAGCATCCCGCCAGGGGCGCGGCCAACCGCGATTCGTTGGTCATTGGGGGCGTGCTGCTGGTGGCCCTGGTGGCCGTTGGCGTGTTTCACTTCACCGCCGCAACAGTGCCCGAAGCGTTGGCGCTCATCCAGCCCCTGGCTGGCCTGACCGAGAACTCACCCTGGGTGCTGTCGTTACCGCTGCTGGCGTTGCTCAACACCCAGCTGGCGGTGCGCAGCTCGCTGCGTAACGAGTGGCCCCCGCGCTTCGGGCCGCAGAGCCTGGTCCTGAGCCAGATGCAGGCGCTGCGCGCCTCCCAGGTGTTGATCCTGATGGCCGGCATTGGCGGCGGCGGCATGGGCCTCGGTGGCCTGAGCGACGACGGCGAGCGCCGGCGCCTGCTGGACGCGCTGCACGACCGGCCGGGCGCCACCAAGCCGCGCCGTTCGCTGCCGCTGCCGCCCAGTCATGCGCCGCAGTGGCAGGCGCTGGCGTGGCGCACTGCCTCCGCGCTGTACCGTAGGCCGCTCGTGCGTCTGGGTTTCACACTGCTGCTGGCGCTGCTGGCCGTGGTGGCTGCGCTGGCCGCCAGCGGCCTGGCGCCCGCCATAGCCACCACCCCCGAAACGCCAGTACCCACCGGCAGCACAGCCGGCATGCTGGGCGGGGCGCTGGGCGTGCTGCTGGCGGCGCTGTTCCTAGCACGCTCGGCCAGTGGTCTGCTCGGGCCCTACTTCGACATCGGCGTCAGGCCGGTGGATCCGCTCACGCGCTCGTTCGGCCGCGCCCTGCCCGCCATGACCCTGCTGGTCGTGCTGCTGCTGCCCGCCACGGTGCTGCTCACCAGCCTCGGCGGGGCGGGCGCGCCGCCGCTCGGCGAGCTGTTGCCCTTCATCGTAGGCGCCGCCTCGCTGATCGGGTTGGTGGTGCTGGCGCTGGAGAAGTACTCCAGCTGGAGTGGCGCCGCCGCCTCGCGCATAGAGCCGCAGTTGGTGGCCGCCATGCTGGCGGCGCTGCCAGCCCTGTTGCTCGGTGCGTTCGGCATGGGCGACTGGACGCTCATAACGCAGTTCCTGCTGCTGGGACTAGTGGCCATCATCCCCGTGTGAGCGGCGCGTAAGAGAGCTGCCGTTACACTGCCCACCAGCATGGAACGCTTACTACTGGACGACCTGACGGGGGCGTACCAGCGGCTCGGCTTACAGGACCTACTGGGCGAACTCGCGCAAAGGCACGCAGCGGGCGGTTCGCACTACGCGCTGGCGATGCTCGACGTCGATCACCTCAAGACCCTCAACGACGTTTACGGGCACGCCACCGGTGACGCGGCGCTCAAGGCTGTAGCGGAGCGCGCCCGGCGAGTCATGCGTGCGGACGACCTGCTGTTCCGTTACGGCGGCGACGAGTTCCTGCTGGTGCTGCCCGGCACCCCGCACGACGTGGCCGAGGCGGTGGCGCGCCGCGTGCGCGACCAGGTGATCGCTAACCCCGTCGAGGCCGCCGTGTGGGTGAACGTGAACGTGAGCGTGGGCGTGGCCTCGAGCGACGAGCCCGGCTCGGGCGGCGGCGCAGACGAGCTGTTCGGGCGCGCCGACGAGCGCCTCTACCTGGCCAAGCGCGTCGGCCGCAACACGGTGGTAGCGGGCGACACCCCGCTGCGGCCGGGCGGTGAGGGGCCACTGCGGGAGACCCGCCTGGTGGGGCGCGACGAACCGCTGGCGGCCCTCGACGCCTTCCTCGCCGCCGCGGTCAGCGAGCCCGCGCAGCGGGTGTTTCAGCTCACGGGCCAAGCGGGCGCGGGCTTCACGCGCTTCCTGAACGAGGTCGAGGTGCGCGCCGCCATGGCGGGCCGCGTGGTGCGCCGGATAGAGGCGCAGGAGGCCGACACGGGCGTGTACCTGAGGGCGCTGGTGCGGGCGTACGGCGAGGCGCTGCCGCTCGATCCAGCCGAGGACGAGGTCAGCGAACGCCTGGCGGCGGACGCCGAGGCGCACGGACTGGTGGTCCTGCTGGAGGGCGGCCGCTGGCTCGACGCTGGCAGCCGCATCTTGCTAGGCAACCGCTTGCGACGCGGCGGCGTGAAGGTGGTGGAGGTGGTGCAGGACGGCGCCGCCGCGTTGCACGCGGGCGCCAGCGTGGAGCTGGCGCCGCTCAGCGCGCAGCAGGTAGGCGAGTGGCTGGCCGGCGCTCTGGGGGTCGGCGTCAGTGACAGCGCGGCCCGGGCGCTGGCGCAGGCCGGTGCGGGGCTGCCGGCGCGCATAACGCGGATCGTGAACCTGCTGGCGCGGCGCCTGAAGGGGGAGGGCGGCGTGGTCAGCGCCGAGAAGCTGGCGAACGCGGAGCCCGCCGTGGTGGCGGAACTGGCGCAAGAGGAGAGCGCCTGCGCCAACGTGGTCGACCTGCCGCAGTGGGACGCTCCGCTGGTCGGCAGAGCGCAGTGGCTCAACGGAGCGAGAGGCGCCGTGAGCGCGGCGCGGCTCAGCGTGCTGGTGGGCCCGGGCGGGGTGGGGAAGTCGCGGCTGGCCGCTCAACTAGCGCGGGAGCTGGCGCACGACTACCCCGGCGGGACCCACTGGATCGACCTGCGCGGCGTGCGCGACGCCTCTCTAGTGCCCGGGCTGATAGCCGAGCGGCTGGGTCTCGAGCAGCCAGCCGACGTGACCGCGTTGGCTGGCGCCCTGGGGGAGCAGCCGCGCCTGCTGGTGTTCGACGAGCTTGACGGCGTGGCTGACCAGGTGAGCTGGGTCAGCGAGCTGCTGGACGCCGCGCCCCAGGTGCGCCTGCTGGCCACCGCCCGCATGCCGCTCAGGTTGGTGGGCGAAACGCACCTGAACGTGCCCGAGCTAAGTGACGCCTCCGCCGGCGAGCTGTTCCGGCGCGGCATGCTGCGGGTGGGCGGGGATAACGACGTAAGCCCCGAGCAGATCGGTGCGCTGATAGACAAGATCGGCAGGAGCCCGCTGGCTGTCGAGCTGGCCGCCGCCTGGACGCGCTCGCTGAGTCTGGAGGAGCTGGCGGCGCGGATGGCCGAAACCCCGGAAGAGATGCCCGTCCCTCCGGACCTGGCGCCGCTGACCACGCGCTTCATCGACGTAACGCGCCAGCTCATGAGCGACGCCGAGCGTGAGGCGCTGGGCACGCTGACACTGGTGCCGAGCGGCTTCACGCCTGAGGTGGCCCGCAACGCGGCGGGCGCCTCGCCCTTCTTCCTACTGGCGCTGCTGGAACGCTCGCTCATTAGGCGCGAGGGTCAGCGTTACACCGTGCACGCCGCCATCGCCGAGCGCTACCGCGCGGGCCTCACCGACCTGCGGGCTGCCAAGTTGCGGGTGGCGCACGCCTTCGCCGACCTGGCCCGCGGCCTAATCGGGCTGGAGGGCAAGGAGCGCAACTCACGCGGCTACCGGGTGGTGGACGCCGAACGCGCCAACCTCTTCTTCGCCCTCGAGCACCTGGCCGCCGCCGGCGAGCAGGACGCGGTGTGGCCCCTGGTGCGCCTGCTGCGCGGCTACCTCGACGTGCGCGGCCGAGCCAAGGACGGGTTCGAACTGTTCCGCTTAGTACAGAGCAGTTTGCCGGCCAGCACAGACCCCGAGCTGCTCGGCTGGGTGGGCGAGACGCAAGCGTTGTACAAGCACCAGATGGGTGAAGTGGCCGACGCTGAGCAGCGCATACGCAAGGTGCTGGAGTTGCTGCAGCCGCTGGGCGCGACCTCAACGGCGGGCTTGGCGTGGAACACGCTGGCCCTCATCCTCGCCGGCACCAACCGCCTCGAAGAGGCCCGGACTGCGCTGGAGGTCTCGGCGGACATCAGGGGCCAGCTGGACGACAAGGTGGGCGAGGCGCAGGCGCGCGGCAACAGCGCCATCGTGCTGGCGCAGATGGGCGAGCACCGGCAGGCGCTGGACGCGCTGCGAGCGGCCGAGACGCGCTTCAGGGAGGTGCAGCACTTCAGCGGCGTGGCGGTGACGCTGGTGAACCTGGTCGCGCTAGGGCGCGAGAGCGGCCTCATGAGCGTGGCGCAGCGCAACGAGCAGGCCCGCGCCGCCAGCGAGGTGGCCGAGAGCATCGGCTACGCCGCGGTCGCGCAGGAGGCAGCCGCGGAGCTGGCCACCGGGTTGGAGGAGGCCGGTGACCTGGCGGGAGCAGAGTCGGCGTTGGGCCGCGCGCTGGAGTGGGCTCGCACGGGGGAGAACCACAACGCCCAGACCCAGCTGGAGGAGCGCCTCGAGCGATTGCGATACCGGCGGCACGAGCACACGCGGCGCCTGGCTGGCGGGGTGCACGGCCCGCCAGTAGGCGCCACGGAAGAGGGCTGAGGTCCGGGTAGGCCCGGGCCCTCAGCCCTCAGTTCGGTGCTCGTGCAGTTACCGGTGTGCGGGCGTCAGGCGCCCACCCCGGCCACCTCAGGAACGCGCGCCGCTACCTCCAGCGCCTGCAGGACGTCGTCTACCAGGTCCTGCGCGTCCTCCACGCCGATGGACAGGCGCACCAGGCCCTCTGTCACCCCTTCGGCCTCGAGCAACTCCTTAGGCAGCAGCTGGTGGGTGGTTGAGGCCGGGTGGCACGCCAGTGAGGCCACGTCGCCCAGCGAGACCGCGTGATCGAACAGATTGAGCGCCTCGAGGAACGCGGCCGCCGCGGGGCGCCCGCCCTCGAGCTCGAGAGACACCATTCCGCCGAAGTCGTCCATCTGGCGCGCCGCCACGGCGTGAGCGGGATGCTGAGGCAGGCCGGGGAACATGACCGCCTTCACGCCCGGCCGCCCCACCACGGCCTCGGCCACCTGGCGCGCGTTGGCGCAGTGCGCGGCCATGCGCAGGTGCAGCGTCTTCATGCCGCGCAGCAACAGGAACGCCACGTGCGGATCCATGACCGCGCCGATGCGCGCGAGGCCCTCCTTGCGAACGTTGAGCATGAGCTCGGCGGGACCGACCACCAGGCCGCCCAGCAGGTCGCCGTGGCCGCCCAGGTACTTGGTGGCGGAGTGCAGCGAGATGTGCACGCCGTGCTCGAGCGGGCGCGTGAGGTAGGGCGTGCCGAAGGTGTTGTCGGCCACGCTGATGATGCCGTGCTGCCTGGCCACGCGGCCCACCAGAGCCAGGTCGTGGATGGTGAGGTCCGGGTTGGTGGGGGTCTCGACGTAGATCATCGCCGTGTTGGGGCCCACCGCCGTCTCGAGCTCCGCGTCGGTCACGGCGCGCGCCGTGACGCCGAAGCGCGGCAGCATGTCCTCCAGCAGCCCGCGCGTGCCGCCGTACAGCGGCCCCAGTATGAGGACCTCGTCGCCGCTCTGAAGCAGGCTGAGCATGACGGCCGACACGGCGCCCATGCCGGAGGCGAAGGCAACGCCCGCCTCGGCGCCCTCTAAGTCGGCGATCTTCTCCTCGACCGCGGTGACCGTGGGGTTGGTGACGCGGCTATAGATGTTGCCGCTCTCCTCACCCGCGAAGAGCGCCGCGCCCTTGGCGACGGTGCCAAGAACGAACGTGCTGGTCTGGTAGATGGGCGTGGCGTGCGCACCGGTCTTAGGGTCGTGACCCTGCCCGGCGTGCACGGCGCGCGTGGCTAGCGAACGGCCGCGCTGGTGCTTTGTCATGCCCCATGTAAGCACGGACCCGCGTGAGAGTGTGCGGTGCGCCGGACCGTTGTAGGCCACTGCCACCTGTGAGGCGCTACCCGAAACGAGTGGCGCGGGTCCGGCCACCGCCGGAACGCCCGCGCCACTCGTGTGGTCATTTCATGATGTACGCGTCTGGCTCAGTGACCGCCAGGTGCGCCAGGACCAGCCTTGGCCTCGTCGCTCACGTCGTGCCACGAAACCACGCGCAGCTCCAGGATGTTGAACGGATCCAGCGCCGGGTCGTTGAGCACCGTGCCGGCCGCGCCGTAGGTGCCTTCCGGCCCGAAGTCGTGGCTGGGCTCCGCGCCCGGGCCGCTGACTTCGCCCACCACGACCCGCATGACCATGCCGTAGCTCTCGTGAGGTCCGCACCACACGTCGTAAACGCCGGGCACGGTGAAGGTGTACTCCCACGTCTGCCCCACGGGCACCATGGGTGAGGAGAACGGCTCTACGCCGTCGGGTACGCGCTGCGGCTTGCCCTGCAGTGGGTGGTAGGCGGTGACCGTGTGGTGCGGCGAGAGGGCAATGAACCGCACCGTGTCGCCCGGCTCCACGTACAAGCCGGCCGGTTCGAAGTAGAACTGTGGCACCATCTGACCCTCGATGGGCTGGATGATCAACTCCACCTCGTGCGTGGTCTGCGCGAGGGCATTACTGCCGGCGAACGCCAGCACGGTTGCTAGGACGACGAGTCTCGCGAACTTCTTCATTCTCACTCCTTAGCCAGGAACAGTTTCGGGCTGTGTTCGAGGGTATGGAGTCGCCGTTCCGTGGGCGTTCCACGGTACTTAGCTGCCTAGGAGCGGAAGCGGGAGAGTTCGCGCCTGGCAACGTGCAGCAGTTCGTCATCCGAGGAGGCGCCCGCGCCTGGAGGCGCGTCCAGGAATGGCGCGCCGCTCTGCTGGGGAGCCCCGAAGGGCGCTTGTTCGGCGGCGCGCGCCTTCAGCTTCTCGGCTTCAGCTCGGAGCGGCTCCAGGCTGCCCGCCGTGGCTTCCGCGATCTTGGCCGCCAGCTCCGCGGCGCGGGGCAGCTCGCCGGCATGCTCGTGCAGTAGCGCAACGGTGAGCAGCGAACCCAGGATGTCGGCCCGAGAATCTAGCTTGAGGGCTAGGGCGAGTGCCGCGTGCGCCTCGGTGCGGGCGTCCTGATCCCGGCCCTGGCTGGCCAGCAGCCTGGCCAGGCTGCTCCTTACATGCGCCTCGCCGGCGGGCTCTTCCGTCTGGGTGAAGAGGTTCAGTGCCCCGTGTAGTTGCCTCTCGGCAGCCGCAAGATCGCCGCGTTCGGCGGCCAGGCGTCCCAGGTTGTGTAGGGCGTTGGCTTGACCCGACCGGTCGTCGATATCGCGCCGCAGGCTGAGGCTGAGGCGGTAGCGCTCCTCGGCCTCGCTCAGGCGGCCGAGCGCCTCGTACACGGAGCCCATGTTGTTGTGGAGCACGGCCTCCCGCTGCTTGTAACCCAGCTTCTCGGCCATCGCCGCCGCTTCCTGCC
>JBAYRM010000067.1:0-9683 GCA_041676665.1 Trueperaceae bacterium
CCGGCGGCCGGGGCCTCCCGCAACGGGTGCGCGGCCGTGGTGTTAACGAGCCAGTTGGCCAGGTTCTCCATGCGCAGGCGCGCGAGCGGCAGGCCCAGCCACAGCGCGACCGGGTACATGAGCACCACCGCCACGGCCAGTACCGCAACTATGGGCACCACGCGCATGGCGGTGCGCCGCAGTGGCCGGTCGTCGCTGCTGCCTTTTGAGATCATGTCAGTCGGCCGCCGACTTGGGGATGGCCGCCGCGGCGCCGCTGGAGGCGCCGCCGCCAGCGTTGGCGGCAGCCTGGCCCACACGCAGCGCCTCACGCACGCGCGTGGTGAGCTCGAAGAAGCGCTCGGATTCGCGGGTCTCGGCGTCGCGCGGGTACGGCAGATCGACCTCGATGACTTCGCGGATGCGGCCCGGACGCGCGGTCATGACGACGATGTGCGAACTGAGGAACACCGCCTCGGCTATGGAGTGCGTGACGAACACGACGGTCTTGCGGGTCTCCTGCCACAGCCTTAGCAGCTCGAAGTTCATGGTCTCGCGCGTGATCTCGTCGAGCGCGCCGAACGGCTCGTCCATCAGCAGGATCTTGGGCTCCATGGCCAGCGCGCGCGCTATAGAAACGCGCTGCTGCATGCCGCCCGACAGCTGCCACGGGTACGAGCGGTGGAACGATTCGAGGCCCACCATGGCCAGCAGCGTCACGGCGCGCGCCTTGCGCTCGGCCTTGGGCACGCCCATGATCTCGAGCGGCAGCATGACGTTGGCCAGCACGCTGCGCCACTCGTACAGGGCGGGTGCCTGGAACACGTAACCGTACTCGCGGTCCTGGCGCGCCTGCCGCGGCGTCTTGCCCGCCACGCTGATGCTGCCCTCGGTAGGTTCGATAAGGTCGGCTATCAGCCGCATGAGAGTGGTCTTGCCGCAGCCGGAGGGGCCTATGAGGCTCACGAACTGACCATCGGCGATGGTGAGGTCTGCGTCCTGCAGGGCCACCGCTTCGGCCTTGCCCACCACGAAGCGTTTACCGACGCCCGCCACCTCGATGATCGGGGGAGCTGCGCTCATCCAGTGGACCGCCGACCTACTGCGCCGCGCCGGCCGGCGCGCCTTCCGGGGTGCGCCGCAGGAGCTTGCCCCTCCCGGGATCGCCCACGAACTTGCCGCCCCGTACGGCTACCTGGCCGCGCACCGTTACGACGCTCGGGCGGCCGTCTATCTCAACGCCCTCGAAGCCCGAGTAGTCCGTGTTCATGCTGTGCGTCTCGGCGCTGATGGCGCCGCGGTAACTGGGGTCGTACACCACGATGTCGGCGTCCGCGCCGACGGCGATGACGCCCTTGCGGGGGTAGAGGCCGAAGATCTGCGCGGCGCGGGTGGAGGCGGCGCTAACGAAGCGCTCGAGGCTGAGGCTGCCGCGGCTGACGCCGTAGGTGTACAGCAGGTTCACGCGGTCCTCGATGGTGGGGATGCCGTTGGGGATCTTAGTGAAGTCGCCGCGGCCCATGTCCTTCTGGCCCTTGAAGTCGAACGGCGCGTGGTCGGTGGCGACCGTGTCGATCATGCCGGCGTTCAGGGCGTCCCACAGCGGCTTCTGGTTGCGCTTGTGGCGCAGGGGCGGCGACATGACGTACTTGGCGCCCTCGAAGTCGGGCCGCTCGGCGTAGCTCTTGTCGAGTATCAGGTGCGGCACCACGACCTCGATGCCTAGGTTCACGCCGCGCCGCTTGGCGGCCAGCGCGGCTTCCAGCGCCGGCTCGCAGCTGAGGTGCACCACGTAACCTTTGGCGCCGGTCAGCTCCACGAAGGCCGCGAAGTGGCTGGTGCCGTCGGCCTCCACCCGCTCTGGGCGGCTGGGTTCGTGCCATTCGGGGCCGCCCTTGCCTTCTGCCAGCAGCCGCTGCTGCAGCTGCGCCACGATCTCGTCGTTCTCGCAGTGGGCGGTCACCACCACGCCCAGCTCCTTGGCCAGCGTGAGGGTGCGGAACAGCTCCTCGTCGTTCACGCCGAAGAAGCCCTTGTATGAGAGGAACACCTTGAACGAGGTCATGCCGTCGGCCACCAGCTCGCGCAGGGTGGCCTCGGTGTCGTCGTCGAACTTGGTGACGCCGATGTGGAACGTGTAGTCGCAGGCGCTGTTGCCCGCCGCCAGCTGGTTCCAGTGGCGGTAGGCCTCCTTCAGGTCCTCGAGGCGCGAGGGCGCCAGCATCTCGATGTAAGTGGTGGTGCCGCCCACCAGCGCTGCCTGGCTGCCGGTGGTGTGCGTGTCCTTGGTGACCGTACCCATGAACGGCAGGTGGATGTGCACGTGCGGGTCGATGAAGCCGGGGAACACGTACTTGCCGCTGGCGTCCACGACCTCGGCCCCTGCGGGCGCCTTCAGGTCCTTGCCGATGGCGGTTATGGTCTCGTCCTCAACGAGGATATCGGCCACCATGCGGCCGCCGGCGTTGACGATCTCGCCGTTCTTTATGAGCAGGCTCACGGTCTTCCTTCCTGGTCAGCGGGGCGCGCTTAGCCCCTGGCTTCTGGCTCTTGCTGGGAGCCTCGTCAGGCTCCCGCCCTCGGCTCGCGTCAGTGGATCTCGATGCCTATTTCCTTGCGGTACGCCACCATGGCGTCCCAGTCGGTGGTCACGTCGGGCCGGTTGCGCACCAGCTCGTTCCACGTGACGGTCGGGAACTTGGCCGGCCGCTCGACCATGGTTATGCAGGCGTCGACTGGGCACACGAGGCTGCAGAGGTCGCAACCCACGCAGTCCTCCTCGCGCACCACGGGCTGCAGCGTGGCGCTGCCGTCGTACGTGGCCGGGTCGATGCGAACGCCGTCGGCCGTGAAGTCGATGCACTGGTGCGCGCCCTCGTCGCACGCCACGTAGCAGAGGTTGCACTGGATGCACTTGTCTTCGTCGATGGTGGCCACGCTGCGGAACGACAGGTCGAAGTCGCCGTAGGCGCTGATGCGCGGCACCGAGCCGCCGATGACCTGCTCGATGCTGGTGGCGCCCTTCTCGTCGAGCCAGTTGGAGAGCCCGTCGCACAGTTCGTGGATGATGCGGAAACCGTAATGCATGACCGCGGTGCACACCTGGATGCTGGTTGCTCCCAGCAGCAGGAACTCGGCCGCGTCGCGCCAGGTTTCGACCCCGCCCATGCCCGAGATGGGCACGGGCTGGCTCTGGTACTTAGCGTCGGACGCGATGGCCGAGAGCATGTGCAGCGCGATGGGCCGCACGGCTGGACCGGCGTAACCGCCGTGGCTGCCCTTGCCGCCCACGTTGGGGAAGATCTCGAAGTTGTCGACGTCGACCCCGGCGATGGAGTTGATGGTGTTGATGAGCGAGATGCCGTTGGCGCCAGCGTTAAGCGCGGCGTGCGCGGGCGGCACGATGTTGGTGACGTTGGGCGTGAGCTTGACGATGACGGGGATGCTAGCGGCGCTGGTGACCCAGCCAGTGATCATCTCGCAGTACTCAGGCACCTGGCCCACGGCGGCGCCCATGCCGCGCTCGCTCATGCCGTGCGGGCAGCCGTAGTTGAGTTCGATGGCGTCGGCGCCGGTGTCCTCTATCTGCTGCACCACGGTCTTCCACGCCTGCTCGTTGCTGGACACCATGGCGCTCACGATGACGGCGCGGTCGGGCCACAGCTTCTTGATCTCGCGGATCTCCTTGAGGTTGACCTCGATAGGCCTGTCGGAGATGAGCTCTACGTTGTTGATGGCGATGAGGCGGTTGCCGCCGTACTGGAACTGCCCGTAGCGGTTGCATACGTTCAGCACGGGGTCGCCGATGGTCTTCCACACGGCGCCGCCCCAGCCGTACTCGAACGCCTTGTTGATCTGGTAAGCCGAGTTGGTGGGGGGCGCGCTGGCCAGCCAGAACGGGTTCGGGCTCTTTACCCCTGCGAAGTTGGTGGTGAGGTCAGCCATGGACGCTCCGGATATCGTTGGTGGTGCCGTGAAGGAAGCGGCCGCGCGTGGCGCCGGGCCGCTTGGCGGGTTCGGGTACGCCGAGCTGGCGGGCGATGGCGCGGGCGGCGATCTTGCCGTCCTCAGCAGCTGTGACGGTGAGGGCCTGGCCGGTGAGGCGCACGCAGTCGCCCGCGGCGAACACCTTGGGGTTGCTGGTGCGCAGTTCCTCGTCGACCTTGACGTAACCGGCGATGCTCTCAACGCCGAAGCCGCTGAAGAGCGCGCTGAGCTTCTCCTGACCGATGGCCTTGATGACCTGATCGGCGGGCAGCACGAACTCGCTGCCCGGCACCGGCTCGGGGCGCCTGCGTCCGCTCTCGTCGGGCAGGCCTAAGCGCATGCGCACGCAGCGCACGCCGGTGACCTTGCCGTTCTCGCCGAGGATCTCGATGGGCTGGGTGAGGAGCCTGATGTCGACCCCTTCGCCGCGCACGAAGTCGACCTCGAAGTCGTAGGCGGTCATCTCGGCGCGGCTGCGGCGGTAGAGCATGGTGACCCGCTCTGCCCCCAGGCGCTTGGCCACGGTGGCGGCGTCCACGGCGGTGTTGCCGGCGCCCACCACGATGACCTCGTTACCCACGGGGATGTTGAGGAGCCCCTCGCGCCCGTCCTTGTCGGCGATCTTGGTGGCGGCGATGAACGGCAGCGCCTCGATGACGCCCTCCAGCTCCTCGCCCGGCACGCCCAGCGGCGGCACGGGGCCGGTGCCGGCGGCGATGACCACCGCGTCGTACTCGTTCATAAGCTCCTGGTGGGTCACGTCGACGCCCACCTCGACGCCGGTGCGGACCTTGGCGCCGAGGCTCTTGATGAACTCCACTTCCTCCAGCGACACGTTGGTGGGCTCACGCAGCACCACGATGCCGTAGGTGGAGAGGCCGCCGGGCAGCTCGCTGCGTTCGAAGACGGTGGCTTCGATGCCGCGCTTGGCTAGCTCGCCGGCGGTGCTGAGCCCGGCCGGTCCGGCGCCGACCACGGCCACGCGCTTACCGGTGGCGGGGGCTGGCTCGAACACGCTGGCGCCGGTCTCGAACACGTGGTCCGTGGCGTAGCGCTGCAGGCGGCCGATGGCTATGGGGCGGTGCTCGGCGCCCAGCACGCAGGCGCCGACGCACAGTTCGTCGACGGGGCAGACCCGGCCGCAGCTGTGGCCTATCAGGTTGGACTCGAGGATGGTGGTTGCGGCGCCAAGCAGGTTGTCGTTGGCTATCTGCCTTATGAACGTGGGGACGTCGATGCTGGTAGGGCAAGCCGTGATGCAAGGTGCGTCGAAGCAGTAGAGGCAGCGGTTGGCCTCCACGGTGGCTTCGTTCTTGGTGTAGCGCGGGTAGGTCTCGCTGAACGAGTCCTGCAGGTGCGCCAGTGTCACTTCCTCGTTAGGCATGTTGCTCCAATCAGAAGGTGCGGCTCCAGGTCTGCGGCCAGCGCTCGACCACGACCTTGGTCTGGGTGTAGAACTCGATGCCGTGAGCACCTTGAGCGTGCAGGTCGCCGAAGAAGCTGTCGGACCAGCCGCTGAACGGGAAGAACGCCATGGGCGCGGCCACGCCCAGGTTGATGCCGATGTTGCCGGCGATGGCGCGGTGCCGGAACTCGCGCGCAGCCGAGCCGGAGCTGGTGAAGAGCGACGCCTGGTTGCCGAAGCGGCGATCGTTGACCATCTGGATGGCCTCTTCGAGGCTCGAGGCGTGCATGAGCGAGAGCACCGGGCCGAACACTTCGGTGGTGGCCAGCGTGCTGCCGGGCGCCACGTTGTCGACGATGGTGGGGTGCACGAAGTAGCCGTCGGCGAAGCCGTCGACCTCCTGCTCGCGGCCGTCGACCAGAGCGCGGGCGCCCTCGCTGAGGCCGGTGTCGACCAGCGACCGGATGCGGTCGCGCGACTCGCCGGTGATGACGGGGCCCATCTCAACGCCGGACTCGAGGCCGTAACCCACCTTGCGGCTCTGGGCGGCGGCCACCATGCGCTCGGTGAACTCGGCGCGGGCGTCGCCCACCGTTATCGCCACGGACGTCGCCAGGCAGCGCTGCCCGGCGCAGCCGAAGGCGGAGTCGGTGAGGATGCGCGAGGTCATCTCCATATCGGCGTCGGCCAGAACCACGGCGGGGTTCTTGGCGCCGCCCTGGGCCTGCGCCCGCTTACCGTTAGCGGCAGCGCGCGAGTAGATGTAACGCGCCACGGGCGTGGAGCCCACGAACGACACTGCCTTCACGTCGGGGTGGTCAAGGATGGCGTCCACGGTCTCCTTGCCGCCGTTAACCAGCCCGACCACACCGGGCGGGAAGCCCGCTTCCTCGAGCAGGCGGTAGAGGAGCTGCGTGGTCATGGGCACGCGCTCGCTGGGTTTGAGCAGGAAGCAGTTGCCGGTGGCCACCGCGTACGGCAGGAACCACAGCGGGATCATGCCAGGGAAGTTGAAGGGCGTGATGGCGGCCACTACGCCGAGCGGCTGGCGGAACATGTGCTCGTCGATGCCGCGGGCGATGTCCTCGTTGTTAACGCCCTGCATCATGAACGGGGCGCCGCAGGCGACCTCCACGTTCTCGACGCCGCGCTGCATCTCGCCCAGCGACTCGCCGTACGTCTTACCGGCCTCGTTGGTGATGGTGCGGGCCAGCTCCTCGAGGTTGTCCTCCAGCAGCTTGCGCAGCTTGAAGAGCGGCTTGATGCGGTCCACCACTGGGGTCTCGCGCCACTCCTTGAACGCCTTGACGCCCGCCTTGACTGCGGCGTCCACCTCGTCGGAGGCGCTGAGCGGCACCACCGCGATGGTGGCCGCCGTGGCCGGGTTGCGTACGTCCTGGCGTCCGGACGCGTTGGAGCGCACCCACTCGCCATTCACGTAGTTGAGAAGTTCCGTCGCCGCTGATTCGATCGTCACGAGCCACCGCCTTGATTGGGATATGAGGGAGTAGGACGCCCGTCTGGGAGCCGACTGCCGTTTTGCGATGCGGCATTGTACGCCTTCGTTTCGTGTGAATCAAAGGCGACCGCTGTACTAGGAATTCGTGTACTGGAACGCGGCCCGCACCCCACGCTCAGCCGAACCGTTAGGCGTAAAGACTGTTCCCTCCCTTACAATCACGCATGCCGGTTGAACTTCGGTTGCTCGGCGGCGTATCCGTTCTGCATGGCGGAACCACTACCCGCGTACCCCTAGAGCGACCCGTAAGCTTGCTCGTTTACCTCGCCCTGCACGAGAGTTGGGTGGACCGCCGAGAACTGGCGCAACTGTACAGACAGGATGCGCCGGAGACCGAAGCGCTCGCGTACCTCCGCAAGCTGGTGTTCCGCGCCCGCCAGTACGAGTGGGCCGCCGATCTGGAGGTCGCTGCGGACGCCCTGCGCTGGAGCGTGAGAACCGACGTGGCGCAGTTCGACGCCGCCGTGGAGAAGCGCGATTGGTCCACCGCAGTGGCTGCCTTCGGCGGCGCGTTCCTGGGCGGAGCGCGGTTGTCGCGCGCGCCCGGGTTCGCGGCGTGGCAGGAAGCGGAAGAAGCGGCGCTGGGGGCCGCCTTGCTGCGCTCCAGGAGCGGCCTCGCGCGGCTCTACGAGGACGCGGGTCGGCTGGAGGACGCCGCCGAGCTGCACAAGGCCATGCTCGACGCGGACCCGTTCGCCGAAGCCAGCGTGCAGGCGCTGCTCCGACTACTGAGCGCGGTGGGTCGCCGTCAGGAAGCGTTCGGCATCTACGAGTCGTTCCGCCTGGCGCTGGCCGACGAGCTGGGGGCTGCGCCGCTGGAAGGCACGGAAGCGCTAGCCGACGAGCTACGTGGGCCCACTCCAGGAACCGGCGACCAGCCAACCAAACCGGTGCCCGCATCCGTTGATGACGCGGGCCCGGCACCTCGAGCAGCGCTACCCACGCCTGGAACGCCGTTCGTGGGTAGGCGTCAGGAGTTGCGGGAGCTACGCCGCCTGCTGCGAAATGAAGGGGCACGGCTCGTGACCATCGTCGGTCTGGGCGGCAGCGGCAAGACCCGCCTGGCCATAGAGGCGGCCGCGGCCGAAAGCGCGGGCGGCCGGCAGGCGGAGTTCGTCACGCTAGCCGCCGCCGACTCCGCGGATGGGGTGGCGCCGCTGCTGGTCGAAGCCCTCGGGCTGCCCTGGGAGGGTGGCGATGCAGAGCGGTCGCTACTCGAAGGGTTACAGGCTCGCGAGCTGCTGCTCGTACTCGACAACTTCGAGAACGTCATCGCGGCCGCTCCGCTCGTCGGCCGCCTGCTGACCCAGGCGCCAGCACTGAGCCTCATAGTCACCTCGCGGGAGCCGCTCAAGGTGCACGGCGAATGGCTGCTGGACATCGGCGGCCTTGAGGCTCCGCCAGAAGAGCCCGGCGCCGAGGTGCAGAAGTACGACTCGGTGCGCCTGTACGTGCAGCAAGCCGCGCGGTTGACCCCTGGCCTCAGATTCACCACAACCGACTTGGCCGACGTTGGCCAGATCTGCCGCAAGCTTGACGGTTTACCGCTGGCAATCGAGCTGGCGGCCAGCTGGTCGCCGCTCCTTAGCGCAGGCGAGGTGCTGCTCGAGGTGGACCGCGATCCGCGCATCCTCGTCTCGCAGCAGCGCAACGTGCCAGAGCGGCACAAGAGCCTGTGGGCCATCTTCGACTACACCTGGGAGAGGCTCTCGCCACCCGAACAAGCGGCGCTAATAGCGCTCACGGTCTTCCCTGCCGGGTTCGGCCTGAAGGCCGCGCGCACGGTGGCCGGCTCGGACCTGGCCAGCTTGCTGCGGCTCATGGACCTCAAGCTTCTACGGCGCACGGGCGAGGGGCGTTTCGAGCTGCACCAGCTGGTTAAGCAGTACGCAGAGCAGCGTTCCGCCGCTGGCGCCGAAGTGGAGCGCGCCAGGGAGGCGCACTCCAAGCACTACTGCTCGTACCTAAAGGAGCTGACGCCGGACTTGAAGGGTAACGACGTTCACGCCGGCTTGAGTGCGGTCCAGGCGGAGCTCCCCAACGTGCTGGCGGCCTGGAGGCACGCGGTCACGCGGGCAGACCACCATGCGCTGGACGCCGCCAGGGACGCCGTGGACCACTACTTCTATTACCGCGCCGACTTCGGTACGGCCAGTCGGTTGTTCGCCACGGCCGCCGAGTCGCTTACCAGCGCCACCTCTACCGGTGAGCCGCAGGCGGACGTGGAGCGCGTTATCGGTCGCCTGCAGGTGCACCTGTCGGAGCACGAACGGCACCGCAGTCAGCTGACTCTCTCGCTCGACATCGCCAACCAGGCGCTAGAGCGCCTGGAAGCGGCGGGCACCGAAGCCGACGTGGCGTACGCCAGGCTCAACTTGGGCACGGGCCTCATGCGCGTAAGCGCGTACTCGGAGAGCGAGCCGCTCATTCGCGAAGTGCTCGCGTTCGCGCTTCGGTCCGGCGATCTATACCTTCAAGGCGCCACCCACAACATCCTTGCCAACCTCGTGTCGTATACGGAACGCAACGTGGCCGTAGCGGAGGAGCATTACCGCGCCAGCCTCGAGGCCAACCAGGAACTGGGCAACCTGGAAGGCATCAACGGCGCCCTCATCAACCTGGGTGCGTGCCGTTACGACCTGCGCGACTTCGAGGGCGCCATGCAACTCTGGCAGGAAGCGGCGGCGATGGCCGAGAAGCTGGGTTACAAGCAGCGGGAGGCCGTGCTCCACAACAACATGGGCTCCGTGTACGAGGCGCTCGGCCGCCTGAGCGAGGCCGAGGAGCGCTACC
>JBAYRM010000068.1:0-9615 GCA_041676665.1 Trueperaceae bacterium
GTTGCCGGCCCGGGTAGCTTTCCGCCGTACGCCCTCTTAGCCTGGAGCGCCGCACACGGCATTGCCAACCTCGCCCTGGCCGGAACATTAACGCGCATGGGCTACGGCGACGACAAGGAAGCACTTGCAGACTCCGCCCGCCGGGCGCTGACTTTACTCGGCCCAGCGTGATATGCTCCTTACTCGACCAAGGCCCTTGGGCCGCGGCTCGAACAACGTAACGGGGTGTAGCGCAGCCTGGTAGCGCACTTGACTGGGGGTCAAGTGGTCGTCAGTTCAAATCTGGCCACCCCGACCACACAAGGATCACGTCCAGGACGTGTACGACGAGAATCCCGCGCTGAGAGCATCGGCGCGGGATTCTACGCGAAGGGCTCAGCTTTTGCGCCACTAAGACATGCGGCCGGAGGCCAACGATGTAACCCTCGGCTTCGGCCAGAGTGACAGCATCGCGGATGTCAAGCAAGTTTTTGAGAATCGCGCTGTCTGGGTAGCAGTAGACCTTATCTTCGGAGCTGTACACGCGCTGCCAGAGCGTCCTTGGCCTCAAGAATCTCGCGCCCTGCGTCCCGCTTACCGTCAATCACGTCCGCAATAGTCCCGACCTGCTTGCGGGTCAGGCAATAACCTTCGACCCTCAGGTTGGCGGCGATAGACCGAGCCTGAGAACGCGCATGACCAGACTGCTTCTTCACGGGTATACGCACATTTTACCTTGAATCGCGCTGAAGCGTCGAGGTGCAGACCACTATTCCCAACGACCTAAAGCCTCACTAACCATGTGGCGGTTCAGCGCCGAATCGTCTCCGCCTCAGCCAACGGCCCCACGCCCCTTCAGATCCTCAAGAACAGCTCCCGCCGGCGGCCCCAAGTCATCCGGCAGATCGTCAATGCGGAAGAACCGCACGGTGTCCCCCTCCTCGCCATCCGCTCGAGCCTCACCGTAGAAATCGCGCGTTACGAACGCGACCGTCACGTTAAAGATCTCGTCCCCGTTCGGCGCGAACCAGTGGAACTCGGGCCCTGAGTACACGCCGACCAGCTCGAGTTCCCCCACCGTCAGCCCGCTCTCCTCCAGCGCCTCGCGCCTGGCGGTCTGCTCTACCGACTCGCCCGGCTCTAGGTAACCGCCAGGAACATGCCAGGCGCCGGTACCAACGCGCCTCTGCATGAGCAGTCTCCCGTCGCCGTCGATCAGCAGCACCATGGCGCTAACCAGGACCAGAGGCCGGTTACCTACGAGGGCCCGAATCTCCCTTATGTAACCCACGCTGCGAGTTTACCTAGCGCGGTGGCGCCTCAGGCTGTTGCCGACCGGGTGCCCCTCCACTGGCCTACCCCGGCGCCTGCTTCCCCTCCCCGCTCTTCTGGTCGTTCAAGAACCGCAGTAGCGCCTCGGGTTCAGAGAAGGTGAGCACGCTGCCGTCTTGCACGCTGCGCAGGCTGGCGCGCCACGCGCCCCCGCCGTCGTCGCGCTCATTGCCTTCGCGCCATAAGCGCAGCAGGTAATGCCTCACTCCTTCAGCCATCCTCGGTCCCTCTCGAAAGGTGCGGCGCCCACATGAACGCCGTCCGTTTCGGTAGATGCTACGTGGATGGCGTCAAAACAGCGTCAATCCGCGCCGAGGTCCGCTTGCCACCTTGCCGGCAGCTCGACCAGGCTCGCTCGCAACGCCTTAGGCAAACCGGCCGCCTGCTGCTCCAGCGCGTGCTGCACGTACTCTTCCTCCGGCTCCGTAAACCAAGTCGGGGTGGCTCCCAGCAGGTCGGCACCGTGGCGCTCGTAGAACCTGCGCAGCAGCCACCAGCCGTAAGGCCGCTCCGCCACCTCTAAGGCGCGCAGGCTAACGGCCGACGCGCCGCCGCTCGCTTTGCCCCCGGCACCATCCGCCGGCTCTTCGCCAACCAGCCGCTGAGCTAGAAGGACCAGTTCCTCAGCCGCGTCGGAACCAGCAGAAACCGCTGGGGCTTCAGGCAGCAGGGCCGCGCGCAACCGCGCCAGGCCCATCTGCAGGCGCATGTGGCGGTTGGTAACGCCCGGGCCCATGCGGTTTAACAGACTCTCCACGGCGCCACCAGCGCGGGTGGCCATGGCCATCTCGATCCACAACCAGTTGATGATGTCGTGCAGGCGGGCTTCCTCGAGCCGCTCCAGGGCGTCCTCCGCCTCCTCGAACGGCGCCTGCCCCGCCACGTGCTGCATGACCGTAAGCTGCGCGCCGAGCGTCAGCACGCGACGGTCGTCGCCCAGCTCGCGCACCTTGGCCACCGCCTGCTGCTGCAACGGGATCGACTCCGTCAGCCGGCCGCACGACCGCTTCACCTCCGCCTGCAACTCCAGCGCGTGGGCTGCCAGGCGCAGGTCGTCAAGCTCAGTGGCTAGCTCCTCCACCTCCAGGGCGGTGTTCCACGCTGGCCCGAAGTGCCCCTGGCGCTTGTAGATGACCGCCAGGTTCACCAGCATCTGACCTTCCATCACCGCCGCGCGGTCCTTGCGCGCCAGGTCTAACCCCTCGCGGAAGTGCTTCACGGCCGCACCGTAATCAGAGAGGCGCTCGGCCGTGGCGGCCAGGTTGTTCAGGGTGGCTCCTACTTCCGCCCGCGTGGCGTGCGACCGCGCCAAGGTCAGCGCCGTCTCGAAGTACGTGTAAGCGTCCTCCAGGCTGCCGCGAATAGCGGAGAGCGAACCGAGGTTGTTGTTGGCCCGGAACCTCTCCACCGCGTCGGCCGCCGCCAGGTTGGTGCGGAACGATTCGGCGGCGCCGTCAAGGTCGCCCGTGTAGAACTGCGCGCCACCCACAGAGTTACGCGCCTTCGCCACCAGGCTGTCGTCCTTGAGGCGCACCCCAATAGCAAGAGCCTCGAGCGCCAGCTCTAGCGCCTCGCCCCGCTCGCCGCGGCGCAACTGCTGACGCGAGCGCCGAATGCGAACGTCAGCCAGATGAGCGTCAGACTGCTTGAACCAAGCCAACCGCTCGGCTTCCACCAGCGCCGCGTCCTGCAGCTCCTCGTCGCCCGTCTGCGAGGCCACCCCCTCCAGTAGCAGGCAACCCTCAATGCGCAGGCTGCCGACCTCGGAGCCGTCGTCGGCCCACAGCAACCGGAACAACAGTAGCTTTGCCGCAGCCAGATCAGAGCGCGCCAGCGCCTTGTTGGCCGCCTGCAGGAAGCGCGGCGCCGCCGCCGCCGGGTTGCCCGCCGAGAGGAGGTGCCCGGCCACCACCGCCTGGTCCACCTTGTCGCCGGCTATCAGCACCTCGGCAATGCGCTCGTGCAGCAGGCGCCTCAGCGCCACGGGTAAGGACGTCAGCACCTGCGCCAGGAAAGCCGGCGCCACCGTCAAGTGCGCGCTCACCAGGCCGCGGCTCTCGAGCGCGCCCAAGTCGGCGGCCACGTCGAAGCTGGGCCTCTCAATAACGCGGGCGGTCTCCTCCACCCCGAGCACCCCGGCGCCAATGGCCAGCGCCTGCAGCAGGCGCAGGTGCGGCAAGGGAAGATTCGAGAGGTCCGCCGACACGGGTAGCGGCTGGCCGCGCTCGATCGCGGCCGCCAACTCCAGCGTCTCGGCCGACGGCTCGCTGCCGAACTCGCGGCGCGTCATGGCGGCGCAGCGGTTCAGCAACTCCTTGGCGCCCTCCACGTCGCCCTGCACGTACGCCAGGCGCATGCCGGTGCGGTAGAGCCCCTCGTCCAGCGGATCCGCGGCTAGTGCACGCTGGATCCGCAACCGCGCGGCGCCGAACTGCCCCTCCGACTCCAGGCGTTTGGCGTCGGCGCTGAGCGCCTTCAGGAACGCCAGCTCCAGCCGCTGGCGCTCGAGCGCTAACCAGTCCAGGAACGCTGGCACGTTCACGTCCTCGAAGCCCGCCAGGAACGCCCCTTCGTAATGCTCGAGGGCCGCCTCCGGGTTAGCGTCGGCCAGCGCGTCCTCGAACGCCGCGGCGTCGGACGCCACTTCGAGGCGCACCAGCGACCCTTCCTCAACCAGCCACAGCTCCGCACCCGACAGCTTCCGCAGCTCGTAAAGCGCCTGCCTAACGCTGGCCAGCTTGCCGGCCTCCCAGAGGAACTCGGCCATCTCCTCGCGCCGCAGTCCACCTCGGTGGGCGGCGAGCAACGCAAGGAGCGCGGCGCCCTTGCGTGATGCGGGCGCCACGGCCTCCCCGCGCCACTCGAAGCGCGGCGCACCGAGCAACCGGGCGGTTAATCGGGAGGTGGTTACGTCCATGCCGTGCAGTTACTGGTCATGCGGGTAGGTTCCGCCTAGAGAGAATTAGAGAGAAGACATGCACCTTCGTAATCCTAGCCACAAATCGCGCTTGGGCGCTGCCCGCTTCTCTCCTTCTGAGCTTCATAGGCCCACAGGCCCATAGTGGGGGTTGGCGGTTCGTTCTGGCTTCGTCATATCCTCGCAAGATGAGAAACGCGTCTGTTGACTCCCTGACGGGCCTGATCGCCGACCTCGTGAGGATAGATTCGGTGAACCCGTCGCTAGACCCTGATCATGTCGGCGAGGCGCGCATCGCGCGCTTCGTTGCGGAGTGGGCGGAGGCCCGCGGCCTGAATGTCGAGTGGTTGGAGGGCACCCCCGGGCGCCCCAGCGTGGTCGTAACGGCTAAGGGCAGCGGCGGCGGCGCCAACCTGCTGCTGAACGGCCACCTCGATACGGTTGGCGTGAAGGGTATGGACGAGCCGTTCGACCCCAAGGTACACGAGGGGCGTATGTACGGCCGTGGGGTGTTCGACATGAAAGCCAGCCTGGCTGCCTGCCTCCTGGCAGTGACCGAAGCGCAATCGCTCGGGCTGGCGGGCGACGTCATCTTCACCGCGGTGGCCGATGAGGAGGAGGGCAGCGTTGGCACCGAGGAGAGCCTCGCCTACCTGCAGCGCACCGGCACGCCAGTGGCCGCAGCCATCGTCACCGAACCGTCGGAACTGGAGCTACAGGTGGCCCACCGCGGCTTCGCTGTCATGGAGGTCGAGTTCGAAGGCAAGACCTCGCACACCGCCAAACCCGAAGCTGGCGTGAACGCTCTGACCCACATGGGGCGCCTCCTGCACGCGGTGGAGGGCAAGGCGGCTGAGGTCGTGAGCGGCCCGCCGCACCCGCTGCTGGGCCACGGCTCGCTGCTACCGGTCCTGGCGCAGGGCGGGCAGGAGCTTTACACCACGCCTGCGCGGGCAACGCTGACGCTGGAGCGCCGGACCATACCTGGCGAGAGCCACGAGCGGGCGCGCGCCGAGCTTCACGGCCTGTTGGCTGACCTGCGTGGCGCCGACCCGAGCCTGAAAGCGAGCGTGCGCACCATACTGGCTAGGGAACCGTTCGAGGTGGACCCCGAAAGCCAGGTCGTGCGGGCGGTGGCCGAGGCCGCGCGTGAGGTAACGGGCGCAGAAGCCCCGCTGGTGGGCGCCCCCTACTGGACCGACGCTGCCCTGGTAGCCGCCGCCGGCATCCCCACCGTCCTTTACGGGCCACGCGGCGGCGGCATACACCAGCGCGTTGAGTGGGTGGAGCTAGAGAGCGTGGAGACCGTTAGGCAAGTGCTGGTGCGCACGGCGCTAACCATCTGCGGCGCGGCCTAGGGTCGCGTTCCCCCCGCCTCGTAAAGTACACTTGGTACCGAGACATAAAGGCCCATTGCCGCAAGAAGCCGGTTGATCCGGAGCACACACTTCCCTTACCTCCTATACAGGCGGTCTCTGATCGGGACATTCACGCGGGGGCGCTGCGTCCAAGTTCCAGAAGCACCTAGAAGGTGCACTGGAACCGAAGGGAGCAACATGTCCACTAGCAACGCCAACCCCAAGACCGACACTGCCATCTACCAAAGGCGCGAGTCCGAGGCCCGCAGTTACTGCCGGCGCTTCCCGACAGCGTTCGTGAAAGCCAGCGGCGCCATCATGACCGACGCCAACGGGCGCGACTACATCGACTTCCTGGCCGGTTGCTCGTCACTCAACTACGGTCATAACGATCCCGACATGAAGGCCGCGCTGGTGGAACACATCTCGGCCGACGGCGTGGCGCACGGGCTCGACATGCACACGGACGCCAAGGGGGCGTTCCTCGGCACCTTCGAGCGCCTGATCCTGCAGCCGCGCGGGATGGACCACCGCATGATGTTCACCGGCCCTACCGGCGCTAACGCCGTGGAAGCCGCACTGAAACTGGCGCGCAAGGCCACCGGCCGCACCAACGTCATCGCCTTCACCACCGGCTTCCACGGGGTCACGCTGGGCGCCCTGGCAGCCACCGGCAACCTGTACAACCGCGGCGGCGCCGGCCAGCAGCTTGGCGGCGTTACGCGCATGCCGTTCGAGGGTGCACTGGGGCCCGATATCGACACGGCGGAGGTGCTGGCCAAACTGCTCGACGAGCCCTCCAGCGGCATCGAGCCGCCCGCCGCCATCATCTTCGAGACCGTACAGGGCGAGGGCGGCCTCAACCCCGCCAGCGCCCAGTGGGTTAGGCGCGTGGCCGAGATCGCCCGCCAGCACGGCGCGCTGCTGATAATCGACGACATCCAGGCCGGCATCGGCCGCACGGGCGGGTTCTTCTCGTTCGACGGCATGGGCGTGCAGCCCGACATCATCACCATGGCCAAGTCGCTCTCGGGCCTCGGCCTGCCGTTCGCTGCGCTGCTGGTCAAGCCGCAGTACGACGTCTTCAAGCCCGCCGAGCACAACGGTACGTTCCGCGGCAACAACCACGCCATGATCACGGCCCGCGTGGCGCTCGAGAAGTTCTGGTCCGACGACGCCTTCCTCGGCAGCATCAACGAGCGCTCGCAGTACCTCGAGTCGCGTCTCACGCGCATCGCCGAGCGCGTCCCCGGCGCCAGGCTCAAGGGCCGCGGCATGTTCCTCGGCGTCGACGTCGGTTCTGGCGAACTGGCCGGCAAGATCGTCAAGCAGTGCTTCGACGACGGGCTCATCATCGAAACCTCAGGCTCACGCGACCAGGTGGTGAAGGTGCTCGCGCCGCTCACCATCGACATGGAAACGTTCGCGCGGGGCCTCGACATCGTCGAGCAGGCGGTCGCCAAGGTCACCGACAGGCAGGCCGTAACCGCCTAACGCCCGTACCCTCAAGCGGGCTCGCCTCCGGCGCCGGGTGGTCCTGGCGCCGGAGGCTTGGTTATGCTCGCCAGATGTCAGTCGAGAACGTACGCAAGCACCTTGAGCCGTTCGGCAAAGCGGACCAGATCATGGAGTTCAGCGAGTCCAGCGCAACCGTGGAACTCGCCGCGCAGAAAGTCGGCACCGAACCTGCGCGCATAGCCAAGACGCTAGCCTTCTACGACCCCGACGATCCAGGCCGCGCCGTCCTCATCGTGGCCGCCGGCGATTCACGCATGCACAACGGCAGCTTCAAACGGCTCTTCGGTGGCAAGCCGCGCATGCTCGCCCCCGACGACGTGGCGCCCCTGACCGGCTTCCCCATCGGCGGGGTGTGCCCCTTCGCCAATCCCGAAGGCACCCGCGTGTTCCTAGACCGCTCGCTGCAACGCTTCGACGTGGTCTTCCCCGCAGCCGGCAGCGCCAGCTCGGCCGTGCCCATGACCCTCGCCGAGCTTGAGCAGTGCAGTGGTTCCCTGGGCTGGGTCGAGGTAACGCGGGGTTGGCCCGGGGCCGAAATTGATAGCTAGACCACTCTATCTAGTTGCAGATCGTGCCGCTAGCGCCGCCCCGAACGCCGTTGCCATACCGGCCCCATCCGGGAACACCGGGGCGGGCACGCCGTACAGCTCGTAAACGCTGCGAACAACGCGGCGCACGGCCTCGAACTCGGCCAGCCGCCCCACGAACACCGCCTGCGGCATGTGAGCCACCTTGGCGGCGTTCAGCGAAACCAGCGCGATTGTCTGCCCCACCAAGGTCACCAGGCCCGCCGCCAGGTCCGCCGGTTCGGGCGCAGAGAGCTGCGCCAGGCGCCCCAGGTTCACGGCAGTGGCAGAAGGTGGCAGGTGCCCCACGCCACCGCCCAGCACCTCGGCCAGCGTGGTGTCGACCCCCGCCGCGTCGCCCTGCAGCGCCAGCCACGCCACGGCGCTCGCGTCGCGCATGCCCAGCAAATGCTTAGCCAGCCCCTCGAGAGTGCCGCCGCCAACAGCCGTGCCAGAAGCGTGCTCGTAGCGCTGCTGCTCCGAGTCCGCAGCCACCATGGCGGTACCCGTGCCGCACGACACCACCAGGGCGCGCGCCACCTCGGCCAGCGCCAGCCCACCGCGCGCCACCGCCTCCGGCTCCCGCACGTGCACCAACTCGTGCGTTCCGAACCGCGCCGGCAGCTCGCGCGACCGCCCCCCGGTTACGCCGATCCTCGCGCCGTTGGTGTCACCCACCGGCAACGCGCCCTCCTCCAGGTCAGCCAGAACGCTGCGCAGCAGCTCCACCGAGGCGGGCCCAGGGCGGTGGCGCGCCGCGTGCGCGATGACCTCACCGCCAGACGCCTTAACGACGTCGGTCACGCTCAGGCCGAAATCCACGCCCATCGTTACTTCAGGCATCCGCTGCAAATTACCATTAGCGCGGCCGAACTGCGCAGTCGCGGGGCTAGCCGGCGCCGCCTACGCCACGGCCACGGTCCGACCTACCCAGCGGCAGCAGGCTCGCGCCCAAACCAGCGGCCAGCAGGGTCGTGGCGGCCCACAACGACCCGCTAACGCCCGCGGTGAGGTCGCCGATGAGCCCCGCCACACCCGGGCCCAGCGCCTGACCCAGCGCGAACACCGCCGTCGACAACGCCATGGCGCGCGGCCACGCCCCCGGCGGCAACTTGAGCCTGAACAGGTCGGTGATAGCGGTGATGACCCCGAGGAACGACACGCCGAACAGCGCCGCCGACAACAGGGGCGCTGCGCGTAATAGCGGCTCCAGACTGGCGATCACCAGCAGCACCATCGAGAGGCGAATACCCGCCGCGCCACCCCACCTCGCCACCACCCAACCCCACACGGCGCCGTTGAACAGCGTCGCCAGCCCCAGCACCAGCCAGAAGAGCAGCAGTGAGCCAGACACCCCGCTGGTCACGAACGTCATGTAACCGATGTACCCCGCACCGTAGAGCGCGTAGACCAGCATGGCCAAGGCGATAGGCGCCAGGCTGCCGCCACGCCCCAGCACCGGCGGCGCGGGCTCACGCAGCGACCTGACCGGCAATAAGCTCGTGGCTGCCATCAACAGCGATAACGTGCCCAGCGCCAACCAACCCAAACGCCAGTCGGCGGCTAGCGGCAAGATCAGCACCGACAGCGCGATCCCACCCCCAACCCCACCGAAGTACGCCCCCAGCGCACCCGCCCTGCCGCCCGAGGCGAGAAGCAGAGCCGCACCGCCCACGAACACGAAGGCGCCCAGCACGCCCTGCACCGCCCGCAGCACGACCATCACGCCTATCGACGGAGCCAGCCCCATGAGCAGCAGCGCTACCCCCTGCAGCAACAGTGCGGCGTAGAAGCCGCGCCGGTAACCGACCGCCGCCAGCACCTTGTGACTGATGACGGCGCCGACCAGGTAACCGCCGGTGTTAGCGCTGCCGAGCGCCCCGGCCTGCGCCAGCGTGAGTTGCAACGCCGACTGCATCGCCGGCAGCAGCAGCGAGTAGCCGAA
>JBAYRM010000069.1:0-9613 GCA_041676665.1 Trueperaceae bacterium
AGCCACCCCCATCCACCAGGTCCAGGGCACGGGAAACCGCTCTCCACTGATCGGCGAAACGCTCACGATCGAAGGCGTAGTCGTAGGCGACTTCCAGAACGGCGACGGCGACCGCTTCGGCACCAACCTGGGCGGCTACTTCGTGCAGGAAGAGGATCACCACACGGACGACGACCCGCGCACCTCCGAAGGCATCTACATAGCCGACTCCCGCACGGACGTACGCGTGGGCCAACTGGTGCGGGTAACCGGCACCGTACTAGAGACCGGCTTCGTAACACAGCTCGGCCGCCCGACGGACGTGGTCATCTGCGAGAACGACCAGCCGCTCCCTTCCCCCGCTGTCATCGAGTTCCCGCTCGAGAGCTTGGACGCGCTGGAGGCTTACGAGGGCATGCTGGTGACCTTCCCGCAGGAGCTAGTGATAAGCGAGTACTTCAACTACGACCGATTCGGCGAGATCGTGCTGGCCTGGCCCGGCGAGGGGCGCTCACGCGTGTTCCAGCCCACGCACGACTACCCGCATGACGACCCGCGGGCTGCGGCGGCCATGGCAGCCATGCCACTCAACCGCATAACGCTAGACGACGGTATCAGCGACCAGAACCCCGCCATCAGCCGGCACCCGGACGGTGCGCTGTTCTCGGCCAACCACACCTTCCGTGGCGGCGACGTGCTCAAGAACCTCACCGGTGTGCTCGACTACCGCTTCGACACGTACCGCGTGCAGCCGGTGCTGGGCGCCGAGTACGTGCGCGCCAACCCGCGACCCGAAACGCCGGACGACGTGGGCGGCACCGTAAGAGCCGCTGCGTTCAACGTGCTGAACTACTTCGGGCACACCACCAACCAAGGCAACGTGTGCGGCCCGCGCGGCAACGTCGAGTGCCGCGGCGCCGACAACGCCGCCGAGCAGCAGCGCCAGTGGGCAAAGCTTGTGAACGCCCTGCACGCCCTTGATGCTCACGTGGTGGGCCTCATGGAGATAGAGAACGACGGCGACCACGCCGCCGTGGCCGAACTGGTTACGGGCCTGAACGGCGCCGCTGGCATAGGCACCTACGCGTACGTCAACAGCGGCGGCCCGGTTGGCAACGACGCCATCAAGGTGGCTCTCATCTACCAGCCGGCGGTCCTCACCCCCATCGGCCGGCCGGCGGTATTGAACACGCACGCCTTCCTGGACCCGGTAGGTACCGGCGAGGAGCGCAACCGCGCCGCGCTGGCCCAAACGTTCGAGGACGAGAACGGTGGGCGCTTCACAATTGTGGTGAACCACCTGAAGAGCAAGGGCTCCGCCTGCGGCGAGAGGCCCGAGGGCGGTCTGCAGGGCAACTGCAACCAGTCGCGCACGCTGGCTGTGCAGGAACTGCTGCGCTGGCTGGCGACCGACCCCACGGGCTCCGGCGACCCGGACTTCCTCATCGTCGGTGACCTCAACTCGTACGCCCAGGAGGAGCCGACGCTGGCGCTGCTGGCCGGCCCCGACGGTGCTCCGAACACCCGCGACGACTACACCGATCTGCTGGCCGAGTTCGTGGGCCCGGACGCCTACACGTTCGTGTTCGACGGCATGGTGGGCTACCTCGACTACGCCGTGGCGAGCTCCACCCTCACCCCGCAGGTCACGGGCGCCACCGCCTGGCACATAAACGCCGACGAGCCCGATATCCTCGACTACGACATGTCGTTCAAGAAGGCGCCGCAGGCGGCCTTCTACGCGCCCGACCCGTACCGCTCCTCGGATCACGACCCGGTGCTGGTGGGGCTCGACCTGCGGCCGGGCAACTGAAAGGACCCTCAGTGACCGAACTCGACCGCCAACAGATCCGCGAGCGCTTCATCGCCCTCAACACTGCCACCATCTGCGACGTGTACGACGAGCTGGAGTGGCCCGTGACCGCACTGGACAACGGCATCGTGCGGCGCACCGAAGAGCGCCAAGTGGTGGCCGGTTGGGCTTACCCCATCGAGGGGCGCATGGTGAACGAGAAGGGCGCCGACCGCCTGAAGTTGCAGGTGGTGGACGAGCTACCTGCCGGTAGCGTGACAGTGTGGGCCGGTACCGACGCCGCTGGCATCTGCCTCTTCGGCGATCTCATAGCAGCCAACATGCAGAAGCGGGGCTGCCACGGCGCGGTAGTAGACGGCGGTTTCCGAGACGTGTCCGTCATTTCCGCCACCGGCTTCCCGGTGTTCGCCCGTTACGTGAGTCCCGTCCAGTCCGTCGGCAGGTGGCGCGTGCGCTCCCACGGCGAACCCGTCACCATCCGCGGCGCACTGGGCGACCTCATCACCGTGGCGAAGGACGACTTCGTGTTCGGCGACGAGGACGGCGTGGTGGTCATAGCCGCGGAGCACGTGATCCGCATACTGGAACGCGCCGAAGCCATAGTGCGCATGGAGGAAGAGGCCCGCAAGCTAGCCGAACAGGGCATGACCACGCAGGAGATGCTCGAGAAGTTCGGGCACGTCTGAGCCTGGCATTCCAACACGGGTGAACTGAAGCGGGCGGCCCGCCATGGGCCGCCCGAGTACTTTTGTTGGAACTAGTCCGCCTGTTCGGGGCCGGTGTTACCGGTTCAGCGGTAACCGCCAGGTGGTCCAGCGCGCGTCATTATCTATAACCGAGGTGCCCGAGGCCATGCCGAACTTGCCCGTCATGAGGTCCAGTGCATCGACGAGTAGGTCGGTGAGAACCAGCGCGTCGGCGTAGCTGGGCGGCACGAGGTTCGAACCCGCTGGCAGCTCTTCGGCGGCGCCGATGCCGCCGAGCCACAGGCCTGTGGCTATGCCGCTTGACGCCAATTCGGCCACGCGCCCCAAGCCCTCCAAGAACGCTGGCGTGGCGATGACCGAGTAGCCGACGAGCCTGCCGTTAGCGCCAGCGGCGTTGCCTATGCCAGCGATGTCAGTGATGCGAGCCGCGCGGTCGATGATGGGCAGGCCCAGTCGCCCGCCATCAATGGCCTGGAACAGGGCCCCGACGGGTGAGGCGACGACAAGGTGGTCGTTGACTACCGCCACGCCGATATCGAGGTTTGGAGCCGAGCGCACCCGCAGGTAGTCGACCCCCTGGTACTCGAGCTCCTGCACGGAGACGGCCTGCTCAAAGCCGCGGAAGGCACTGGCCGAGGCGTTGGGCTCCATCATGCGGCTGGCCATGGCGCTCACGTTCTCGGCTATCTCGAGCCAGGCGTTAACCCCACGCCACGCGGCTTCCTCCGAGGAGACCCGCACGGTAGTAACGGTAGGCAAGCCCATCAGCCAGTTGGACAGGTCCGTGTCGTACACGCCGGTGGTGTAGCTCTGGAACGAGCCGTCCAGCCAGTCGAGAAGGGCCACGCCGAGGTCTACTCCGGTTGCTTCCGCGAAGACGTCACGCACGCCGAAGTCCTCATCACCGCTCAACACGTCAGCCTCAATCAAGTCGTTGAGCCAGGTGTCCACCCAGTCGACGAACGCGGTCAGCGGGAACGCTCCGGCTTCGACCGCCACGGTGTGCACCGGGAAGGAAGCGTTCGGCAGTTCGCACTCGGCGCACGACAGAAGCGCCAGCAGGGCCTCCTCGCCGCTGGACTCGGCGAGCGCAGCGTCCCAAGGGGAGACGGAGTTGATGACGATGCCATCGGCGTCTAGGCTCACAGCCCAAGCCACACCGTTGACCACGCGCAGGGTCGTGCCGAGCCTGTCGAACAGCGCCAGCGCCTCGGGCGGCACGGAACCACGCATGAAAGCTAGCGCGTCGGCCACCGCCGCGAGGTTGAGGGTCACCTTCATGCCGGCGGGCTCGAGCTGGTTGGAGTAGCTGGCGATTAGCGTGTCAGAGAGCGCGGCTTCGCCGGAGCCGTTGGCGCGCCTGATGGCGCCGCGCAGGACGTCAGGGTCAGACGAGGCAACCAACGCCCCGCCCGCCTCGGCCACCAGTAGAGGGACCTCGCTGCCGTCCGCGAACAGGTAGATGGGCGACGAGCCCTCCATGCCGAAGCGGCGGCCGTCGAAGCACGTGATGGCCCCCGCCAGCACCTGCGCGCTGAGCGAGCGGCTGGCGGCCCGAGTGACGAACAACAGGTCGGGTTCCGGATCGAAGCGCGACACGGTCACGCCGAACGCAGCGGACCACTCGCGGCTCACAGCCGCCTCCAAGGCGTTCCAGAGCGCCGGGCACTCTGCTATGAAGTCCTCCCGGAAAGCGTCGAACTCCTGTTTGACAGAGCTCGACTCGAACGGCGACGAGTCAGCGAAGCTGGACAGCAGCGCCGCGTAATCACCCCAGACTCGTTCGGCCTCAGCGGTTTCGAGGTCCGCAAAAATGCTGTGCAGAGCGGTGGGGTCGAATTGCTGAGGTGCAAGTTCGACCGCCAGCACGGTTGTGTCCGGCAGCAGGTCGGTGAGTTGCCGCTGCGCGAACGTGAACGAAAGGGCGGTCAATAGACCTAAGGCAGTTATGAGGAAGCGCCATCGGAACGACATGCGTTCACGCTAGCGCATCTCGTTATGAGAGAGGGCCAGTTCCTCCCCAACCCTAAGTCACCTATCGCAGCTGCGATCACCTTCCAATGGAGTATCCGCTCAAAAGAACACCTGCGACAACATGAGCATCGCTCCAATGATGATGAGCTTGGTGCCCGCCGCCAGGTTGCCGCGCCGGGTATCGACATGCTCTCTGATATCGGACTCTGTCAGGCCGCGCACCCGCCCCTTGTCCATCAAGGTCGAACCCGATGCTCCACTCGAAAGCGCCCCACCAATCACTATCAGCGCGCCTCCACCGAAGAAGCGTACGGCCGGTGGTAAACCGACGAACACTTCGGCTAGCTTCAACAGTAGCGCGAGCCCAGCGCCGATAGCGAGCGGGGCGCTAAGCTGGCTCAGGAACGCCCGCATGACCATCTCTCTAAGTTCATCCGCACTCAGGTTACCCATTTACAATGCCGAGCGCACTCCGCCGGTTGCGGGGCACTATGTGGTCGGCTTGAACAGCGGGGTTGGAACGTGAAGCGCCGCTTCCTTACCTCACGCGGCGCCACGCGCGTTGCGTTCGGCGTGATCATCGCCTTCGTCACGGCCCAGATGGCCTGGTGGATCTACTTCCAAGCCCAGTTCGTGGAACAGGTGAGCCTGGCAACCGTGGCGGGCCTGGAGCGCGAGGCCCTCACGCTGAACGCGCTACTTGCTGAGGGTACCGAGGCCGAAGTGCTCGACCTGCTGGCACAGCAACCCCGCCTGCGGCTCGACCAGGCCACCGGAACGGTGCTGCTGAACGAAGTAGAACTAGAGGCTTACATGGCCGAGCACCGCAGCGTGGTCCGTATGTTCGCGTTCGAGGGCCCCTTCTTCGTGCTGGTGGTCATGCTGGGGCTCTTCATCATCGCCAGGAACCTGCGCCTCGAGCGCGAGCTTAAGCGCCGCCAAAGCAACTTCCTAGACGCTATCGGCCACGAGTACAAGACGCCGCTCAGCACCCTCAGGTTGCTGATAGAGACCATGCAACTACGCGATCTGAAGCCCGAGAAGCTCCGGGAGTACCTGGGCCGCATGAGCGCTGAGGTGGACCGGCTCGATCACACAGGTCAGCAGGTGTTGGCCACAGCCCGCCTGGAGGCCGACACGCCACCAGTGGCCAGGCAGCGGCTCGATCTCGGCGTCCTGGTGGCCGACACGCTCTCGCACGCGCGCCCGTTGCTTGAGGCGCGCGGAGCGCAACTCGAGCTCGAGCCCACCACCGTGCCGGTGGTAGTGAACGTGTCGACCGAAGAGGTGTCCTTAATGCTCGACAACCTGCTCGACAACGCCATCAAGTACTCGCCTGGCGAAGCTAAGCAGGTGCGCGTAACAGTATCGCGCGACGGTAAATGGGCCACCCTTAGCGTTGAGGATCAGGGCACCGGCATCCCAGAGAGCGAGCGGGAGAACGTGCTGGAGCGCTTCTACCGCGTAGGCAGCGAGCTCACCCGCACTTCCCCCGGCCTCGGCTTGGGCCTATACCTAGTACGCCGGGCTGTAGAGTCCCTAGGCGGCAAGGTGCGCATTGAGGATGGCGCCCATGGCGGCACGCTGGTTACTATCTTGCTGCCGCTGCTTGACAGCAGCGAGTACCTAGCCGTGCCGGCTACAGCGGGAGCGTTTAATTGACTGGTACGAGGGTCCTAATCGTCGAGGACGAAGCGGCACTAGCCGCGGTTCTTGCCGATAACCTCGAAGCCGAAGGGCACGAGGTGCGCCGCGCCGCGGACGGGCGCGCCGGAGCCACGCTGTGGCATGCCGTGAAGCCCGACCTGGTGGTGCTGGACGTCATGCTGCCGCACAAGGACGGTTACACCCTCTGCCGAGAGAAGCGCGCTGAAGGCGACGACACGCCGGTGCTCTTCCTGTCAGCTAAGGGCAGGCCCGAGGAGCGCGTGGAAGGGCTGGAAGCCGGCGGCGACGACTACCTTGCCAAGCCGTTCCACCTGCCCGAGTTCCTGCTGCGGGTGCGCAAGCTGCTAGGGAGAACCGGCGCGCTGAGAGCCGCCGATTCGCGCCTGGTGTTCGGCGGGAACAGCGTGGACCTGCGGTCGTGGACGGCGCAAACCGCGGCCGGCAAGACGGTGGAGCTAAGCGAACGCGAGTTCGGCATCCTGAGCCTGCTGGCGCGCCGCGCCGGCGAGGTCGTTAGCCGCGACGAGATCCTCGACAGCGTGTGGGGCATGGGCCGTTACCCGAGCAGCCGCACGGTCGATAACTTCGTGGTTCGCCTGCGCAGGCACTTCGAGCCCGACCCGAGCAACCCCGTCTACTTCCACACGGTGTGGGGCGTGGGTTACCGGTTCACCCCGCAAGCGCAGAACTGACGACCGCAAAGGCCACGTGACACTTGTGTGACTCTTGGGCGGCCGGCCCTAGTTAGCCTTCCTCTCATGACACGTGCTCCCACAGGCGTCGTGATGCTCAATCTCGGCGGTCCCAAATCACTCGACGAGGTCGGTCCGTTCCTAGAGGAACTGTTCGCCGACCGTGAAATCATCCAACTCCCCATGCAAGACTGGCTGGGACCGTTCATAGCCAAGCGCCGCACGCCGGCGGTGCAGCGCAACTACGCCGACATCGGCGGCGGCAGCCCGATCCTCGAGTGGACCAACCTGCAGGGGCGCGAGATGTGCGCGCGCCTCGACGAGCTCTCCCCCGAGACGGCGCCGCATAAGCATTACGTGGCGTTCCGTTACGGCGAACCGTCCAGCGAGACGGCCCTGAAGCAGATGGCGGCGGACGGCGTGAAGCGCGCCGTGGCGTTCACGCAGTACGCGCAGTTCAGTTGCGCCACCACGGGCAGCAGCCTGAACGAGCTGTGGCGCGCGGCCAGGCGAGTGGGTCTACAGGACTCCTTCGAGTGGAGCGTCATCGACCGCTGGCCAACGCACGAGCTGTTCATCGAGGCCATGACCACCACCGTGCGGCAGGGGCTTGAACAGTTCGCGCCGGAGGACCGCGACGACGTACTGATAGTCTTCAGCGCGCACAGCCTGCCCATGAGCATCGTTAACCGCGGCGACGCCTACCCGCTCGAAATAGGCGCCAGCGTGCACGAGGTGCTCAAGCGTTTAGGTAGCAACAACGAGCACCTGCTCAGCTACCAGTCGGAGGTGGGTCCCGTGCCGTGGCTTGGGCCCTCCACCGAGTCGGTGGTTGAGGAACTGGGCGCCAAGAAGCGCAGGCGTGTGCTGGTGGTGCCTATCGCCTTCACCTCCGACCACATAGAGACGCTGCATGAACTGGACATCGAGTACGGCGAGTTGGCCGAGAAGTCCGGCATCACCGAGTACAAGCGCGCCCCGGCGCTGAACGACCTGCCGCAGTTCCTGGACGCCATGGCCGCCATTGTGCACGAGCACTTACGTAGCGGTGAGGCCTGCAGCAGCCAGTACGGACTGCGCTGCCCCGGCTGCGTGAACCCGCAGTGCCGCAACATCCTCAAGCCTGTGAAGGCGTACCGCCGCATGGCGGTGAGCGCGCACCCGCATAACAAGAGGTACGGCAAGGGTTACTGAACCAAAGCCCTACCGCAGCCGCGGGTCGAAAGCGAACGCCTGCGGCACCGCGGTGGCGACCTCCCCGAATTGCGGGTGTTGAACGTTGACCACCAGGTTGCGTTCTAGCGGTAAGACAGCGGACGGCACCCGCAACGCTAAGCTGTCGCCACTATCCAACCAAGCGTCGCCTATCGCCGCCGCAAGCGAGTGGTCGTCCGGGTCGTTCCAGCCCTCCGGTAGGTTGGTCGCGTCCAGGTTAAGGACAGAACCCGGCGGAAGCGTAACCTCTATGATCACGAACTTCGCGCTCAACAGTGCGGGCCGCGCATTATGTGCCAGCACCTCCAAAGCGGCGATGCCAGGGGAACCGCCCAGATAGACGACCGGCCTCCCCGGGGAGTTCCAGCGGCCCCCGTAGAGGCGAGCACCCTCGCCCGTGAAGGCACCTTCCGCCAGAGAGCGCTTTACTATGCGCCAGCCTTTCACGCCTACTACCGCTCAGCAGAGGCGTCAGGCGCCGAGTACCTCACCCGAACACACCGTGCTCTATGCGCCCGAGGACCGCCAAAGCTCGGGTGGCGCCAGGGCCATCGCGCGCTACCGCAAGCGGCGAGGCGTCGCCGAGGGATGGCAAGGGCGCCGACAGCCACTCCACGGCTGCCGCTTGGCTCTCCAGAACATCTACGGCCCGACCGTACAAGACGAGGTAGCGCCACAGCCGGTCGCTCTCTGTAGGGTCGAACCGTCCGGCGGCCTTGCGCCTGTAAAGGGTGCTCTCACTGATACGAAGGTAGCCGGCCAGGCTAGCGTGCGTAATGCCGAGCTGGCCAGCAAGTTCGCTGAACAAGCGGAACGGTAGCCCTTCCTCGATACGGCGACTGGCGCTGGCCAAGCTGACGTCCTTGCTCCGCAGCAGCCGCGCCAACGTTCGAGTGCCGAGGCCAACATATTGAGATCCTGCTTGCGGCGACCACGTTCCCGTCCCGGGTAGCGCTTCCGCGTTGGGCATAGCCAGCCCCCTTCCACATGACAGTTTACACCGTGCATGTGGCAGGAACGTGAACCTAGCGCGGAAGCGCCCCGTGCTCAGCTGACCAACTTGAGCCCCACCACGCACCCTATGAGGCCAGCCAGCAACAGCACCTTGGCTAGTGACACAGCCTCTGCCCCGGTGACCATGCCGTAAATAACGGCGAGTGACGCACCTACCGCCACCCAGATGGCGTACGACGTCCCGGTCGGCAGCGTCTTCATGGCGTACGCCAAGCCGCCCATGCTGATTACTAGGGCGCCAGCGAACACCAGCGACGGAACCAACTTAGTGAACCCGTCGGACTTGCCGAGCGCCACGGCCCACACGGCCTCGAACATGCCAGATGTGATGAGAACGAACCACGCCATAGGAACCCTCCTTGAGCAACGTCTTGTCGTTACCGGGTACGTTGCGTCTCGTCCGGGGCCCTGGTGGCCGGACCCGAAAATAGCACGGCGCAAACACAGGATGGTTTCCGAGGCTGCAAACCCGTAATTAGCCAGCCGCCTATATACCGGGTAAGTTAGAGCTTGTGACGCAACTGCTTACCTCCAGCCGCTCAATTTTCCGC
>JBAYRM010000070.1:0-9576 GCA_041676665.1 Trueperaceae bacterium
GACACGGAAACGGCGTCCATCGTCTACACGGCCCTGGATTACCGGGTGGCAAGCACCAACATGCTGTGGACCAGCGACCTGAGCCTGCTGATGGCGTACGAGGCTGGCGGCGCCTTCGACCCCGACGTGCACGGAGCGGTGATCATGGTTCCGCTCGCGCAGTTCCTCGAAGACGACGATGAACTCGGAGCCTACCTGATCCAGACCTTCACCCGGGCCGAGTGGGGTCAACGGGGCGTGACCTTCCTCGCGCTCTCGGCCGACGAGTCGCAGCTGGCTTACGTGCTGAACGGCGACATCTGGGTCAAGGACCTCGCTCCTGAGGGCACTCCACGGCAACTCACGACCGGGCCGACCGCCAACGCGGGCCCGGCGTTCTCGCCAGACGGCGAACACATCGCGTTCACGGGTCTGCGCCCTTACGGCCTCAGCGATACCCTGGTCCTGCCGAACGATGGCACCGGCCCCTACCTGGTAGACGTGCGCGACCCCGCCAACTCGCAGGCGTACGTCGTGGACTCGCAGAACCTGATCACCGCGATACTGGCCTGGCTGCCGTAACTCGCGCCGGCGGCCGTCCTCACGCTCCCAGATACGCCGCCTGAACGCTACTGGCCCTATCATCACCCCATGCGCAAGCTCCTGGCCATGGCGGCACTGCTGGCGGTACTGCTCGGCACCCTTGTCGGCGCCCCTGGCGCGGCGCAGTCTTACGTGGGCCGCGCTCCGGCGCCCGAGTTCCCTCCCGGCCTCGACTGGATCAACACCGACCGCGAACTGACCCTGGAGGAGCTTCGCGGCAAGATCGTGCTGCTCGACTTCTGGACCTACGGCTGCATCAACTGCATCCACGTCATCCCCGACCTTCAGGCGCTCGAGACCAAGTACGAGCGCGAGCTGGTGGTCATAGGCGTGCACTCGGCCAAGTTCTACAACGAGTCCGAGACCGCCAACATCCGCATGATCGCGCAGCGCTACGACCGCACCCACCCCATAGTCAACGACTCCTCGTTCGCCATCTGGAGCCAGTACTCCATCCGCGCGTGGCCCAGCTTCATCCTCATCGACCCGGATGGCAACGTGCTCGGCCGGCACGAGGGCGAGGGCATTTACGACCTGTTCGACGAGGTCATCGCCGGCATGATCCAGGTGTTCGAGGAGCGGGGCACGCTGGACCGCACTCCGCTTGAGCTCAACCTCGAGGCTGTAACGCCGCCCCGCACAGCGCTGCGCTTCCCGGGCCACGTGCTGGCCGACCCGCTGGGGGGGCGGCTCTTCATCTCCGACAGTGGTCACAACCGCATAGTCGTAACGGACTTCTCGGGCACCGTCACCGCGGTCATCGGTAACGGCGAGGGCCGCCTGCAGGACGGCGGGTACGCGCAGGCGTCGTTCAACAGGCCCCAGGGCATGGCGCTGGCCGGGCCAGATTCCCTGTACGTGGCCGACACGGGCAACCACAGCGTCCGCCTGGTGAACCTCCGGGCGGGCACGGTGGTCACGGTAGCCGGCAACGGCTCGCAGGAGTACCTCTTCGGCCGCAGCAGCGCCCCCGCCTCGGGAGGGCTCAACTCGCCCTGGGACGTGCTGTGGCTGGACGGCGAGCTGTTCATCGCCATGGCGGGCCAGCACCAGGTCTGGCGCTACGTGCCACTCACGCAGAGCGTGGAGTTGCACGCCGGCAGCGGCCGTGAGGAGCTGAGGGACGGCGTAGCGCTGCTGGGCGGCCTCAACCAACCCAGCGGCCTGGCCACCGACGGTGAGCTGCTGTTCGTGGCCGACAGTGAGGCCAGCGCTGTGCGCCAGGTCGACGTCGCCGAAGGCGGCAACATCAGCACCCTGGTGGGCACCGGCCTCTTCGACTTCGGCGACGCCGACGGCGTGGGCTCCCAGGCGCTGCTGCAGCATCCGAAGGACGTGGCGTACGCCGAGGGGCTGCTGTACGTAGCCGATACCTACAACCACAAGATCAAGGTGCTCGACCCGATCACGCGTGAGAGCACCTCGCTGCTGGGCAGCGGCGTCGAGGGGTGGCAGGACGGCGCCGGGGACGAGGCGCGCTTCTACGAACCCGGCGGCCTGAGCGTCATGGGCCGCTCGCTCTACGTGGCCGACACCAACAACCACGCCGTGAGGGTGGCCAACCTGGATTCGCTGGTGGTGCGAACGCTCACGCTAACCGATCCGAACGGACTTCTTATGCAGGAAGCACGGCGTCAGGTGCACTACGACGAGGTCGTAGAGGTCCCTGGCATGACCACCACTGCGGGTAAGGGCACGGTGGCTCTCACTCTGAGCCTGCCGGAGGGCTACAAAGCCAACCTCCTGGCGCCACTCCAGGTGAGCGTCAGCTTTGGCGTAGGCGCCGACCAGGGGCTGGACGCGCAGACGATCACTGTGGCCGAGCCCGAGTACCCGCTCACGCTCGAGTTCGACGTCCTGCTTACGGCTGGGCAGGCGCAACTGAACGCCGACGTGCTCGTTTATTACTGCCGCGAAGTGGCGGCGGAACTCTGCCTCATACGCCACGCCCTGCTCGAGATACCGGTCACGGTCACCGCGGCGGGCACGGCTGACGCGGCTTCGGCAGATCAAGCTGGCGAGCCCAGCGTAGCCCTGACCTGGCAGCCACCCGCGCTGCCGCCGGGTTACTGACCGATCGCGACTAGCTGCCCGGCCCCAGATGACCGGGCTGCGGAACAGTACCGTTCGTTCAACCTTGCGCACCCAACGCCGTTAAGCCTATGGTTACTCAAACCAGCACTAAGGCCGGGCGTCGTTTTGTGGTGCTTCGTCATAGCCCGACCGGATGGCCCGAACCGAACACCGCGGTTATCCAGCGTCTCTCCGTTTCCGAGCAGCGTTCTTACGTAACGCAGAGGAGGTCGACGAAGCCAAACCGTTCCCATGCCGCAACCAGCGCAGCTCCGGCGCACCCGGCCCGACCTCCCCACCGTCCTGTCACAAGCCAGTCTGCTCCGACCCGCACCGGTGTGCGGCCACGCCCCCTTTGAGGGCCCGCCCGCGGACCCAGCGACTGGTTGGTGGTAGTTGAGATGAACGACAGGCATCCTAAGCTCACGTTCCTAGATAGGCCTATCTCGCGCCGCACGTTCATGAAGCTAGTAGGAGTATCGGCGGTAGCCGCGGCTGCAGGGCCAACGCTCCTCCGCGCGCAGGGTCAGGGCGGCACGCTGCGCATCCTTCAGTGGAGCCACTTCGTTCCGAGCTACGACACCTGGTTCGATCGCTACGCCCAACAGTGGGGTGCGGTCAACGGCGTGAACGTCGTGGTCGACCACGTCAACCTCGCAGACCTACCCGCCACAGTAGCCGCACAACTCTCCGCCGGTAGCGGGCACGACCTCATCGAGATAGTCGGGGCCGAGGCGGGCGCGTTCGAGCCAAGCCTCCTCGACCTCGCCGACGTAAATCAGGAAGCCGCCAACCGCTTCGGCCCTCAGCTCGACATGTCGCGCCGCTACTCCTACAACCCCGTCACCAACAAGTACTACGGCTTCTGCGTGGGCTGGACCATAGACCCGGCCAACTACCGCCGCAGCCTGTGGGAGCAGGCGGGCATGCCCGACGGTCCCACCACGTGGCAGGACCTCATCGATATCGGCGGCCGTATCCGCGACGAGCAGGGTGTGCAGCTCGGCATCGGCCTGGCGCAGGAGCTCGACTCCAACATGGCGCACCGCGCCATCCTCTACTCCTTCGACAGCGCGTTACAGGACGCCGACGGCAACATCGTCATCGATCAGGGCGAGCACTTCGAGCGCGCCATAGAAGCCGTCAACTTCATGAAGGAGCTCTACGAGGCCGCCATGACGCCCGAGGTGTTCGCGTGGAACGCCGCTTCCAACAACCAGGCGCTACTGGCCGGCCGCGCGTCTTACATCCTCAACTCCATCTCCGCCTACCGCTCGGCGCAGGAGGACGTACCGGATATCGCCAAGGACGTCTACTTCGGACCCGCCCTCCAGGGACCGCGCGGCACGTCTTACAGCAACGCACACGTGATCTACAACTACATCGTGCCGCAGCACAGCCAGAACGTGGACGCCGCCAAGCAGTTCATGCTCGACCTGGCTGAGAACTACGACCAGGCCATGTACGCCAGCAAGCTGTACAACTCCCCCAGCTTCTTCACCTCACCCGTATCCGGTAACAGCGAGTTCCCGTCGGTGCCAGGTGCCGGCACGTTCGCGGATCTGCATCAGGCCTGGTTCAGCGACGACCCGTTCCGCTTAGAGGGCGAGCCTGAAGGCAAGCTACGCCCCCTTATGAACGCCGAGCAGTGGACCACTAACGTGGGTCACCCTGGCGTCACCAGCCCAGCGGTTGCAGAGGTGTTCAACACGTTCGTGATCCCCAACATGTTCGCCCGCGCGGTGCGGGGCGACCAGACTGTGGAAGAGGCCATCCGCACAGCCGCGGCAGAATCGCGCGCGGTGTTCGACGCGTGGCGCACGCGGGGGCTGGTCTGACCTTGAACGACCCGTTGAACCCCCCGTTAACGGAAAGCTGACGTGGCCACCCTAAAGGTCGAGAACGTACACACCCACTTCGGTGGTGTGCGGGCCGTTGACGGCGTAGACCTGAACGTTAAAGACGGCGAGTTCCTGGTGCTGCTCGGCGCCTCAGGCTCCGGCAAGACCACGCTCATGCGCACCATCGCCGGGCTCGAGAAGCTCACTTCCGGCAACGTTCTCATAGGCGGCGAGGTGGTCAACCACCTCCCGCCCAACTCTCGCAACATCGCCATGGTGTTCCAGAGCTACGCTTTGTACCCGCACAAGAGCGTGTTCCGGAACATCTCGTTCCCACTGGAGGCGGTGCGCACCGAGCGCGCCGCCATCAAGGAGAAGGTGGAGTGGGCTGCGGGGCTCTTCGGCATCGGTCACCTGCTGGCCCGCAAGCCGCGGGCTCTGTCCGGGGGCGAGCGCCAGCGGGTGGCGCTCGCCCGCGCGCTGGTGCGCGAACCTAACCTGTTCCTGCTCGACGAACCGTTGTCCAACCTCGACGCCAAGCTACGCCACTCCGCCCGGCACGAGCTGAAGAAGCTTCACCAGCGCATCGGCATTACCACCATCTACGTAACCCACGATCAGGTGGAGGCAATGGGATTAGGCGAGCGCGTGGCTGTCATGAACCACGGCAAGATCGAGCAGATAGGGGCGCCGAGCGACATCTACCGCTCGCCCGCCAACACGTTCGTGGCCCGGTTCATGGGTTCGCCCGCCATGAACCTCCTAGAGACTGGGAGTGAGACCATCGGGTTCCATCCCGAGAACTTCCTGCCATCAAGCCACTTCGAGGCCAGCACGGGGGCTCAGCATTTCGAGTTCCACGTTTCTGGTGTAGAGGACCTGGGTTCGGACCTGCTCCTGTACGGCTCCGTACCCAGCGCCAAGCCGGTCACTGAGGAAGGCGTCAACGAAAGCGGCGCCGTCATAGCCAAGATCCCCGCGCGCCTCGCTGGCACCATCGAGGCGGGGCAACAGCACGACTTCTTCATCCAGCCGGCGTTCATAAACCGTTTCGACCGGGCGACCGGCCAGCGGCTCAGCGCCGGACCGGCATGAGCGCACCGAGCGCACAGAGCCGCGCCGGCTCAGGCCCAAACCAGACCCTGCTGGCGGTGCTCATGCTGGCACCCGCCGTGGTGTTCATCGTGGCGCTGGTCGGCGTACCGTTCGGCCTCGCCGTGTACTACAGCGTGCACGACGTCACCACCGGCGGGACTACCCCGCGCTGGGTGGGGCTCGGCAACTTCGCTGACCTGCTGTCTGACCGTACGTTCCTCACGGCGCTTCGCAACACCGTGCTCTTCACCTTCAGCACGCTGGTCGTGGTTCTGATCCTCTCCACCATCCAAGCGGAGTTACTGATGCGTAACTTCCGCGGTAAGTGGCTAGTGCGGTTCCTGCTGCTCCTCCCGTGGACCGCGCCCGCCGCTCTGGGTCTGATCGGCTGGCTCTGGATGCTCGACTCCGTGTTCAGCCCGATCGATTGGGTTCTGCGTCAGGTCGGCCTTCTCGGCCGCCCCGGCGCCGCGTTGGGGGCGCTACCGAACCTCTACTGGCTGGGCGACCGCACCCTCGCCATCGTGTCCGTGATCCTCGTCAACGTCTGGCGTCTGCTTCCATTGGCAACCGTGATCGTCCTTGCGGGCCTCAACTCCATCCCGCGCGACGTGGTTGAGCAGTCGCGCATCGACCGCGCCGGCTACATGCGCAGGCTGTTCGACATCACGCTGCCAATGCTCTCACCGATCCTACTGGTGGCCATACTGTTCACGTTCGTCTTCACGTTCGGCGACATGATCAACATCTTCATCCTCACCCGCGGTGGCCCCGCCAACAGCACGCAGGTGCTACCCAGCCTGGCCTTCTTCACGGGCATCCTGGGCGGCAATCTCGGCAAGGGCGCCGCCATCGCCATGTTCCTCTTCCCGGTCCTGGCAGGCATCAGCGCCCTGCTGCTCAGACTCATCCGCCGCAGCGAGGTCACCATATGACGGCGCACACCCTGGTCGAGGTGCCTCGATGAACGCCCTAACTCCAGCCAAGGTCGTGAGCCGTGGCGGCTTCTACCTGGTAATAACCATCTTCACGCTCTTCGCGGCCCTGCCCTTCTACGTCATGTTGATCACGGCGTTCAAGCGCAACAGCGACCTGTTTGCCCCGAACAACAACCCCTTCTGGTTCACCCAGTCGCCCACGTTCGCTCACATTCAGCTGCTGTTCGCGGACACACTCTTCGTGCGCTGGCTCCTCAACTCGTTCGTAGTGGGCGGCCTAGTGGTGCTCATCACGCTGGTGCTGGCGGTCCCTGCCGCATACAGCCTGGCGCGGCTGGCAGGCAGTTGGGGCGAGGCGCTCGGTATCGGCATTTTCCTCACGTACCTGATCCCACCTACCCTCCTCTTCCTCCCCTTCGCCAAGGTCATCGCGGCGCTCGGCCTACAGAACACGCTGTGGTCGCTGGTGGTGGCGTACCCCACCTTCACAGTTCCGTTCTGCACCTGGCTGCTCATGGGGTTCTTCAAGGGCATCCCGCGCGATATCGAGGAACAGGCCATGATCGACGGCTACAGCCGCTTCGGAGCGTTCATACGCGCCGTGTTGCCGCTAGCCGTACCCGGCATCCTCACCGTGGTGGTGTTCGCGTTCACGCTGAGCACCAGCGAGTTCGTGTACGCGCTGACCTTCGTCCAGGAATCAGCACAGAAGACCGTTTCCATCGGCATCCCCACGGAGCTGGTGCGCGGTGACGTGTTCCGGTGGGGGCCGCTACTGGCAGGCGCCCTAATTGCCAGCATCCCGGTAGCTGTGCTGTACACGTTCTTCATCGACCAGTTCGTGGCTGGTCTAACGGCGGTGGCCGGCGAGTAACGCCCTCATGGTGGCTGCGCCGCGGTCCACGCCTACCTAACCGCGGCAAGGGAGTGCAGCTCACGCGTTATGGCCGGCCCCGATATCTCGCCCACGTGTGTCTTGACGTGGTTGCCGTTCGCGTCGAAGAAATAGGTGCTTGGAAGCCCGACGCTGCGAAGCTGATTCCCGACCCGTTGGCTGCGGTCGAGGAGCACATTACCGGCGTCGACAGTCGGGAACCCTGCGAGGAAGGCTGCGACTGTCTCGCGACTCTCGCCCTGATTCACGTACAAGATGAGCACTTCCGGGTGCTCTTCTGCGGCGCGGGCCAATTGAGGTAGTTCTCGCCGGCAAGGTATGCACCACGAAGCCCACACGTTCACCACCGTGGGGCGTCCCGCATGGTCACCGAAGTCGAACGCGTCGCCCTCCAGCCGCTCGACCACGCCGCTTGGGAACGCGACCGGAGCCCCGCCGGCTGGGCTAAGGAGCTGCGGTACGAGCAGCCAGGCGCCCAGCGCAAAGGCAGCCGGAAGCACGGTCACGCCTAAAGACCGGCGCCGGCGCCGCAACGACAAGAACGCCACCAACGCCCCTGCGGCCACGCCCCACCACGGCGCGAAACCGCCCTGCCAGAACGCGAGCGCCTGCAGCGGCTGCGTTATGTAATAGCCCATGTTCTGCACGACGAAACCCAGCCGCGCCCCGATGATCACGGCGAAGAGCGCGTTCCATGCCCAACTTGCATCGGTGACCTCACCGCTGGCGTCGGGAACGGCCGAGGCGCTCCGGCGCCGAAGCCAGGCACCAAGCTCCGCCACCACCACGAGAAACAGTAGACCTACGGCCGCGTACAGGCGCGGGGCGGAGATCACGAAGAACCCGATGCGCACCGCGTCCATCACCGCAACCGGATGGCCTCTCGCCGGCTGTGGTCGTCTATGTAAACGAACCACTCGATGACCGTGAGCGGCCCCAGGTCGTTATGTCTAACGGTCAGATCCTGGTTAAATCCGCGACTCTGCAGCTGGCGCGCCAGCTCAAGCGTCTCACCGCGCGCCTTTTCGAACTCGTCCTTCAACTCCTGCCACGTGGCGCTGTCCGGCATGCGGTAGGGGTGGTAACTCCCCTCAACGAACGGCTCTCCCAGTGCCACCCGCAGGCGCGCCAGGCTCCAGCGCTCGATGCCTATCCAGTGATTGACCGCCTCCCGGTTACCGGGAGAGTCGGTCACCCTGTCCATGCGCGGGCGCACCACGCCTTCTAGTGACGCGGTCAGGGCCGCCTGCACTTGTTCCAGGCTCTTGCCGCGCGCCTTGCGTCGCACGTGCGGGCGCAGGCCCGCGCCGATCAGTTTCTGCAGCAGGCTCAAATCGAGGCCTCCACCAAGATGCTACGCGTTACCCGCGCCAGGCCTGTAGCGGGCGCTGCCGTGCGCCCGGGCCGCGCTTGCGGCGGGCCCCTACCAGCGAGTTGTGTCCGCCTTCGACCGCCTGGCGCTTGACCTGACCAGCGCCAGGAACTCCTCCACCACTTCGGGGTCGAAGTGCGAGCCCGCCCCCTGGGCGATGTGCTCAAGCGCCTGCTCCTCGCTCCACGCCGCGCGGTAAGGACGGTCGGAGGTCAACGCGTCGTACACGTCCACCACCGCGAACAGCCGCGCTTCCAGCGGGATAGCCTCGCCCGCGAGGCCCTCCGGGTAGCCGCTGCCGTCGAACTTCTCGTGGTGACTGTAGGGGATCGGCATGGCGGGCGCCAAGAAGGGGATCGGCTCGAGGAACTCGCGGGCGAACTCCGTGTGCTTCTTCATCAACTCCCACTCCTCCGCCGTCAGGGCGCCGGGTTTACGCAGGATCTCATCCGGGATGCCCATCTTGCCGATGTCGTGAAGCAGAGCGCCGCGGCGCACGTGCACGATCTCCTCCTCGGTCATCCCCATGCGGCGCGCCAGGCGCGTGGTGAGCTCGGTGACGCGGCGGCTATGCCCCTCGGTGTCCTCGTCCTTCAGGTCCAGCGCCCGCGCCCAGCCCTCGATGGTGGTCTCGTACGCCAGCAACAGCTCCTCGTTCGTGCGCTCAAGGTTGTCGAACGCCCTTGCTGCGCTTATGGCTATGGCGGCCTGAGTCGAGAGGGCCGCCAGGAAGTCCGACCAGTCGTCGCTCGGACTCAACTCGGTGTAGTTGAACAGCTC
>JBAYRM010000071.1:0-9452 GCA_041676665.1 Trueperaceae bacterium
AACGCGGCCGGCGCCTGGGCCGGCCTGGTGGGTCAGCGGGCCGGCCTCAGCGTGCCTGTGCAGCCGTACCGGCGCATGGTGTTCGTGACCGGGCCACTGCGGCGTGACCACGCGTTCCCGCTGACCGTCGACCTGGCCTCCGGACTGTGGTTCAGAAGCGAGGGCCAGCGCCTGCTGATAGGCCGGTCGAACCCCGAGGAGCCAGCCGCGTTCGAAGACACCGTCGACTGGGCGTGGCTGGAGCCGACCTTAGAGGTTGCCCTGGCGCGCTTCCCGTTCATGGAGGAAGTGACCCTCGACCGCCGCGCCAGTTGGGCTGGCTACTACGAGGTAACGCCGGACCACAGCCCCATCCTGGGGCGCACCCAGCAGGCGGAGGGCTGGATCAACGCCTGCGGCTTCTCCGGTCACGGGGTGCAGCAGGCGCCCACCGTGGCGCGCCTCATGACCGAGGAAGCGGTCAGCGGGCGCGCCACCAGCGTGGCGCTAGACGAGTTCCGGCTGGAGCGGTTCGCGGCGGGCGCCGTGCGCACCGAAAGTCACATCATCTGACGCGCCCGCCTACGGTCAGTAGCCTGCCTGGGTCGCCTCCACCACGAACGGCGCCACCATGCCGAGCGCCAGGTGCGGCTGACCCGTGGCCGGATCTGGAATCAGACACAGCGCCACGTAAGTGCCGGGCTCCAGGTCCAGCGTCAGGTAGCTGGCCCCGCCCAGCGAGAGGCCCTGAGCACCGCCTATGGGCACGCCCGGCGCGGCCGCCTCGCCGCCCTCTATTAGCGCCTGCAGGAACTCGTCGAAACTCACGCCTTCGTTGACCCGCATGAGGAGCATCTCGTGCGGTTGCGGGCCGTCGTTCACCACGCGCCAAGTGCTAACGCCCTCGGGCACGCTGGTCGGCATCGAGAACGCGAAGTCGCTCATGCGCACCTCGAAGTCCGCGGCGGGCTCGTTAGCGGCGTCAGCCGCGACCTCACCCGTGACCTGCATGACGGTAGCCATACCGAGCGCCAGGTGCGGCACGCCGTCGGCGTTAGGCACGAAGCACAGCAGCACGTACGTGCCGTGCCCGGCTGCGTGAAGTCCACCAGCACCTCAGCGCTAGCGCCAGGCGGGATGATGCCAACGCCGCCAGTTAGCGCGGCGAGTGCCAGCGCCGCCTCGCCCTGCTCCGCTAGCGCCTGGAAGAACTGGTCGGGCGTGACGCCGTCGTTGAGGCGCGCGAACTGCAGGTGGTGCAACTCGGCGCCGTCGTTACGCAGGCTGATGTTGTGCCACCCGGCGCCAAGCTGGTTCGGGCCCTCGAACGCGTAATCCACGGCCACGAACTGCGTGGTGGCGTGGCCAGAGTGCCCGTCCTGCGCTAGCGCGGCGCTCAGCATGGCCACCACCAGCAGCGCGAGCGCTGCGGCGGGAACCACGAAGCGAAGCCAGCGAGGGTGATGGTGGAAACTCGCGAACCGTGCGGTGAACCTACGCATGATCTGTACCCCACAACCTTGGATTTTGAGGTCGGAGTAGGAGTAGGGAGTAATGCTAGGGCAGGGGCCTTTGGGGGCGCGGTGACGAGCTGCGTTCACGCCTGGTCGTTCAGGGTGGTTGTAAAGGGTGCTTGACAAATCGCCAGGTGTGGCGTACCTTTTGTCAAGGTACCTTTACACCCTCTGGAGATGACACCATGACTCACACCAACCCGGACCGCACCAAAGGCTTCAGACAGTTCACCATCGGCATGGTCGCCTACACCCTCATCGTCATAGCTGGCGGCTTCCTCCTCGAACCCGAGACCCTCACGCCCCTTGTCGCCGCGCTGCTGGCACTGCTCCCCATCGCCGCGGCGCTCTGGGCCATGGCCGGCTGGCTGAAGGCGGTACGTACGTTCGACGAGCTCCAGCAGAAGATCTTCGCGGAGTGCGGCCTGATCGCGCTCGGCCTCACCGCGGTGGTGACCTTCACCTACGGTTTCCTGGAGGTCCTGATAGGACTACCGAAGGTGAGCATGTTCGCCGTATTCCCGTTCATCGCCGCCACGTTCGCCCTGGCCCAGCCCTTCGTGCGCCGCCGCTACGCATGAAGAACCGGCTGCGTGTTCTCCGGGCGGAACGGAACTGGTCACAAGCCGACCTTGCCAACCGGCTCGGGGTCAGCCGCCAGACCATAAACGCCATCGAGACCGAGAAGTACGACCCAAGCCTGCCGCTCGCCTTCGCCATAGGTCGCCTGTTCGAGTTGCATATCGAGGAGATCTTCAGCGACGACGCGGAGAGCTGAACAAGCCGCCATAGCCCCGAACCCAACGGAACCGACCTGCGCAGGTGACCCGCTTTCCCGGGTCCTGCGCAGGTCGGCGCCGTGCAACACGGCTAAGTTTGGTGGGCCCTACTGGATTTGAACCAGTGACCAATCGATTATGAGGTGAGCCTGGCTCGTCACGGCTCGTAATGCACTGTTCCAAGTTGACGTGCCGGACGGCAAGAACTAGTCCAGTGTTCACGGCGAGACACGCGGCCTAGCGTCCCATTACCCCACCTAAGCTGTACCTAAGCTGTACCAGCCGCGGATCAAAGCAAAAAGCGGACTGTGCCTCAATCGGTTGGCGGCTTGGCTCTACTCCATCTTCAGCGCCGTCTTTATGGACTCACGGAGGCGGTCGCAGCACACTTCGAATTCGAAGTTGTCAAACTCGCTAGAGCCACCAGCGTGCGTAATCCTTGTCGGCGTTGTTCCGTGCACCACCGGCATGAGACACGGCGAGATACTCGGTCTGCGGTGGCAAGACATTGAGGACGACGTTATAACCATCCGACAGTCCGTCATCAACGTCAAGGGCGCCCAGTACGAGGTCAGCACCCCCAAGACCAAGCGAGGCATACGCCGAGTCGTAATCGACCCCACAACTCTCGACATGCTAAATGAACACCGGAGGCGCCAAGACGGCGAACGTCTGGCTGCAGAAGATGCCTGGCGGGAAAGCGGCCTAGTCTTCACCAACGAACTAGGCGACATGCTAGTTCCCCGCAACTTCGACCGAGTCTGGTACACCCTACTCCGCAAGAGCGGCAACCCCAAGATCCGATTCCACGACCTCAGGCACCTCCACGTCTCTCTCTTAGTCCGCCGCGGCCTGGACCCCAGGACCGTGGCGGACCGGGTCGGCCACACCGACCCGGCATTCACTCTCAAGCAGTACAGTCACATGTTCGAGTCACAACGCCGCGAGGCGGCCGTAGGACTCGATGATCTCCTCAAGGACCATCACGACGACGGCCCCGCTGAGCAGGGGGCGCCGTGACGGATATCGCACACCCCCTCGCCCTCCCTCCATAAGAGAAGGGGCTTGTAGGCAATTCGCGGTCCGCTTCTTAGCCCTCGGGTGACGACTGGCCGCGGACCCTGCCTTGGCAGACTACTCCGAGCGCTTAGTCGAACAGCCGAAGCTTTTCTCTCTCCGCGCGGCCCTCAAGGCTGTCATTGGTATGCAAATAGGCGATACCGGCCAGTCGGAGGAGGTGCATGTACATGCGAAGCACCGCTAGACAGACGAGAAGTGGTGTCACTCTTAGCGTCACCGCTAAGGAGTTGTCAATCAGAAACCTTCGGAAGGCGTTGTCTTCTGCCTGGGCCGAAAGCGTCGACATCGATGCGGAGAACGCTGCCCAGCAGGGTGGTCACGTCCTGACCGTTACCCATGGGCGGGTGCCCCTCGGCCACGTCGTTGGCCGAGCCACCGTCACCCAAGCCGAGGTAGAGGTAGCCGTCGTTGCCGAAAAGCACCTGGCCGCCGTTGTGGTTCATCTGCGGCTGGTCGATCTCTAGCAGCACGCGCTCGGAACCAGCATCCAGCGCGTCGCCGCTGGCGTTGAGCGTGAACTCGGAAAGGTGTGCCGTGTGGTTCCACTCTGCCGGTCCGCCCTCTCGTAGCGGCGCGCTGTAGTAGGCGTATGCGCGGCCGTTGTTGGCGAAGTCGGGGTGGAAGGCGAAGCCCAGCAGGCCGCGCTCGTCGTATGCGTCCGAGAGCTCGACCATGCGATCAGCTATGTCGAGGAACAGCTGGTCGCCGGTCGTCCCGAACTCCTTGCGGCGTGTTCTGCAAAAGGCGACCCGGGTTCAACGTTGGCACGTTCCTTCGAGGGGCGCCGTGTCGGCTGGTCCGCAGCTTCTAGATGCGAAGCGCGCGTTAAGGCAAGCTCATGCGGCGGCGGAAGCTTAGCGCCTGATACAGCAGGTAACCTGCCACGAAGACGGAACCTACCGTGTCGACGTAGTGGGTTGCCGGATGCGTGGGGGCGAACATGACGGTCAGGAGGGCCGCTGTGACCGCCAGGTCCACCAGCGTCTTGGCGCGGTACAGCCTCAGTTGTCCGCCGATGACGGGGTCGAAAGCATGGCGCAACAAGCCCGAGTACCTCGCCCAGAAGAAAGCGTTGACGCCTGTTCCCAACACCGCCACTATCAGCCCGACCACGACGTTGCCGCCCGGCTCGTAGTTGAAGAAGCGATAGCCTCCTATGCCGAGCATGACCGTGCCGGAGACGGCCAGGGCTACCGCCACGCTCACCTCTACCCTGCGCTCGAGCCTCTGCCGCTCGGCCTCCACCGCCACGCTCTTGCGGCGGCGGAACGCCCACCAGCCGATGAAGAGGGCGGCCAACTCCACGGTTCGGCGGATGGCGTCGGCTATCTGGGTGGCAGATGAGCTCATAGCGACCGCAACGCCCGTTACCAGCGGCCCAGGAGCGCTTAGAAGCCACGACACGAGGAGCGTTCGCTCGCTCTTGGCGGAGTGCTCGTCGTGCGCTACCTGAGTGGCGTCAGGGCCTGGCGAGTTCGTGCTGGGGTTGCCGATCAGAGGACCCCCAGCCAAGCGAGCGCGTTGACAACGGCGAGCAGCCACCAGAACGTAACGGTGGGAACGGTGATGGTGTCTAGGCCGTTACGGGTCATGAGCTCGGTGGTGGCGGTAACTGGCGCCACCAAAGCGGTTGCGAGAAGGCACGAGTACCATGGCCAGGCGGTGTAGGCGGCCAGCGTAACGAAGATAGCGGCCCCGGCGAACGCCACCATGGCGGCCGTGCCCTCGGCGGTCTTGCGGTTATCGACCAAAGGGTGCCTGAGCCGGCGCTTGCCCCACTTCTTTCCCACCAGCGCGGCGGCGGCGTCACCGAACCCCCACGCCATGATGGGCGCTACCACGAGGAACTTCGAGCCTGCCCCCAGCCACCCCCAACCCAGGCTGAGCAGTATGGCCATGGTTATGAACATCAGAACCAGGCTGGAACGGATCTCTCCGGGGTGCCGTTCGCGCAGGGCCCGCATGAGAGCGGGGAAGCGCTCGGCCCACCTTATGACCAGGTAGACAGCGGCTCCGAAAACCAGGGTCACCAGCACCGCCAGGTACCACGTCTCGAACAGATGCAGCAGCACGAACACCGACGCCGCCACGCTGATATGGAACAGTTTGCGAACCAGCTCACCGGGCGGCCCGAAAAGGCGCCTAACCCCGAGGAGGATCGCGACCATGCCCAAGTAGTAGGCTGTGACCGCCGCACCGCCGATCAACGCTTCACGAAGCACTGCCGACCTCGTTTCTACTAGCGAGTGGCGCCCTTGGCCAAACGGAGAAGCACTCCACGTAAGCTACCTTTCCACACCGTGCGCCGCTAGAGTGGCTTGTCCCCGGTTCCTCAGTGCTGGGTTGGTCGCGCAGGCACAGCCTCACCGTTACATAAGTGCGTTGAGAACGGTACGGGCACCAGCGCCGTAGCAGCGCCAGGAGAACCGCTCGGGTGGCTCACAGGTTGCGATACCCTCTAGAGGGAGGCGCAATGCGCAACGCTGGCATGCAAGAGCCACCACCAAGCAGCTACGGTTCTTCAGCCAAGGCTGGCCAGCTACGCGCGGCCGCCTTGGCGAGGCCCAGCTAAGTGCCCGCCGCTTCCTACGACGTGCTCGTCATCGGCGCCGGCATAGTGGGCAGCGCGTGCGCCTTCCGGCTGGCCGAGCAGGGCTTGCGGGTGGGTGTGCTCGAGGCCGCCACCGCGCCCGCCATGGGCTCCACCGGCAAGAGCGCGGCCGGCGTGCGCGTTCAGTTCTCCACCGAGGCCAACATCCGGCTGTCGTGGGAGAGCATCAAGGAGTACGCCGCCTTCCCAGAGCTGTACGGCTCCGACGCCGGTTACAGGCCCGTTGGCTACCTGTTCGTCGTTCCCGAGAACACCTGGCAGGGCCACATCGCCGCAGTGGCTGTGCAGCGTTCCGTGGGCGTTCCTGTAGACGTGCTAACTCCGAGCGAGGCGCAGCGTTACGCTCGGTTCGATCAGACAGGGGTACATGGCGCGACGTACGGTCCGATCGACGGTGTGGTCGACCCGCACGGCATAACCATGACGTACCTGCGCATGGCGCGCGAGCGCGGAGCGCGCCTGCATGTTGACGCCGAGATGCTCTCTGCGAAAAGGCGAGAGGGCGTGTGGAGCGTCGACACGCCCCGGGGCCGCTTCGAGGCGCCCGAGACAGTGAACGCGGCCGGACCGTGGTCGCGTGTCGTGGGTCAACGCGCGGGGCTCACCGTTCCCGTGGACCCGTTCAGGCGCATCGTCTTCATGAGCGGCCCGCTCGAAGGGCCTCATTCCTACCCTCTCACCATCGACTTAGGCAGCGGCTTCTACTTCCGCAGCGAGGGCGAGCGGCTTCTTATGGGCAGGTCGAACCTGGCCGAGCCGGCAGGCTTCAACGACGCCATCGACTGGGGCTGGTTGGAGCCCACCATGGAGGCCGGCATCGCGCGTTTCCCGTGGCTCGAGAACGTAACGCTAGACCGGCGCGCCAGCTGGACCGGCTACTACGAGATAACCCCCGACAACAATCCGGTTCTGGGGCGTCCTGTGGGCGTAGACGGATGGACCAACGCCTGCGGCTTCTCCGGCCACGGCGTTCAGCAGGCGGCTACCGTGGGGCGCCTCATAACCGAGGAGTTGCTCAACGGCCGCGCCACCACCATCAACATCGACGAGTTCCGCATCGAGCGGTTCGGTCGGCAGGCTGAGGCAGGGGAGCGGCACATCGTCTGAGGTTGGTTCACTGTTCAAAGTGTGTGAAACTTTGACGCCGCCCTGACGCCTGCCTCCTAAAGTGCGCCAACGGCAACACCTGATGACCCCGTTCGGCCTGTGAGCGCACTCAGCACTCGCGGGGTGCGTTGCCGGAAGCGCGGATCTGGGCCTAACGCCTTTAGGCCGACCAGGTTCAGAAAGGAGCGGGAACATGAACACCACGCCGGCAAAAGCCGCTACTCCTCGCAGGCGCCTCTTGTTCGCATCGTTGATCGTGGCCCTGTCATTGGTGCTCGGCGCATGCGGCTCAGGTAACCCACCAGACCCCGGTGGCCCTGAAACGTGTGTCTTCGGTACCTCTACGTTCGGCAACTGCACGTTCGGTCCGTAACGCCAGGTCAGCAAATGAACCCGCTAGAAGACCGTTCTGCCCGAGGTGTGGGGCAGAGGAAAGGAAGCACCCCATGAAATTACGCAAGACTCTCTTCGCAACAGCCCTGATGAGCGCGCTGGCGCTCGGGGTTTGGGGCCTAGCCGTTAGCTTCACTACCTTCAACTTCAGCGATGGTGACACGCTCTCGGCCGCTGGCCTCAACAGCGCGCTTAACGACAACTTCAGTGCAGCCGAGACCGCGATAAACGCGCTTGAGGCGAAGGTCGCCGAGCTCGAAGGCATGCGCGCCACCCTGCCGATCGCCTACGGTTGGGTCTCCGGAGACGGTTCGAACATATCTGGCAGCGGCAACTTCGAGGTCGTTAATCACAACCCCGCTACTGGAAGGTACGACATCAGCATCGACGATGAGTCGATTTACTACCAGAGCGACTACACCATGGTCACGGCCACCGGTGACGGCAATTACGCTACCGTAGCTTCCGTGAGCGGTAACTTGCTCGTGTACCTTTATGACGCCGATGGAAACCCCACCTCCGGAGGATTCAACTTCGTGACCTTCAAGCGTCCCTAGCGCCTGGCGCTAGGGTTCCTGTGCAGAGCTGATGAGCCCCTGCTCTTAGCGGGGGCTCATCGCTTCCTCAGCGTTACTTGAAAGAGAAAACCGCACGAGCCGTAAACGGTTGCTTCACATTCCCCCAGCAGACTCACAAGTGTAGGCGCGACGGTCGGGTGTTCGCCCCAGAACGCGCCCGCTTGGAGGTAAGAAGCATGACCAACTTAGGCTCGGCCAACCAAGACCGCCCCACACGCCGCGTCGGCGGGCTCTACAAAGTGCTTGCAACCCCGATCCTCATCCTGCTGGCCGCTTGCGCCATGCTGCCGGTCATGGCCCAGCAGCCCACGACCGCCACCATCACGTTCGCCGAAACCGCCACCGTTGAAGGCGAGGGGGCAACTGCAACCGGCAGCCACGTGCTCATTACCTCGGGAGGCACGTACACGGTAACGGGGCAGACCCAGGACGGATCGGTAACCGTCAGCGCCGCCCAGCAGAACGTGACCCTAATCCTTGACGGCGTGGAGATAACCAACCCTGTAGGGCCGGCCGTCTACATAGAGGCAGCGGAAACGGCCACCGTGACGCTGGCCTCGGGCACCCTCAACGTGCTGGTAGACGGAGGCCAGAGCGAGTTCGACGCCGCGCTCTACGCCGACTCCTACCTGGTGATCGACGGCGACGGCACCTTGAACGTGTTCGCAGCCTACGAGGGCATCTCCAGCACCTCGCACATCGACATATTAGGCGGCAACATCCGAATCTTCGCCCATGAGGACGGCATAAACGCCAACCAGGACGGCGTGAGCCACATCGATATCAGCGGCGGCTACGTGTACATCCAGACGGAAACGGGCGACGGCATCGACTCCAACGGCAGCCTCACCATCAGCGGTGGCGTGGTCATCACCCAGGCCGCTCTCGTGGACGCCAACAGCGGCCTCGACGCCGACGGCGCCGTGACACTGAACAGCGGCGTGATCATCGCAACGGGCAGCCCGATGATGGGTGCAGTGGCGGCCAACTCCACCCAGGAGAGCATCGTCGTGAACTACGGCTCCGTTCAGTCCGCCGGCACGCTGATCGTGGTGCGCGACGACAACGGCAACGACCTGTTGGCCTTCGCCCCGGCCAACGACTACCGCCAGCTAATCTTCAGCTCGCCCGAGCTTAGCCAAGGCGTTACCTACACCGTGTACGCCGGCGGCACCCCGACTGGAGAGGCCGTTGATGGCCTCTACGCGGATGGTGCTACCGATCCGGGTGCGGTCGTGACCACCGTTACTACTGACAGTGCGCAGGGGGCGGGGCAGGGGTTCGGTAGCTTCGGCGGGGTGCGCCGTCGCTAATCTGCTCAAAGGAAGCCCGCCCAGGAACATCGCGTCCTGGACGGGCTTTTCGTTGGTGGGCCCTACTGGATTTGAACCAGTGACCAATCGATTATGAG
>JBAYRM010000072.1:0-9282 GCA_041676665.1 Trueperaceae bacterium
CACGCTCTCGCTCGTACTGTCCGCCCTGCTCATCTTCGCCTTGCGCATCGTGGACGTGTCGCTGGGCACTCTGCGGATCGGCTTCCTGGTGAGAGGCGAACGCAGGCTGGCCGGCCTGTTCGGTTTCTTCGAGTCGCTCATCTGGCTCATAGCCGCCGCGCAGGTGCTGTCCAACCTCGACTCGCCCCTCAAGTTCGTGGCGTACGCCGCCGGTTACGCGGCTGGCACGATGCTTGGCGTGAGCATCGAACGCTGGTTGGCCATCGGCGAGACGATCATGCGCGTGGTCGCGCCTGTCGACAGCCCGTCGGTGGAGGAGAGCCTGCGCGGCGCCGGCTTCTACGTCACGGTGCTCAACGCTCGCGGGCGCGACGGCGACGTCAGGGTGTCGTTCTCCGTCCTGCCGCGCCGCCGCATGCAGCAGGCGCTCAAGATCGTTTCGAGCATCAACCCGCAGGCGTTCGTGACGTTCGAGGCGACCACCCCGACCAACCGCGTGCCGGTTACGCCCCCGACGAAGATCATCAAGTAGAGGGCGTCTTCAGGGGGCGTTAGCGGGTGAGTACGCGCGTGAACGCCCCGCTCTCGTCGAGCCAGACGCTCACCTGGCGCCCGAGGGCGTGCCCGGCCCGCTCCGAAGCGTCCGGGTCGAGTCTCTCAGCCGCCGAGGTGATGATGACCGGCCGCGCGTCTATAGCGAGGCTGGCGGTAAGCGCCATGCGGTCCAGCAGCGCGTCTACCCGCCAGTCGTCCTGGAACAGCTGCTTGAGCTCGAGGAGGGCGGCCCGCGGGTAGGCGGCTCTGCGACCCTCGGCCGAGCCGGCCCGGCGCAGCACCACCTCGCTCGGTAGCCGTGCGAGAGCGTCGTAGAAGGCGTCCACGGTTTCGTCGAGGAGGTAATGCTCGGCGATCAGGCGCACGGCGTCCTCCTCGGCTTCCTCCACGATGTCCTCGTCCGGGTCAGCCGGGTCCAGGCCCTGGAAGAGCGCGGCCAGGCGCCGTGGCAGGTTGTTGAGCCGGTAGAACTGGTTCTCTAGCGCTGAGCCCAGAACCACCCCGCGCCACGTCCAGCCTGACGCTTGCAGCGCCCGCATGTCGGCCAGTTCGGCCGAGGACGCCAGGTCCGCTTCTGTCAGGTGCAGCAGGGAGGAGGCGGTCGGCTGCTCGGGAGTTCTGCGCATGCCTCATGCTAGCCGCCCGGGGCTCAGGGAGGGCTTAGAAGCGCGTGATAACCTAGCGCGGTGAGTCTGGACACCAGCCGTATGAGTAGCGTTGATTCCGGCGACCTCGGTCCCGTCAGGGGGCGGGCGTGGGGGCTTCTGCTGATCGGTCTGGTGCTGCTGGTAGCGGCGGGCGCGTTCGTGTTCGTGGACGTAAGGAGCTACTTCACCGTGGGTGAGGTCACGCTGCCTAACCTGGTCGGGCTGCCTTACGACCAGGCCACCGCCACGCTGAGGCGCGAAGGTCTGGATCCCGTCACCTTCGTCGAGCATGTGGCCGGCATGCCGCCCGAGACCGTCAGTTCGCAGGCGCCCGAGCCTGGCACGGTAGTGAAGCGCGGCCGGTCGGTGCACCTGGGCGTCAACACCCCGCCGGCCGAGGCGCGGATACCCGACCTGGTGGGGTTGTTACAGGCCGACGCCCTAACCCGCGCCGCCGAGCTGAACCTGCCTGTTGGCACCATCGTCTTCGAGCCGTCCGACCGCGCTGCCGGGCGCGTCATCGCGCAGGTGCCCAGTGGCGGCGAACGGCTGGGCGAGGCTAGAGAACTCCAGCTGGTCGTGAGCTCCGGCGCCGCGGTCGGCGTGCGGGAGATCCCCGAGCTGGCTGGCTCGAACGTGGACGACGCCGAGGTCGCTCTGCGGGCGCTGGGCTTCCGGGTGGTCGAGAGGTTGCCTTCGGCCGTCAGCTTCCTGGGGCCCGGCGCGGTGGTCTCCACCGTCCCTCCCGCTGGCGAGGCGGTCACCACCAGCACGCCGATAATCGTGCAGTACGCGCTCTCGACCGCCAACGTCGTCAGCGTGCCGGAGGTGGTGGGCATGCCGCAGTGGCGCGCGCAGCTGGCGCTGCGAGCGGCGCAGCTCGAGCTTGGACCTGTGACCTACGTGCAGGACCCGAGCCTCCCTGCTGGCGTGGTGGCCGTTATGCCCACGGGTTACACGCTGCCTGGCACACCGGTCCTCCTGACCGTGAACGGCACCGAGCCGACGCCGCTGTTCCCTAACGATCAGTTCGGCGGTTTCCTAGACGGGTTCGGTACCCCGCAGCAGACCACCCCAGGCTCGGTCCCGGGGCAGCAGCCGGCGCTGCAGCCGGGCACGCCGACACAGGAGCCGGTCAGCAGCGACGGCAGCCGCCAGGTAGCGTTCAGCTTCGACCCCACTCACATGGGCATCAGGCGGCTCCTCGAGGAGCGCTATCAGCTCAAGGTCATAGTCTCGGACGAGCGCGGTGAGCGCGTCGTGCTGGAGCGCCAGATGGAGCCGGGTGAGACCGTGGCGACCACCTTGCCCGTCTTCGGCGCCGAGGCCATGCTGCAGACCTATATAGACGACGTCTTCTTCCAGGCCTGGAGGCCGTGAGGGCCCGCACGCGCCGCAGCGAGCGAGGCTTTAGTCCCGCTCGGAGTGGTGTTTACCGCTGTGTGACGCCCCCGGTTCGGGTGAGAATCCACCGTATACTCGTCGATAACGACGAAAGCTAACTGATCACCGTCTCCCGTTGCCTGGCGCGGCGGCACCGGCGGGTACGAAAACTTGGAGGATTGCCGTGAGTGAACCCGATATCGCCACCCTGGCGAGACGCCTGGCCGAACAGAACAACGTCGACTGGCGAGCCCTTAGTGGTAGCGGGCCAGACGGCAAGATCGTCGAACGCGACGTGCTGGACTTCCTGGCGCGCGTCATGGCGGGCGACGAGGCGCTGGACCCCACCCCCGAGCCGCTCCCTGAGGGCATGGAGGCCTGGCCCGACCAGGACGCCCCCACGTACTTCAAGCCGAACGGCGCGGGCCAGTCGACCACAACCGAAGGGCTGCTGGGCGCGGCAGACGAGTCGGTCGACGACCTGCTGGCCGACGTGACCGACGACGCCTTCGGCGCTGAAGCGTTCGAGGCTGACGTGGGCGCCGGCGGGCACGTGGCCGACGCATTCACCGATCCAGAGCCAGGCGCGGCGTTCGAACCGGACGCGGACGCAGCCGAAGACGCAGACGAAGCGGAGTACACTGCGGTCTTCGGTGACGCCACCGACGATCTGAGCAGCGATGACGACGAGGAGTTGTCCGACGACATCTTCCTCTTCGACGATGACGACGCTGGCGTCACTGGTCACGACGACGACCTCGACGCGGCGCCGTTCGGCGAGCTGGCAGGCGACGCCCCGCAGGCCGAGAGCGACTTCGGCTTGGGCACCGACGCACCGGCAGAAGCCGACTACGCCTACGAGGCGCAGACCGAAGCGGCCGAAGAGCCGGAACCTGCACACGCCTGGGGCGGCGCTCCAGAAGACGTCGACGACGCGCTGCTGGTCGCCGACGACGGCGACGGCGATGAGCCCGGGGCCGGCGGCGGGGTGGCGGAGTGGCGCCAGACCGAAGGCGACGACCTGAGCTACGACCTGGGCGCCTCGGATGGCTTCGCGGGCGACGCGCCAGAGCCGGGCTTAGGCGACCAGGCCGACCTGGCGGGCACCTCGCTGGGAGGCTACGACCAGGAGTTCACCACCCCGAGCGAGCAGTTCGGTAACGGCGACGACGACAGCGACTGGACGAGCGGCGACCTCAGCGGGCTCGGCCAGGCTAACGGCGACGACGCTGCGGTGGCCGAGGACGGTGCGGGCGATCTGCCAGACCTGTGGGCAGGCGACGCGGGGGGCGATCAGCCTGACCAGGCTGCGGATCACACCGAAGCGTTCACCGGGGCGACCGACGGCGCCAGCGACTGGCAGCAGAGCGACCCGTGGGGCCAGACCGCCGCGGCGGAAACGCAGCCAGACGACGCCGACGACCTGGTCTCCGAGCTAGCCGACGACGTGGAGGACCTCGTTCAGGCGGAGGCGCTCGACGAGATCGACGCAGTGTCGGACCTCGAGGAGCTAGACGGCCAGGCCGAGGGCGCGCCAGTGGCCGCTGCCTTCGCGGGCCTGCCCCTCGTGCGCACCGGTAACGTCATGCGGCGGCACGTGGACCTGAGTGCACTGGCGGGCGCCCAGCTCGAGGCCGGGCTGGAGCTGGGTCACCCAGAACCGCTCTCCGCGGCCCCGTTCCTGGTGCGCGCCGTTGCCAAGGCCGTAGCCGAGCTCGGAACGGTGCAGGGCCAGGTGGCTCTGGCCGAGTTGGACGGCGAGGTTCGGTTCCGGCGCGTAGATCACGCAGCCAGCAGGCCCTTCGCGGAACTGGTCGAGGAGCTGACGGGCGAAGGTCACGAGGAAGACGAGCTGGCGCTCGTGGCGGTGGACCTGAGCGGCCTCGACATGGACGAAGTGCTGCTCGATCTCGACGTGCCAGCCGTTACGCTGGGCCGCATCCTCTACGACACTCAGCGCGGTACGCACCGTAGCAGCCTCACGCTCAGCGGTGACCTGCCACTGTCTGAGGGCTCTAAGCTGCTGGCGCGCGTGGCGGAACTGCTGGACGCTCCCGTAAGGCTCCTGGTCTAAGCGGGGTCAGGCGCCAGTCGTTGGCTCGGCCGGGATGAGCAGCCAGAGCAGCAGGTAACCAACCGCGGTGGTACCCACCGACAGCAGCACCGACAGTGCGTAAACGAGGCGCACCTTGGCGGCGCTGGTGCCTACGAACGCGGCGACGCCGCCGCACACACCGCCCAGCACGCGGTCACCGCGGCTGCGTGTGAACTTGCGGTCCGTGTACGGCTTGCGGGCACGGCGCTGATCGTGCGCCAGGGAGTGAGCGTACCCGCCAGGTCCGGGGCCGGCTGAACGGGAGGGGTCGCTTTCTGCTGTGCGTTGCATGTGCGGCGAGTATATGACGGCCCGGCTACGGTACCCTTGAACGCGTGAACGAGCGCCCCAACCCTACCGCCCCGCAAGGTGCGTCTCCCGCCGTGCACGGCCCCATCGTGGTTGGCGTCAGCGGCGCTTCGGGCCTGCTGTACGCGGTGGACCTGCTTACCACCATGCGCCAGCTCGGGGTCGATAGTCGCCTCGTCGTCAGCGCGGGCGCCAAGCAGGTGCTGCCTACGGAACTGAGCGGCACGCTGCATGACCTCGAGGCGCTGGGCAGCAGTAGCTACAAAGATACGGACCTGGGCGCCGACATAGCGTCGGGCTCAAGCAGGTTCAGTGGCATGGTGGTCGTGCCGTGCAGCGCCGGCACGCTGGCCAAGATCGCTAGTGGCGCCGCCGACACGCTCCTCACGCGCGCCGCTCACGTGACCCTGAAGGAGCGGCGCCCGCTGGTGCTGGTGGTGCGCGAGGCGCCGTACTCACGCCCGATGCTGCTCAACATGCTCGCCGCGCACGACGCCGGCGCGGTGGTGCTGCCCGCGTCGCCGGGCTTCTACCACCAGCCTCGGACGTTGGACGACCTGGTCGGCGGCATCACCGCGCGCGTGCTGGATCACCTGGGAGTGCCGAACGAGCGCGTGCCCCGGTGGAAGTCGGACCAGTGAGCCGCGTAGCGGCGCTGGTGGCCGCCGCCGGTTCCGGCGTCAGGCTCGGCCTCGGCCCCAAAGCGTTCGTTGAGGTGGGGGGCGCCACCCTGCTGGAGCTGGCAGGCGCGGCCCTGGCGTCAGCCGTCGACGAACTGGTCATAGCGGTGCCCGCAGAGCATGTACAGCGGGCCCGCAGCCTGGTACCGGGCGCCCAGATAATAGTTGGTGGCGCCGACCGGCAGAGCACGGTGCGCGCCATGCTAGCCGCTAGCCGCAGCGACATTGTGCTGGTTCACGACGTGGCCAGGCCGTTCCTCACGCCCGCCGTAGTGAGCCGCGTGCTGGCAGCGGTCAGCGAGGTCGGCGCCGCCTCGGCGGCAGTGGCGCCTGCCGATACCGTGGTCGAGGCGGAGGCCGGGCGGCCCCTGGTGCGAGAGGCGCTGCGGCTCGTGCAGACGCCGCAGGGCTTCGCACGCGAACTGCTGCTCACGGCGCATGAACGCGCGGCGGCGGAGGGCTTCGCGGCCACGGACGACGCCGCGCTGGTGAGGCGGCTCGGCAGCGAGGTGGCGCTGGTCGAGGGGAGCCCGCTCCTAATCAAGCTAACCGTGCCTGCAGACCTGGCGCTCTTCGAGGCGCTGCACACCGTGTGGTTACGGGAGCGGGAGGTCGCTGGTGCGGCCAGGTAGCTACGCCGAGCGGGCGCCCGCCAAGGTGAACCTGGGCCTCGCGGTGCTAACGAGACGCGGCGACGGCTTCCACGAGATCGAGACCCTCATGGCTCAGGTCGGGCTGTTCGACGACGTGGTGCTGAACGTGGAGCTACCGACCGGCGAGCCCGTTCCCGCCGCCCTGGAGCTGGAAATGGCAGACGGCGCGGGCGACCTGCCCGGGGCCGAAACGCTTACCAGCGACGGAAGCAACCTGGCGCTCAAAGCTGCTAACGCCTACCTGCGCGCCCACGCCAGCGCTGGAGTCGCGGCGCCCACGCCGAACGTGAGCGTGCGACTGGTGAAGCGCGTGCCGGTGGCGGCCGGCCTGGGCGGCGGCTCCTCTGACGCCGGCGCCGTGTTGAGAGCGCTCGCCCGCGCCGACGCGGCCGCCGCCCCTGACGGCCAGCCGCTGGTGACCACCGCCGCGCTGCAGCAGCTGGCGCTGGAGCTCGGTTCGGACGTGCCGTTCTTCCTGGGCAGTGCGCTCGCCGCGGTCGCCCGGGGGCGCGGAGAACGACTGACGCCGCTCGACCTGCCCAGCCTGCACCTGGTGCTGGCGAACCCCGGCACGGCCATCAGCGCCAGCAGCGCGTACCAGGCCCTCGTTGGCTTCACCCCGCGGTTGCGGCCGGAGCGGGCGCTCGCGCGCCTGGCTGAGGGGTTGGATCCCGGCTGGTCGAACGGCCTGCAGCCAGGCGTGCTGCGAGCCCACCCGGAGCTGCGAGAGCTGCTCGCTGCCCTGCGCGGCGCTGGCCTCAAGGGCGTGATCATGTCGGGTAGCGGACCCACGTGCGTGGGCGTAGCCGCGTCAGGCGCCGCGGCAGAGGCGGTGGCGGCGGAGCTGAGGCTCGCTGACCCGCGCCTCTGGGTGCGAGCGGTCACCACCCTAAGCGACTGATGTCACTCGTCTAGCGGCGGGAACTCCTTGGCCCGCTCCACGTCGTCCTGAACCAGGAAGTCCTCGCCCGCCAGCGACTCCACGTGGTGCCGCAGCTCGTGGGTCAGCGTCTCCCACGCCTCAGCCTCCCAGTCGAACTCCGGGTCGTACGCAGCGATGGCCTTGAACGAGCCGTAGTACAGCGCGACGTGGCGCCCGAGGCCCTCGCCGCCGCCCAGGAAGTCGGCCGGGCCCGGGTCGAGGTACTCGCCCATGCGGAACACGTCGTCGTACTCCTCCTCGACGCGCTCGTGCTCCAGCACGTGCACCCCCTGCAGTTCCTGCATGAACTCGGGCGGGATCTCGGCCACCATCTCCTCGATCATGCGCTCGAACTCTGCGAAGGTCATGCCGTTACGTGCTCCACGCGCACAGGTGCGTTGGCCGCCGCGCTGGCGTAGGCTGCCAGAATCAGCCTCACGGCCTCGCGGCCCTGCTCGCCGGTGCAAGCCACGGGCTGCCGCCCCCTCACGGCGTCCACGAACGCCATGACGTGGCGCACGTGCGGCGAAGCGCCGGTGAAGCGGTACTCGGCCACGTCCGTAGCGTCCCAGGTGCCGCCGGGCGACGAGCGGAACAGGTGCCGCAGCGCGGTCGGCCCGGTGCGGTTGGTGGACTCCAGCGCCCCGTGGGTGCCGTAAACCCAGAAGCCCTCCTCCCAGCCCGTAGCGGTCCAGGCGGTTTCGATGACGCCCAGCGCGCCGCCGGCGTACTCGATGCTGGCGTGAGCGGTGTCCTCGACCTCGATGTTGAACTTGCGGGTAGCCAGCCGGGCGTACACGGAGGCGACTTCGCCGCCGAGGCAGTGCGCCAGGTCGGCGAGGTGACAGCCGTTGTCGAGCAGGGTTCCACCCCCGGAGCTGGTGCGCGCCGCGAAGCTCGGGAGCACGCTCTGCTGCCCGCCCCAGTCGTGCGCCTGGCGTAACCGCACGTGCGTGATGGCACCGACCGCGCCCGCCTCGATCAGCTGCCGCGCCTTCACCACCGGTCCGCTGGAGCGGAGCTGGTGGTTCACCATCAGGACCACGCCCGCCTCCCGGCAGGCGGCTATCATCTCGTCTGCAAGTTCGATGCTAGAGGCCACGGGCTTCTCCACCAGCACGTGAACCCCGGCGCGCGCGGCGGCAAGCGTTGCGGGGTGGTGCACGGCGGTGGGCGCGGCCACGCTCACCAGGTCGAACCCGCCCTCGCGGAAGAGCTCGTGCATGTCTGTGGTTCCGCGGGTTACCTGCCACTGCGACATGCGGGCCGCCAGCACCGCCTCGTTGTTGTCGCAGAGCGCCACCACCTCCACGCCTGCCGCGCGGTAGCCCTCCAGGTGGATGGCGGAAACGCCGCCGGTGCCGATGATGGCGGCTCTGAGGCCCGTGCTCACTTGCTGCCGGTGTTCAGAACGTGCTCCTTACCCCAGTTGGGCACGCTCTCGAGCGGCTCGGTCATGGGGCAGCCCGCCGTCGAGCGCCGGAAGCGGGGCGCCGCGTAGAGCGCGGCGTTGGCGAGGATGGTCTGTACGTTGGCGTCATGGTAGGTGGGGTAAGTCTCGTGCCCGGGCCTGAAGTAGATCACCGTGCCGTGCCCGCGCTTCCAGGTCGCCAGGCTGCGGAACACCTCGCCACCCTGGAACCACGAAAGTGCCAGCAGCTCGTCCGGCTCCGGTACGTCGAAACGCTCGCCGTACATCTCCTCCTGCGCAAGCTCGAAGTACTCGGGCACTCCGTGCATGACGGGATGGCCGGGCGCGATGTTCCAGATGCGCTCCTTCTCGTCGGCCTCGCGCCACTTGAGCGAGCAATTGGTGCCCATGAGGCGGTGGAACACGCGGGCGTTGTGCCCGGAGTGGAGCACGATCAGCCCCATACCGCCGAGCACGGCCTGCTGCACGCGCTGCACGACCTCATCGGAGACCTCCGCGTGCGCCACGTGACCCCACCAGAACAGCACGTCGGTGGCGTCGATGACCTCCTGCGAGAGGCCGTGGTCGGCGTCCTGCCTGAGCGTCGCGGTGCGGACGGTCGCGCCG
>JBAYRM010000073.1:0-9253 GCA_041676665.1 Trueperaceae bacterium
CGAAGCCGACTTCAGCCGCAGCCGCATCTACGCTAACGCTGACTACACCCTCAACGTGTCGATCGTCACCCTCACCCCGTACGTCAACTTCGCTACGGAGAACGACGCCGACACCATCGCCACGTACCAGACCGACCAGGCCCTCACCACCCTCGGTGTCGGCGCCGGCCTGCGTACCACCCCGCTCGACATCTTCCTCGCCCCCAGCCTCATCGGTGCGGTCAACTACCGCTCCGCTACGCACACTCCGTTCGGCGGCACCGACTGGACCGCTACCGAACTCCAGTGGAGCGTTGGTCTCGTGCTCAACGAGTTCATCCTCGATAACAGCACGCTGACTGCCAAGTACGGCAGCTGGACCGGCACCAACATCAACAACGGTGTCAGCGACGACGGTGCGACCGACATCAGCGCCCGTGACCAGAACAACGGTGGCGAAGTTCAGACCACCACCGGTTACGAACTGATCTGGAACTACTGGGACCTCCAGTTCGCCTACGGCGTCTACGAGAACACCGACGCCCGCGGCTCTGCTTCCGCCCAGGCGTTCTCCATCAGCTACACCGTCACCTTCTAAGGCGACGACTAGCTGAACCGGCCTCACGGCCGACAACAAGCAACAAGGAAGCCCCACCTTTGCGGTGGGGCTTCTTCTATAGCTATCAGAGGCAGGAAGCCTGGGCGCGGACTGACTGGCGTGTTACGCGACCACGTGCAGAACGCCAGCGCGCACCGTCACGCTGTAACTGGTGCGCGGACCGAGCGGCTCACCGTCCGCGTGACCACGCTGCGGCGCCTCCCACTCGAGCTGCACGCTCGAGCCGCGGAACAGCTGCACGCCCGGATGCGCCACGTGGCGCCCCTTCATGACCTGCGGCAGGATGGCCACGGCCCCCAGGCGACTGAACGCGCCAGCTACCACCACGTCCAACACGCCGTCGTTGTTACTGGCCTGAGGGGCGAACAGGAAACTGCCCCCGGCACGGGGGCCGTTCTGCACGGCCACCAACAGCGACGCGCCCTGGTACACCTCCGAGCCGTCGACCAGCACCCGCACCCTGACCGGCGCCAGCGAACCTAGCGCCGCTAGCACGCCGTAAAGGTACGCCGCCAGCCCGCGCAGCGCCTTAGGCGAGGTTCTCACCCTGTAGGCCGCCTCGGCGTCGAAGCCCACGCCCGTAGAGTTGGCGAACGGCTCGCCGTCAACCATGCCGACATCGACCGCCCTCAGCTCTGGGTTCAGGAGGCGGCTCAGCGCTCCCTCCAGGTCGTTGCGCGGGATGCCGAGCGCGAAAGCGAAGTCGTCGCCCGAACCGACCGGCACGACCGCTAGCTTGCGGCCCCGCGCGGGCCGCTCCGGGTCGCCGTTCAGGAGGCCCTTAACGACCTCGTGCACCGTGCCGTCGCCGCCGAGCACCACAACCGTGCTGCCATCCGGCGCGGCGCCCGCGAGTTCGGTGGCGTGCCCCTCCGAAGTGGTGGTGAGCAGTTGGTAGGCCAGCCCGTGCTCGGCCAGGAAGCGCTCCACCTGCCCTAACGCGCGGGCGGCCCGGCCCTTACCGGCCACGGGGTTGTAAATGACCTGTAACACGACTGGCACGAACTATATCCGGTTCTGACGGTACACTTGCTGCATGCTGACAACGGCGGAGCTGTTCGACCGCGAGCGCGTGCCGGAGGCACTGCGCGCCTTACTCGACGTGGAGTTCCCGTGGGAAGTACTGGCCCTCCTCGACGCCTTCGGCCGCGAACTACAGGACCGTCGTCAGCCGGGGGCGGTGCACCCCACCGCCGTGGTCGACGGTCCCCTTTACATGGAGGAAGGCGCCGAGGTCGGTCCCTACGCGTACCTCACCGGAGCCGTGTACCTGGGGCGCGGCGCCAAGATCGGTCACACCGCGTACGTGCGCGGCCCCGTGGTGCTCGGGCCGGGAGCGCACGTCATGCACTCCTCCGAAGCCAAGCGCTCGCTCCTGCTGGGCGGCGCCAAGGCGCCGCACTTCAACTACGTCGGCGACAGCGTCATCGGCCACGACGTCAACCTGGGAGCAGGCGTCAAGCTCGCCAACTTCAAGACCATGGGCACGCCCATAGCCGTAGAGCACCAGGCGACCGGGCTGCGCAAGTTCGGCGCCGCTTTAGGCGACGGCGTGTCGATCGGCTGCAACGCCGTCTTGTCGCCCGGCACTCTGGTCGGCAAGCGCACCATCATCTACAACCTGGCCTCGGTGCGGGGCGTGATCCCTGCCGACACCATCGTCAAGTACGCGCCCACCTTGCAGCACGCTGAGTTGCGGAGCTGAGCCCGGCCCTACCGGCCACCTAGCCGCATGATCCCATTACGCGACCGTAACCCAAGACACGGGCCCGCTTACCTGACGTGGCTGTTCGTGGCGCTGAACGTGCTGGTGTTCGTTTACCAGCTGAGCCTCGGCGAAACGCGGGCCGGCTGGGAGTTCATCGTCACGTACGCCTTCGTGCCGGCGCTGTTCTTCGATCAGCCCGCGCAGCACCTCACCACGCTCGTCACCAGCGCGTTCATGCACGGCAGCCTCATGCACTTAGTGAGCAACATGATCTTCCTGCTCGTGTTCGGCGACAACGTCGAGGACAGGCTGGGCAAGGTGCGCTACACGCTCTTCTACCTGGGCGGCGCGGCGGTCGCCAGCCTGCTGCACGGCGCGTTCGAGGTCACCAGCGAGGTGCCCATGGTCGGCGCGTCCGGCGCCATCAGCGCCGTGCTGGGCGCCTACATAGTCATGTTCCCGCGGCAGCAGGTGCTGACTTTCATTCCACCGCTGTTCGTGCCGTGGCTCCTGCTCAGCGTCCTCATGCCGACCAGGCGCTTCTACGCCCCCTGGCTACCCGCCTGGATTTACATCGGTTACTGGGCCCTGGTGCAGTTCTGGGAGGCGGGACTCGGACTGGTGAATTCGCCGGTCGACGCGGCTCAGCAGGTGGCGTGGTGGGCGCACGTGGGCGGCTTCGTGTTCGGCGCCGCGCTCATGCTGCTGTGGCGCGGCTGGCACAGGAACTCCGCCGGTAATGCCACCCGGCGGAGCGCCTGACGCTGTACTAGTGAGGGCCGCAGAGGCGGCCGGCGGTTCACTCCTTGGGCTCGATGATCCCGTAATCGCCGTCGTTACGCAGGTAGATGACGCTCACCAGGCCGGTATCGACGTTGCGGAAGAGGAAGAAGTCGTGGCCCAGGTCCTCCATCTGGATGGCCGCGTCTTCGGGCGCCATGGGCCTAAGCACGTGCCGCTTCACGCGCGCGATCTGCGGTCCGCGCTCCTCAGGCTCGGACTCCATGGGTACCGGCACGGCCGCGGTGCGCTGACCGATGACGCGCTCCTTGTAGCGCAGCAGCTGACGCTCGAGCTTCTCGGCCACGAGGTCGGTGGCGGCGTACGTGTCAAGCGCGCGTTCCTCCGCGCGGATGACGCCCCCGGGCACGTTGAGCTGCACCTCCACCTTGGCGGGGCTGCCCGCGTGCTTGTTGGTGTCGTACGACATGACGATGCTGGCGTCGACGATCTGATCGGTGATGCGGCTAAGCCGGCTGATCTTGTCTTCGGCGTACTGACGCATGGCGTCGGTTACCTCGATGTTGCGACCGATCAGTTTGTAGATGTTCATGTCGCTCCCTTCGGCCAATCTGGGCGCTGCGGTTGGGCGCGCTGGTAGACCCCCTGCGCCCTTCCGGATAACGAGTCTACCACCGGCGCGGGCTTCACCCCAGGGCCGTGCGTCCCTGGCGGAAATAGTGTCAGCCACGCTATCAAGGCGCGCCACAGGCGGTGGTACAGTGCTGGCGAAGTGGCAGACGCGGAACCCAAGTTACCTGCGCCAAGCGCGAACCGAAGCCAGAGCGCGCGCGGGCGCAACGGCGCCCCGCTGCGGCGCTGCGCCGCCGGTTCCGCCATCGAGATCCTGCAGGAGAAGTGGGTACTGCACATCGTGCACGCGCTGCTCGACGGGCCCATGGGTTTCAACGAGCTCGGGCGCGAGGTCGGCGGCTGCAACCCCACCACCCTCACTCAGCGCCTGGCGCGCCTGGAGGAGCTCGGTGTGGTTCAGAAGGAGTCGAACGCGCTGCCGTTACGCTGCGCGTACAGCCTCACGCCAGCGGGCCACGACCTCGAACGCGTCATCGTGGCCATCAGGGGCTGGGCGCTGGCGCACCTGCCGCTCAAAGAACGCGCCTGAGCGAACGGGTAACACGCACCTACACAGACTGCACCAGAACTGCGGCTCGCTCCGGGCGCCCTGGCGCCCTGGCGGCGGCGGACCTCAACCGGGCTGGTTGACCGGCAAGTTGGCGACCAGCACCACGCGGTCGCCCTGCTGCTCGACCTTCACCGAGTAATCGGCCTCGTCGGCGGGGAAGTACTTCTGGATGACCGTCAGGAGCTCCTTCTTGAGCTCTTCCATGTTCCCCGGCGACAGCTTAGCGCGGTCGTACGAGAGCACCAGCTTCAGGCGCTCCTTCAGGTGGTCCTTGCTCTTGTTGCGGTTGAACAGGTTACGGAACATCAGCCGCCTCCGAAGATCCGGCGAATGCCTGCGAAGATGCCCGTGGGCTGGTCGTACGAGGGGTAGGGAACGTCTTCGCCCCGCACGCGCCGCGCGATGTCGCGGAACGCAGCGCCAGCGGCCACCTTCGGTCCGCTCTCCTCCAACGAGGCGGGGTTACCGACGTTGGTGGAGATCAGGATGCGCTCGTCTTCGGGCACGATGCCGATGAGCTTCACGCCCAGGATCTCGAGCACGTCGTTCACCTCGAGCATGTCGCCGCGCTTGACCATCTCGGGGCGCAGGCGGTTAATGATCAGCCGCACCTCGGGGATCTCGCGCGACTCGAGCAGGCCGATGATGCGGTCAGCGTCGCGCACACTGGAAACCTCAGGGTTGACCACCACGAGAGCGCCGGAGGCCGCGGACGCCGCGGTTTGGAAGCCGGACTCGATGCCGGCGGGGCTGTCTATGAGCACGCGGTCGAAGCCCTCGTCGTCCAGCAGGGCCCTGACGGTCTCTTTCATGCGACCCTCGGACAGCGCACTCTTGTCGCGCGTCTGCGAGGTGGCCAGCAGGTGCAGGGTCTCGACCCGCTTGTCGCGGATGATGGCCTGACGCAGCTTGCAGCGGCCCTCGAAGACGTCGATCAGGTCGTACACGACCCGGCCCTCCAGGCCCATGACGACGTCGAGGTTGCGCAGGCCCACGTCGGTATCCACCACGCAGACCTTCTCGCCCAAACGCGCCAGCGCCGCGCCGACGTTGGCGGTGGTGGTGGTCTTGCCTACGCCGCCCTTGCCGGACGTCACCACGATGGCTTTGGCGTTCACAGTTGGTGTTCCTCCTCGCAGAACCGCGTTCTCTAACGGCTGTCTGAAGCTGCAACTAAGCTAGGCTGCAACGAATCTGCTGTGAACTATACCACCGGCCGCATGAGCGTCCTAAGGCCCCACCGGACCCCTCCCGGCGCCCCAAAGCGCGCCGATCAGGCCGCAGTAAGACCCGCGTACTTGACCAGCAGGCGCTTGGTGCCAGCCTTCTCGAACATGACCATGACCTCGGCCTTGGCGCCCATGCCGGTGACGCCCAGCACGGTTCCAACCCCGAACTTCTCGTGCCTCACGCGCTCGCCGCCCTTGAGGGTAAGACCGTTCACGCTCGGGGCCTCGCCCGCGCCACCGCGAGCCGGCGTAGAGGCGGCCACGGGCGGTCGCCACACGTCTTTCGAGAAGCGACTGGCCTGACGCCTGTCGAGCTCCTGACCGAACACGTCGGTCTCTTGCAGGCGCTCTGCTGGCACGTCGTCCAGGAAGCGGCTCGGCCGCGTCGGCTCGGTGCGCCCGAACTGCATGCGCGCCTCGGCGTGCACGAGGTAAAGCTCGTCCTGCGCGCGCGTCACGCCGACGTATAACAGGCGGCGCTCCTCCTCGATCTCCTGCAGGCTGGCGGTGGCGCTCCTATGCGGTATCAGGTTCTCCTCCATGCCCACCAGGAACACGACGGGGAACTCGAGCCCCTTGGCGTTATGCAGCGTCATCAGCGTGACCGCTTCGTCGACCACCTCGCCGTTCACGGCCTGCACGGCGCGGTCGTCGTTGCTGCCCAGCAGGGCGGCCTCGTCGAGGAACTCTGCTATGGAGCCTCCCGTCTCCTCCTGCCACTCGGCGACGGCGTTGAGAAGCTCCTCGAGGTTCTCGAGGCGCCCTTCTGCCTCGTGGGTGGCCTCGCGCTTCAGCGCCTCCAAGTAACCGGTGGCGTCGTACAGGAACTTCAGGAAGTTAGCGGCGGGCAGCTCGTCCGCTGCCTCCCGCAGGCTCTCCAGCAGTTCGTAGAACTCGGTCACGCGCTTAGCCGCCGGCGTGCCGGCCAGCACCTCGGCAGCGTTGCTGCACGCCACCGAGAACGCCACGCCCTGGCGCGCCGCCCAGGCCGCCAGGTTCTGCTCGCTGGTGGCCCCGACCCCGCGGCGCGGACGGTTCAGGACGCGGCGCCACGCCACGTCGTCCGCCTCGTTGAGCGCCGCGCGCGCGTACGACAGCACGTCCTTGACCTCGCGCCGGTCGTAGAAGCCGACCCCGCCCACTATGCGGCCGGGTATGCCGGCGCGGCGCAGCGACTCCTCGAGCACCCGCGACTGTGCGTTGGTGCGGTACAGAACGGCAAACTCCTCAAGCGACCGCGAGCCCTCGGTTTGCAGCCGCTCGATGGTGCGGGCCACGAAGTCGGCTTCCGCCCGGTGGTCAGCCGCGCGGTATAGGCGCACCTTCTCGCCCTCGCCCTTCACGGGTTTGAGGCTCTTCTCGATGCGTCCCTGGTTGTGGCTAATGATGGCGTTCGCCACGCCCAGGACGCTACCGACCGAGCGGTAGTTGAGCTCGAGCCGGTACACGGCCGCGTCCTCATGGTCGCGCCTGAAATCGAGGATGTTGCGCACGTCCGCGCCGCGGAAGGCGTAGATGCTCTGGTCCGGGTCGCCTACCACCATCAGGTTGCGGTAGGTGTCCGACAGCTGGTGGGTGAGACGGTACTGGGCGGTGTTGGTGTCCTGGTACTCGTCGACGTGAATGAACACGGCGCGCTGCTGCACCCTCTCCAGAACGTCGCGGTGACCGTCGAAGAGGTCGACGGTGCGGCCGAGGATGTCGTTGAAGTCGACCGCGTTCGAGCTCACCAGGCGCTGCTGGTAGCGGTGGTACAGGTCGACCACCAGCTCGAGCGGCATGCCCGCCACGATGCGCCCCCACACGCGCTCGCCCTCGGAGGCCAGCTGTTCCGGTCCCCACAGGTTGGACTTGGCGCGGTCGATGACGCCGCGCACGGCCCTCGGGTTCACCTCCGGCTGACCGCCAGCGTTACCGATGAGCGCCTTGAGGAGATCGAGCTGGTCAGTGTCGTCGTAGATGGCGAAGCCCGGCTTGAGGTCTATGCGCTCGCCGTAGGTGCGCAGCACGCGCAGGCAGGCGGAGTGGAAGGTCGAAACCCACAGATCGCGGGCCGCGGTGCCGACCAGTTCCGCCACGCGCTCCTTGAGCTCGCCCGCGGCCTTGTTAGTGAAGGTCACGGCCAGTACCTGCTGCGGCAGCACGTCGTGCTGAGCCAGCAGGTAGGCGATCCGGTGCACCACGGTGCGGGTCTTGCCGGAACCGGCGCCCGCTAGAACCAGCGCGGGACCCTCGTAGTGCTCTACGGCGGCGCGCTGTTCGGGGTTGAGTGGGGCCAGCAGATCCTCGGGAGACACGGCTTCACAGCATACCCCTTAACTGAGCAGGTCCAGGTCCAGGCATGCGGTAACCTACGGGCATGATCAAAGCCGTTTGCTTCGACCTGGACGGCACTCTCGGGCGCTACACCGGCGACTTCGGTGCCCTGGCGGCGCTCCTGCGCAGCGAGCTCGACCTGCACATGTGCGACATGAACAGCTTCGCGGAGCTGCTCGACAGCGAGCTGAGGCGCGACGGGGCGCTGTCGCTGGCGGTCGTGCTCGAGCGGGTGCTCGAGAGGTTGGAGCAGCGCCCGCCCGCGGACTTGGCGGCTATCGCCAGCGCCACCGTGAACGCCTACGCCGAGGACGTCCGAGCGTACCCGGGTGCCAAGGAGCTGCTGGAGCGCCTGGACGCCGCCGGCATCAAGCTCGCGCTCTTGAGCAACGGACCCGACGACATGCAGAAAGCCGCCCTCCACGCGCTCGGGTTAGCGCGCTTCTTCCGGGTGGTTCTTGTATCGGGCGACCGCGACGTGGCGGCGCGCAAGCCGGCGCCGCGCATCTTCTCCCTCGCCTGCGCCGGGCTTCAGACCGTGCCGGAGGAGACGCTGATGGTGGGCGATAACCTCGAGGCCGACGTCGGGGGAGCGCTGGATTACGGCCTGCACGCGGTCCTCATCGACCACGCCGCCGGGGGCGCCCGGGACGCCGTGCCGGAGGGGGTGGGCGTGGTCGGCTCGCTGGAAGAGCTGGAGCGCCTGCTGCGCCAGGACCGGGTCATAAGTCCAGGGCCGCAAGGGGCGCGATAAGCGCTACAATCCGGTCATGGACGAGAAGTCGCAAGCGTTCTACCGGGCCTGGGCTGAGCTGCTCGACTGGCTGCGCGAGTACGCGGCAGACAAAGTCGACGTGACGTTCGTGAAACAGGCGGACTTCACCGACTACATCTACCGCATGGCGCGCCCCTACGACCTCCCCACCACCATCATGTCTGCCAGCCTCTCCAACCCGCAGGACCAACCCATACTGCTTGTGAGCGCCAGCCAGCGCGCCTCCGTGTTCAAGGAGGTGGTGCTGCACCCGTTCGACTCGCACGTGTACCGCACGCTCACTCTCGCCAAGGACGGCGAGGGCCTGGCCGAGGGACCGCGCAAGTTCACGAAAGAGATGCTGTTCGCCCTGGCCGACGACCTGTTCGCCGTGGCGGTCGCCTGAGGCCTAGCGCAGGCCCGCCGCCAACCTGTCTGCCATCTCTGAAGCCGCCCAGGCCGCGCGCAGGAAACCGCGGCCCCCGAAACCGATCATCACGTGAACACCAGGGGCCAGTCGGCGCACCACCGGCTGGCCCGACGAGCGCTTGGCGCGCACGCCGTGCCAGCTGCCCGTGACGCGGGCGCCGGCCGCCTGAGGCAGTTGCCACGCCAGCGTGCGCAGCATGTCGGGCGCGCCGCTGCCCTGGGGCTCACCGGTCGCTCCTACGGGTAGGGCGCCGAGCCAGCCAACGTGCCGGTGACCGCCGGTAACAACTGCGGC
>JBAYRM010000074.1:0-9088 GCA_041676665.1 Trueperaceae bacterium
AGGTAGAGCCCAGCCTTGCGCCTGCCGCGGCGCTCCTTCAGCCGTGCCAGCTCTTTCAAGTGAGGGTTGGCTGCGCTGGCCAGGTAGCGGACGCTTTCCTGCCCTGTCATGCGGCGATGATACGTGTCCAGGGCGCCTGTGCGGGTGGTAGTAGACTCTAACGGTGAACCGAACCAACCTGATTAGCGCCCCGGAGCTGCTGGCACGGCTCGGCGACCCGGACCTGCGCGTGATCGACGCACGCTTCGAGCTCACTGACCCCGCCTACGGCGCCGCAGCTTACGCCGCTGGCCACGTGCCCGGTGCCGTGTACCTGGACCTGGACGAGGACCTCTCGAGCCCACCCGGCAGGCACGGTGGCCGGCACCCGCTACCCAACATGAACGAGTTCGCGGCGAAGCTCGGCGCCCTAGGAGTCGGCAACGACGCCGAGGTGGTGGTTTACGACCAGACCGGCACCATGTACGCGGCGCGGGTCTGGTGGCTGCTGCGCTACGCGGGGCACAGCAACGTGCGCTTCCTAGACGGCGGCCTGGCCGCGTTCCTGAGCGCTGGCGGCGAGTTGAGCAGCGAGACATCGCGCTACCCGCGGGCCGGCTTCGTTCTCGACCTGCGAACCGACATGGTGGTCGACGCTCGGCACGTTAGTGCACGCCTAGGGCACAGCAACGTTGCCATCGTGGACGCCCGCGCCGGCGAGCGCTACCGCGGCGAAGTGGAGCCCCTCGATCCGAAGGCGGGTCACATACCGGGCGCCTCGAACCTCTTCTATCAGGACGCCCTGGAGGGCGGTCGCTTCAAGGAGCGGGCCAAGCTCACAACCCTGGTGGCGCCGGTGGCTGCCGCTGACGAGGTGATCGCTTACTGCGGCTCCGGTGTCAGCGGGGCGCATCTGATCCTCACCTTGGAGGAAGCGGGCGTGGCCGGCGCGAAGCTGTACGCGGGCTCGTGGTCTGACTGGTCCAGTTACGACCATCTGCCGGTGGCGGTTGGGCGCGAATCGTAGGCCGCCGGTCGGGAGGGGCGCCTATACGCACCGAATCTGAGTATCATGAGCGCGAGCATGCAAGCTAAGGTGGAGGTTCCCAGCGTGCCAGGCCAGGCCATCTGGAGTGATTACTTCAGTAAAGCGCCGCATGGCATGGTCCTCTTTCGCGTGGTGCGCAAACCCGGCGGCGGGCTCGACGACTTCGAGTGGGCCGACATGAACCCCAGCGCTGCGCAAGCGTTCGCGCTACCGGCAGGCGAGCTCGTGGGCAGCCTCGCGCGCAAGGCACACCCCGAACACCTCGACCCTCGCATCTACCGGCGCCTGGTCCTGGCGCACGTTACCAACACGGTGCAGGAGTTCGAGCAGCCGTACCCGTGGAGTGAGGACGACGACGTCGAAGCTGGCCGCGACGCGCCGGCTCGGCGTGAGGTCGTGTGGTACGCGGTCACGGTGATTCCGCTGCAGCACGACTACCTGGTGGTGCAGTTCCGCAGCATCTCGCACTACAAGAGCGTGCTCAAGCAGGCGGTCGAGCTCCTCAACCGCGACGACCTCACGGGCCTCGCCAACCGCAGGCACGTGAAGTCCCGTTTCTGGGTGCTGCGCCGTAGGGCGCTGCCTATGGCTCTGCTGTACTTCGACCTCAACGGCTTCAAGGCCGTTAACGACACGTACGGTCACGAGGTCGGCGACAAGGTGCTCAGCATCATCGGGCACCGGTTACTTGAGAACGTGAGGCCCGAGGAGATCGTGGCGCGGCTCGGTGGCGACGAGTTCGCTGTACTGCTTGCCGGCCCCGAGTTCGGAGCGGTCGACCGGGTGACCGAGCGCCTGCTGGCGGCGATAGAGGAGCCCATTTCGCTTGATGCTGGCGTGGTGCGCCTTAGCGCCAGTGTGGGCGCCGCCACCTTCCCGGAGGACGCCGAGTCGTTCGAGGCTCTGGTCAGCCGCGCCGACGCCCGCATGTACGAACAGAAGCGCAACCGCACCGCCGCGCTCTAGCTCAGGCGCCCGTGAATGCCGTGATCACTCGGCCATGTCGTCGAGGCCCCTTGGCTTGCGCTGGTAGAGGTCGACCGGCTGCCGCACGCTGCGCGCGCGCATGTTGAGCATCTCGACTCCGATGCTGAAACCCATGGCGAAGTAGATGTACCCCTTGGGGATGTGCTGACCTAAGCCCTCGGCGATGAGAGAGGTGCCGATGAGCATGAGGAACGCCAGCGCCAGCATCTTCACGGTCGGGTGGCGCTCCACGAACTCGGCTATCGGGTTAGCTGCGAGCATCATCATCAGCACGGCTATCACCACCGCGATGATCATGACCGCCAGGTGATCCGACATGCCCACCGCGGTGATGACCGAATCTACCGAGAACACGATGTCTAGCAGCACTATCTGAGTGATGACGGAGGAGAACTTGGCGGGCTTGCGGGCGCGGGTCTCCTCGTGCGGGCCTTCGAGGCGTTCGTGGATCTCTTGCGTGGCCTTGAACAGCAGGAACAGGCCGCCCAGCAGGAACACCAGGTCGCGCCCCGTTATCTCGCGGCCCAGGGCGGTGAACAGTGGACTGGTGAGGTGCGAGAGGTAGCTGACCGACGCCAGCAGCCCTATGCGCGTGAACACGGCCAGGCCGAGGCCGATGATCCTGGCGCGTGAGCGCTGATGTGGCGGGAGGCGGTTGGAGAGGATCGAGATGAACACGATGTTGTCGATCCCTAGGACGATCTCGAGAACGGTGAGTGAGGCGAGGGCGACCCAGGCTTCGGGACTGCTGATCCACTCCATGGGCGCCATTATCGTGCCTACGGCGTCCGCGGCGTACCGATTCGCCACGGACGCCGCTGCGGCCAGCCGTTAGTCGACGTCGCGCCGCGTGAACGCCAGGTAGAGCAGAACCGCGAACAGCGCGGCGTAAGCGGCCATGACCAGAGCTGCGTGCGGCAACGTTATGCCGCTTCCGAGCAGCGTGGACACTGGCCCCAGTTCGGAGCCGAACTCGGCTCCGAGCTCCTCGCCGAACGCGCTTGCCAGGCCCTGGGTTGGCGCGCGCGCCGGCGCGTACAGGTTGGCGGTGAAGAAGTACTGCGGCAGCGACTCCCAGGCGTTCTTGAGCCTTAGCGCCTGGAACACGGCGTTGATGCGGTTGAGTGGCTGCAACTGGGCGATGGTGCTGAGCACGCTGTAGATAGCCTCAAGTAGCGAGGGCAGGAACAGCACGGCAACGACCCCGAGCACCCCGGAGCGCACCACGAAGATGAGCAGGAAGGCCAGTAGCACCGGGGCCAGCAGGAACGCCCACTGCAGGAAGTAGAGTCCCACCAGCTCGCTCCAGGCGCCTCCGGCGACGGCGGTTGGCAGGAACAGCGTGCCGGCGGCGCCGAACAGGAGGCCCGCCACCAGGGCGCCGAACAGCAGCACGCCCAGGGCCAGCATGGCCACGATGACCTTGCCCGTGATGACCGCCACCCGGTTGGGTTGCACCACCAGCACGGTCTTCCACATGTTCTGGTTGCGCTCGTCGCCTATCAGCAGCGCCGCTATCAGCGTCACGCACACGATGTAGAAGGTGGGACTCATGTAGCCGGGCCCCACCAGCAGCAGCCGGGCCAGGCCGTAGGGCGAAACGAGCTGCTGCATGGTGGCGTCAACAGCGCCGGCCTCGTTCACGAACGAGTCGCCCACGCTGCCGAACACGATGCGCGCTACCACCAGAATCAGCACCGGCAGAACGACCCAGTACAGGCCAGCCAGGATGTATAGGCGGCGCTTGCGCCAGACCTTGAACCACTCGGCCCGGACCACGTTCATGACGGCGCTCACGACGGCTTCCCGTCTACGCCCACCAGGCGCAGGTAGGCGCTCTCGAGGTTCTCGGCGCTGACGCTAGCGGAGGTGACCCTCACGCCTGCCGCCGCCAACCGGAAGATCAGGTCGTCGGCTTCTGCCTGCGGTACGTCTACCTCCACCGAGTCGGCGCCAGCTGGTGTGGAGGGGTAGCCCAGGTCGGTTAGCGCCGCGAGCAGGGCCTGCACGTCACGCGCCTTGACCACGTAGCGCACTGCCTGTCCTCCAGCCTGCGCCAGGAGCTGAGTCAGCGAGCCGTCGAACCGCAGCGTGCCCTTGTCGATGGCCAGGACGCGGTTCACGAACTTCTCCACTTCTGCCAGGATGTGGCTCGAGATGAGCACGGTGGCGCCGGTGGCCGCGACCTGCTTGAGCGACTCGCGGAACTCGGCTATGCCGGTCGGGTCGAGCCCGTTGGTCGGTTCGTCCAAGAGGAGGACCTTGGGGTGCCACAGCAGCGCGCGCGCCAGTGCCAGGCGCTGGCGCATGCCCTGCGAGTACGCCTTCACGCGCTTGTCGGCGGCCTGCTCCAGCTTCACGAACTCGAGCGACTCGTCGACGCGCCTGGCGGGCACGGAGCCGTGCAGCGCAGCGGCGTGACGCAGGTTCTCTCGCCCGGTCATGTAGGGGTAGAAGCTCGGCTCCTCGATCATGGTGCCGACCTCGCCCAGAACGGGTCCGGGCACGCGCTCGCCCAGCACCGTGGCGGAGCCGGAGGTGGGCCTTATGAGGCCCGCCAGCATGCGCAGCGTGGTGGTCTTGCCTGCGCCGTTGGGGCCGACGAAGCCCACGATCTCGCCCGGTGCTATGTCGAAGCTCGCGTTGGCAACGGCTTCCGCGCGGCCGTACCGCTTGGTCAGGTTGGTTGCTGAGATGGCTGTCATTCTGCCCTTTCGGCCCTGGTCATGAGGTCCACTATGCCCTGCCTGGGGTCCTTGCGTTCGAACAGCACGCGGTAGACCTCGGTGCTGATCGGTAGGTCCACCTCGCGTCCGACCTCGCTCTCGTACACCGCTTTCACGGTGGGGATACCTTCGGCGGTCAGGCCAGACGCCACGAGGTCCTCCAGGCTCTCGCCCGCGGCGAGCCTGACGCCCGCTTGGTGGTTGCGGGAGCGCACGCTGGAACAGGTGGCGACCAGGTCGCCCAGGCCCGCCAGGCCGTAGAACGTGCGCACTTCGCCGCCCAGCGCCGTGCCGAGTCGCACCAGCTCGGCCAGGCCGCGGGTGATGAGCGACGCGCGGGCGTTCTCGCCGATGCCAAGACCGTCGCTGATGCCGCTGGCCAGGGCGATGACGTTCTTGAGTGCCCCGCCCGCCTCCACCCCCGCCACGTCGCTCGACGTGTAGAGCCTGAAGGTGGGCTGCTGCATGAGCTTCTGCACGCGCGTTGCAAGCCCCGGCGCGCTGCTGGCCACGGTGGCGGCGGCCGGCAAGCCCAGAGCTATCTCGCCAGCCAGGTTGGGGCCGGACAGCGCGGCGAACGGGGAACCCGGCAGGGCCTCCGCCACCACTTGGCTGATGCGGTTCAGGGTCCCTACCTCCAGGCCCTTGGAGCAGCTGACGAGGCTACCCGCGTAACTCAGCGCCGCGAGGCGCTGGGTGAGGTGCCGAATGGCGGGGGTCGGGACGACTATGAAGGTCAGCTCGGCGCCGTCGACCGCGGCGGCCAGGTCACTGGTTGCGCTCAGGTTGGTGGGCAGCGCCAGGTCAGGAGCGTACTCGGGGTTGCGGCGCTGCGCGTTCAGCGCATCGGCCAGTTCGGTCCGGTGCGACCAGAGGCGCACCTCGTTTCGGTTACGAGCGATCAGCGAGGCCACCACCGTGCCCCAGGCGCCCGCACCGAGCACGGCCACCGGCTCCTGCCGCCCGGTGGGTGGTTCGGGTGGTTCTACTTGACTGCTTGGTGCAGTGTGCGACATGGCTTGAGCGTACCAAGGGTGCTATCTTCCTTACTTGGTGCCGGCCGCGGATCGCGGGTGCGTGCCTGAGGCGCGCGCCAGCCGATCAGTACCACGCTGGCGCCGCGTCACCGCCGGGTGGCGCGTTGGAGGAAGGATGCCCACTTACGTTTACAGGAACCTGGTCACTGGCGAGACCTTCGAGCTGCAGCAGCGGATCACCGAGGACGCGCTCACGGAGCACCCCGAGACGGGAGATCCGGTGAAGCGGCTCATTCAGCCGGTGGGTATAGCTTTCAAGGGTTCCGGCTTCTACGTTAACGATTCACGTTCGAGTGGCTCGCGGCGCAGCGCTGGCGGCGCCGGTGGTGCCGCCGGTAACGAGTCTGGCGCGGCCAAGGGCTCCACGGAGTCCGCCTCCGGCACTGCGCCGGCGGCGCCTGCGGACAAGGGCGGAGCGTCGACCGGCGCCGGCACCAGCCAGAGCGGCTAGAGCAGGCTGCGCGAACTCACTCGAACCTGACCTCGAACACGGTCGGCCAGAGCTTGCCGGTCACCAGGAAAACCCCTTTCTCGGGGTCGTAGGCGATGCCGTTCAGCACGGCGTCCCGGTCGGTTATCCCAAGGGCTTCGCGCAGGCTGGACGCGTCAATCAGCGCCTCCACCCGGCCCGTGGCGGGGTCTATCCTCACGATCTCGTCGACCAGCCACACGTTGGCGTACACCTTTCCGTCCACGCATTCGAGCTCGTTCAGTCGCGGCAGCGGCTGGCCGTCCAGGCGGACCTGGACCTCGGAGAGGATCTCGAACGTAATGGGGTCGCGCTTGAACAGGGTGGCGCTCCCGTTCGTCATCCACAGCGCCTCACCGTCGTAGCAGAGCCCCCAGCCCTCGCCCTCGTAACGCTGCTGCCCAACCGGCTCGAAGGTGTGCAGGTCGTAGCGCAGAAGCGTGCCAGTTTGCCAGGTGAGCTGCAGGAGCTCCTCGCCGACCAGCTCTAGCCCCTCAGCGAAGTGCGGCGCCGGAACGGCCCTGAAGCGAATGACGTCGCCGGAGGCCAGGTCCACTTGGCGTAGTGATGACCGCCCCACCAGGCCCGTGCTCTCGTACAGGTAACCCTTATGCAGCAGCAGGCCCTGGGTGAAGGCCAGGTGGTCATGGGGGTACTGGTTTAGAACGGTGACGCCCAGCTTCTCGGTGGTGGCCTGGCCGCAGGCCGCCAGCGCCAAGGTCGCCGCGAGCGCGGCGCACGTAATGCGCAGAAACCGAGCGAGCGCGTCACCGGCACGCGGCGCTGCGCGCGAGCTGCTGGTTCTCATGCCTGGCCTTCAGGCTGCCGCTGCGGCCGGGGGTGCTCGTCTAGAAGGTCCTCGACCGCACGCCACACCGCGGCCGCCACGCTCTTCTCGTCGGAGTCGGCGCTTATGAGTACCCACGACGGGTCTGTGCGCGCCTGCTCGAGGAAGCCTGCGCGGGTTCTCTGATGGAACTCCATGCCGGCCGCTTCGAGCCGGTCCTTGGCCGCCCGGGCGGCGGCGCGCTCCAGGCCGCGCCGCACGTCGAGGTCCAGCAGGAGGGTGCGGTCAGGAACGAGACCGCCCGTGACCTTGTGGTTGAGGTCCCTGATGAGCTGCAGGTCGAGCCCCCGGCCGTAACCCTGGTACGCCACGCTGGCGCCCGTGAAGCGGTCGCACAGGACGTCGCGGCCCTGCGCCAGCGCGGGCGCTATGACTTCGTGCACGTGCTGTGACCGTGCAGCTGAGTAGAGGAGGAACTCGGCCAGCGGCGCGATCTCGTGGTCGGGATCCAGGAGCACGTTCCGGATGGCCTCGCCGGCGCGCGTGCCGCCCGGTTCGCGGGTCAGGAGCGGGCTGCCGCCCGCGGCCTCCAGGCGCTCCTTGAGCAGCCGGATCTGGGTTGACTTGCCGGCACCCTCCGGTCCCTCGAAAACGATGAAGCGCCCGCGCCGAGCGCCCGCGCCGAGCGTCATCAGAGGCCCGTGGGTAGCAGGATGAACTCGGTGGTGAGTCCGAACTCGTCCTCCAGCCGGCTGGCTAGCAGCGTTACGCCCACGGTCTCGGTCATGTAGTGGCCAGCGTATATGGCGTTGATGCCCATCTCGTAAGGATGGTGGAACACCTCGTGCTTGGGCTCGCCGGTGAGGAACGCGTCGAGCCCCTGGTCGGCCGCAGTCACGACGTCCCACGCCGCACCGCCGCTGACGATGCCGAGGCTGCGCACGAGCGGCGGGCCGCCGGCGTGCACCATGACCTGCTCACCCAGCTGCTTCTCGATGTCCGAGGCCAGCTGGCGAATCGGCACCGCTTCGGGGAAGATGCCCTTGACCCCTATAGAGAGGCCCCGGAACTCGCCGAACGGCTCCAGCTCCTTCAGGCCCAGGATCGGCGCCAGCCCCCAGTTGTTGCCAACCTCGCGGTGCGCGTCGAGGGGCAGGTGGGCGGCGTAGAGCGAGAGCTGCGAGTCGAGCAGGTACTTGACGCGTTCGCGGTGCATGCCCGTGATCGCCAGCGGCTGGCCCCAGAAGAGCCCGTGGTGAACGATGAGCATGTCGGCGCCGTTCGCGGCGGCCTGCTGGAAGGTGTTGAGGCTAGCGTCTACCGCTACTGCCACCTTGGTTACCTCGTCCGAGCCGGCCACCTGCAGGCCGTTCATGGAGGGGTCGGTGCGGAAGGCGTCGATGGCGAGGTACTGGTCGAGCCAGGCTACGAGTTCGTCACGCTTCATACCTGCCAGCGTAACGCCTGGGTAGGCGCGGCGGCTGCTTCTGGTTAGCCGGGCCAGCCAAACGCTGGTCCCTTGTGCCCTTTCGCGCGCCCGGCACGTGGCTCGAGGCTCGCTCTCAGGCTGCTGAGAGAGCTTGCAGCGCCTAAGCTTGACAACACCCTTTTCCAGGGTTTACTATTTCTTTTGCGCCTGCGAACGGCCCCTCGGGGTTGCAGGCCGAGTTCCTTGAAAACCTGGTTGCAGAAAATACCTGTCAAAATTCCTTTACCCAATTACACTTCTGCGTAAGCAGGGGCCTTTCGGGGAAGACGGAGGCGGGCTTTTACGAGCTTGCCGAAGCCGAACGAAGGGCAGGGGTTGACAAGTAGTTCACATTCCGGGCATAATAGGAATTCGCGCCTCAGGGCGCCGAGATCCTTGAAAACCTGGTTGCAGAAATTACCTGTCAATAACTTCCAGTGAAACTAATGGTCCGTCAGAACCTTAATCTGACATTGTCTTGGAGAGTTTGATCCTGGCTCAGGATGAACGCTGGCGGTGTGCCTTAGACATGCAAGTCGAACGAAGCACCTTTTTTGGATCCCTTCGGGGTGAAGCATTTGGTGACT
>JBAYRM010000075.1:0-9053 GCA_041676665.1 Trueperaceae bacterium
GAGCAGCGGATCTGCCGGTGGGCGTGGCAGGGTGAAGGGGCTGTCGGCCAGCCGCAGGTCGTGCGGCGCCAGCCACGGTCGCTGGTTGGGCGAGTCGGAGTTGCGCACCGCGCGGAAAGGCGTTTTCGGATCGCCGGTAACGAGCTCGAGGTCCAGCTCGGCGCGCGCCAGCAGCGCCGCCACCGTGGGCGGCGGTCCGGCTGCGCCCGCCCCGGCCGGGTCCGGCGGTGGTGGGGTGCGCGGCATGCGCCAGTTTACCCCATGATTTGTGGAAACCTACAAAGATCTGGAAACGTTGGTAGAACCTACGATTGCGTGGTCGCCAGCGGGCGGCTAGACTCCCGGGAGATGGAACAGGTCCGCACCAGCCACCTAGCCGACCACGTGGGCGCACCCGCGCACGAGCAGGTCGAGCCTGGCACCGACTTCGGTCCGCGCGACTTCAGGAACGCCCTGGGCCGCTTCGCCACCGGTGTCGCCGTGGTCACCATGCGCGCCCCCACCGAAAGCGAGGACGGCGCTGGTCACGCCGCTGGCGAGCAGACCTTCGGCATCACCGTCAACGCCTTCATGTCCGTATCGCTCGACCCGCCCCTCATCGCGGTCTCTATCGACAAGCGTGCCCGCGCTCACGCCACCATGCTGGCGGCCGGTCGCTTCGGCATCAGCGTGCTATCGGACCAGCAGCAGAACCTCTCGGACGTCTTCGCTGGCCGCCCCGTAGATCAGCCGGCCCAGCCCTTCGAGCAGTTCGCCGGCTTCCCGGTGGTGCGCGGTGCTCTCACCCAGCTCGTGCTCTCCACCCACCAGGCGCACGACGCCGGCGATCACACCATCTTCGTCGGGCGCGTCACTGCGCTGCGCTACGCGGAGGGGCAGCCGCTGCTCTTCTTCAAGGGCAGCTACGAGCGGTTGCCCGCCCTGCAACCCGTAACCTGAACCCAACCTAGCCGAACGGCACTCGGAGCGGCCAACCGGGCCGAGCCTCTGGTAGCGTACTCGCAAGCTAACGCTGTCATGGAGGTACGTAACCGTGAGCTCACCTGCCGGGTCCGAAGCCGCCCCCACTAATCACAACCCTGCCGAAACCGCCGCGCTGGAAGCCGCGCGGGCGCGCGCCGACTCATACGTGGAGGAGCTGGCCGAGTTCGTGCGCATTCCCAGCGTGAGCACCGACGCACAGCACGTGCCCGACATGAGCGCCGCCGCACAGTGGCTGGCGCAGCGCGTGCGCCGCGCCGGAGTGCCCGACGTGCAGATCATGCCCACGGAGGGTCACCCGGTGGTCGTGGGACGCTGGCACGCCGCGCCCGGCGCCCCCACCGTCATCATCTACGGCCACTACGACGTGCAGCCGCCCGAACCGCTGGAGCTGTGGCAGTCCCCACCGTTCGAGCCAGAGATCAGGGACGGCAAGCTGTACGGTCGGGGCGCCAGCGACGACAAGGCGGGCGTGCTGACGGCCGTGTACGCCGTCGAGGCCGCAGCGGCGGCCACGGGCGCGCCACCCATCAACGTCACCTTCCTGTTCGAGGGTGAGGAAGAGGTCGGGAGCCCCAACCTCGTGCCCTTCATCCGCCAGCACAAGGACCTCTTCGCCGCCGACCTGGCCATCAGCGCCGACGGCGGCATCTTCGGGGTTGGCGTGCCTTCGCTCACCGTAGGCTCGCGCGGCCTGACCGGGGTGGAGGTCAAGGTCACCGGCGCCAACGCCGACCTGCACTCAGGCATGTACGGCGGCGCCGTCGCCAACCCCATCATGGCGCTGTCGCACATCATCTCCTCCCTGCAGGGCGAGGACGGCGTGGTCAAGGTGGCTGGCTTCTACGACGGCATCCCAGAGCTAAGCGCCGACGAGCGCAGCGCCATAGGCGCCGTGCCGCAGGTGGAGGGCGAGCTCGAGGGCCTGGGGTTGCGGGAATGGTGGGGCGACGCCGCCTTCACCCCTGAAGAGAGGCGCGTGGTGCGACCCACGCTTGAAGTCAACGGCATGTGGGGCGGCTACCAGGGCGCCGGCATCAAGACCGTGCTGCCCAGCCAGGCGTTCGCCAAGATCACCTGCCGCCTGGTGCGCGGTCAGGACCCGGCGGACGTGGCGACCAAGGTCGCGCGCCACATCGAGAACGCCGCCCCGGACGGCGTAACCGTGGAGGTGCGCCAGCTGCCGGGCAACGGCCGGGCGTACCAGATGCCGCTCGACCTCGACGTGCTGCGGCTAGCCGGCCAGGCCATGGAGCGCACGTTCGGCAGGCGCCCCTTCCCCGTCTGGACGGGCGGCACCGTGCCGGTGGCAGAGCAGTTCGTGAGCGAGCTGGGTGTCTGGTGCCTCTACTTCGCGTTCGGCGAGCCCGACAACGGACTGCACGCCCCCAACGAGTTCTACCGGCTCAAGACCCTGCACCAGGGCGTGGAGGCCACCGTGCGGCTCTTCTTCGGCCTAGCCGCCGATCCCGGCGCTGTGCAGAGGCCAGAAGAACAGAGCGCGGGAGGCGCGCGGTGAAGGCGCCCACGGGCTCGATCGTCCCGCTACCCACGCCGTTCACCGGTGAAGCGGCCGAGGTCGACGAGGCCGCGCTTCGCCGCATCGTGGAGTTCCAGATCGAGAACGGCTCGCACGGGCTGAGCTGCACCGGCACCACCGGCGAGCCCTCATCGCTCTCGCTGGCCGAGCGCAAGCGCGTGGTGGAGGTCGTGAAGGACGCTATCGCCGGGCGCGTGCCGTTCTACCCCGGCACCGGCAACAACAACCTGGCCGAGACGCTGGAGCTCACCAGGCACGCCGTTGAGCTCGGCGTGGACGGGGTGATGATCATCGCCCCCTACTACGTGAGACCCAACCAGCAGAACCTGTTCGAGTACTTCAGCGCCGTGGCGCAGGCCGTGCCTGAAACGCCCGTGATCCTCTACAACATCCCCGGTCGCGCGGCGGTCAACATCGACCCCGAAACCATCGGCCGCCTGAGGCGCGCCAACCCGAACGTGGTGGGCGTGAAGCACGCCACCAAGAACCTCGACGACGTGTCGTACACGTTCGTGCACGCCGGTCGCGACTTCGGCGTGTACTGCGGGGCCGAGACCCTCACCTACCCCATGCTCACGCTCGGCGGCAGCGGCCACATCAGCGCCACCGGCGTGGTGGCACCGCGCGAGATCGCCCGCCTGTACGAGCTGGCGGCCGAGGGCAAGTGGGACGAGGCGCGCGACCTGCACTACCGCATGCTCGAACTGAACGACATGCTGTTCATAGAGGTCAACCCCGTGCCGCTCAAGACCGCGCTGGCGCTCATGGGCCTATGCGAGGCGCGCTGGCGCCTGCCGCTCGGGCCGATGCTGCCGGAGAACGAGCGTAAGCTGCTGCTCACGCTCTCGCGTTACGGCATCGTCGAGCAGCGCGCCGATGCTGGCGGGGCGCAGGCGTGAGCGCCGCCCCGTCGTGGCGCAGCGGCCGTGTGGTGGAGCACGGCCGCGAGGTGCAGGTGTGGCAACTGGACGACGGCTCGGTCGTGAGCGCGGCAGGCAGGCCGATCGACGAGCGCGCCGTGCAGTGGCTGCCGCCGTTCGAGCCTGGCGCCATGATTGCGGTGGCCCTCAACTTCAGTGACCACGCCGCCGAGCTCAGCCTCGACGAACCTGAGCAGCCCGCGCTGTTCCCCAAGTTCCGCAACGCGCTCGTGGGGCACCGCGGCCGCATCGTGCGGCCCCGCGGGGTCGAGTACATGCATTACGAGACTGAGCTGGCGGTGGTCATTGGCCGCGAGGCCAGACGCGTGCGGCGCCACGACGCGCTGGACGTGGTGAAGGGTTACACCGTGGCCAACGACGTGGTGGTGCGCGACTTCGTCATCAACCACTTCAGGCCGCCCATCAAGCCCAAGAACTTCGACACGTTCCTGCCGCTGGGACCGTTCTTGGTCGATAAGGCGGCCGTGCCAGACCCGCAGGCGCTTGGCATCCGCACGCTGGTCAACGGCGAGGAGCGGCAACAGGGCAGCACGGCCAACATGATGCGCAGCGTGGCCGAGCTCATCGAGTACATAACCGAGTTCATGACCCTGCGCGAGAACGACGTGCTGCTGACGGGCACGCCCAAGGGCATCTCGCACCTGCGGCCCGGCGACGTGGTCAGCTGCCAGGTCGAGGGCGTGGGCGAACTGGTGAACGAGGTGGTGGCCGAGGAGGACCTGGCTGGCTGAGCGCCACGCTCTCGCACGAATAAAGGCGTTTGTAGTTTCCTACAAGTTGGGTACTTAAGGTCGTGTGCGGTTACGATTGTCCGGCGCAGCTAGCCCGGATATCTTCGAACCAACGCAACTAACGAGGTCCCGGACGAGCCTCACGAGGGCGGGCCCGGGGCACCAGCAAGTTCAGGGTAGCCCGAAGGAGGGACCTATCTGACTCGCCCAGACGGGGACGTAAGCGCCCACAACCGCCGGGCCGCGCTGGCCGTGCTCGAGGAGCTGCTGCCGCGGGTAAGCGCCGCGGCCACCCCAGGCGGTGCGCCGGCAGTGGGGCACCTGGTGGCTGGCCGCTGGCTGCCAGCTGAGTCAGGCACCACCTTCGCGACCCACGCGCCGGCAGGCGGAGCGCACCTGGCGGAAGTGGCCGCCGGTGCCAGCGCCGACGTGCACGCCACCGCCACGGCAGCGGCCGACGCGTTCGGGGCGTGGCGCCAGGTCGGGGCGAAGGAGCGCCGCCAGGTGCTGTACCGGCTCGCCGACCTCATTGAGCAGAACGCGGAGAGCATCGCGCTGTTAGAGGTGCTCGACACCGGCCAGCCGCTGCGCTTCATGCGTCAGGCGGCCGCCCGCGGGGCGGAGAACTTCCGCTTCTTCGCCGACCGCATAGCCGGCAGCGCCGACGGCCTGGCGCTGCCCACCGACGAGTTCCTCAACTACACGCGCCGGCAGCCCATCGGCCCCGTGGCCGTGATAACCCCGTGGAACACGCCGTTCATGCTCTCCACCTGGAAGATCGCCCCCGCCCTGGCGGCCGGCTGCACCGTGGTGCATAAGCCAGCCGAGTGGAGCCCGCTCAGCGCCACGCTGCTTGCCGACCTGGCCATGCAGGCGGGCGTACCCGCCGGCGTGTGGAACGTGGTGCACGGCCTAGGCGAGAGCGCGGGCAAGGCGCTGACCGAGCACCCCGCCATACGGGCGGTGGCGTTCGTGGGCGAGAGCGTGACCGGCAGCCGCATCATGGCGCAGGGCGCCCCCACCCTCAAGCGCGTGCACTTCGAGCTGGGCGGCAAGAACCCGGTAGTGGTGTTCGACGACGCCGACTTAGACCGCGCGCTCGACGCGGCCGTGTTCATGATCTACAGCCTCAACGGCGAACGCTGCACCTCGTCGAGCAGGCTCCTCGTGCAGAGGAGCGTATACGCCGAGTTCACCGAGCGGCTCGCCGAGCGCGCCCGGCGCGTGCGGGTGGGCGACCCGTTCGACCCCGCCACCGAGGTAGGGCCCCTCATCCACCCCGAGCACGTGGCCAAGGTGCGCAGCTACCTCGAGCTGGCGCCGCAGGAGGGCGCCCGCGTGGCCGCCGGCGGCCTGACTCAAAGCGGCCAGCCGGACAACTACCTGCCCCCCACACTGCTGGTCGACGCGCTGCCCAACATGCGCGTGGCGCAGGAAGAGATCTTCGGACCCGTCCTCACCGCCCTGGCCTTCGACGACGAGGCCGACGCCCTCGCCATCGCCAACGGCGTGCGCTACGGCCTGGCGGGCTACGTGTGGACGCGCGACGTGGCGCGCGCGCACCGCTTCGCGCAGGGGCTTGAGGTGGGCATGGTGTGGGTCAACTCGCACAACGTGCGCCACCTGCCCACCCCGTTCGGCGGCATGAAAGCCAGCGGTATCGGCCGCGACGGTGGCGATTACAGCTTCGACTTCTACATGGAGACCCAGAACATCGCCGTGGCGCTGGGAGAGCATCACATCCCGCGGCTCGGCGGTTAGGAGGCCCGCATGCCAGCACGCACAGGAGGTCAGTTCCTCGAAGGCCTGAAGCGCAACCCGCCCAACATCTACATCGATGGCGAGCGCGTCGACGACCCGACCACGCACCCGGCCACCGCCTCCATCGCCAAGTCCATAGCCGAACTGTACGACCTGCAGCACCGCCCCGACCTGGTCGACGTCATGACGTACGAGAGCCCCAGCAGCGGCGAGCGCGTAGGGGTGTCGTTCATGGAGCCCGTAACGCGGGAAGACCTGGAGCGCCGCTCGGCCATGCACAAGGTGTGGGCCGATCACAGCCTGGGCTTCATAGGCCGCAGCCCCGACTACCTCAACGTGAACCTGATGGCGGCGGCGCGCGCCGCCAGCTACTTCGAGCGCTGCGACCCGCGCTTCGGCGTGAACATGAAGCGCTACTACGAGCACGTGCGCGAGAACGACCTGTGCCTCACCCACGCGCTCACCAACCCGCAGGTCAACCGCTCGGCCCGCGCCGACCAGCTGCCCGACCCGTACATAGCGCTCGGCGTGGTGCGCGAGACCGACGAGGGGCTCATCGTGCGCGGCGCGCGCATGCTGGCCACGCTGCCGATAGCCGACGAGATCCTGATCTTCCCCTCCACCGTGCTCAAGGAGGAGCCCGAGATGGCGCGCTACGCGCTGGCGTTCGCCCTGCCGTGCTCCACTCCGGGCCTGACCTTCGTGGGCCGCGAACCGCTCGACCTCGGCAGGAGCCGCGAGGACCACCCTCTGGGCTCCCGCTTCGACGAGATGGACGCCCTCGTGGTCTTCGACGACGTCCTAGTGCCGTGGGAGCGCGTGTTCCTGCATGGCGACGTGGCGCTGGCCAACCGCGCCTACCCCGCCACCGGCGCCGTGTACCAGATGGCGCACCAGGTCATCAACGTCAAGATCGCCAAGGCCGAGGCGTTCCTCGGCGTGGCCGAGGCCATCGTCCGCGCGATAGGCAGCGGCCAGTTCCAGCACGTGCAGCAGAAGATGAGCGAGCTGATCATCGCGCTCGAGACCCTCAAGGCGTTCCGCACCCAGGCCGAGGCCACCGCCCAGCCCGACGAGTTCGGCACCCTCACACCCGGCAAGGCGGCGCTCGACGCGGCGCGCAACTACTTCCCCCAGGTCTACCCGCGCCTGGTGGAGCTGCTGCAGCTGCTAGCCGCCAGCGGGCTCATCATGATCCCCACCGAGGCCGACCGCCACGGCCCCATGGCCGACGCCATCGACAAGTTCCTGCAGGCCCGCAACGTAGACGCCGACGAGCGCATCAGGCTATTCCGGCTGGCGTGGGACATGACCATCTCGGGCTTCGGCGGTCGCCAGAACCTCTACGAGAAGTACTTCTTCGGCGACCCAGTACGCACGCAGGGCGCCCTGTACCAGAGCTACGAACTGGACCCCCTGGTGCAGCGCGTGGAGGAGTTCCTCGAGGCGGCGCGCACGCCGCGCGGGAGCGGCGCATGAGCACCAGCCCGCAACTGGTGGCCGCCAACCCGGCGCCGCCCTTCGACATCGTGCGGATCTCGCACGTCGAGCTGGGCGTAGCCGACCTGGAGCGCTCACGCGCCTTCTACGAGGACGGCCTCGGCCTGGTGGTGTCGCACGCCGACGCTGACGCGGTTCACCTGCGCGGGCTCGAGGAGCGCGGCCATCACTCGCTGGTGCTGCGGCGCAGCGGCGCGGGCCAGTGCCTGAGGCTCGGCTTCCGCGTGCGCAGCGAGCGCGACCTCGACCAGGCCCACGACTACTTCTCGCAGCGCGTCCACGCCGCCGAGTGGGCCGAGGCTACCGGCCAGGGGCGCACGCTGCACGTGGTCGACAGCTTCGGGCACCCGCTGGCGTTCTACGCCTCGCAGCAGCCAGTGGAGCGGCGCCTGCAGCGCTACGGCGAGTACTACAGCGCCGCCATCCAGCGCATTGACCACGTGAACCTGTTCGCCGCCGACCTGGCCGCCACGCACGGCTTCCTGGCCGGGCAACTGGGCTTCAGGACAACCGAGTACACCGACACCGACGAAGAGGAGCCGCGGCTCTGGGCGGTGTGGATGCACCGAAAGGGCAACGTGCACGACGTGGCGCTGACCAACGGCGTAGGCCCGCGCCTGCACCACGTCGGCTTCTGGGTGCGCGGCGAGCTCGACATCATCCGCGCCTGCGACGTGCTCGCCACCACCGGTTGGCGCCAGGCGTTCGAGCGCGGACCGGGACGCCACGGCATCTCCAACGCCTTCTTCCTCTACCTGCGCGACCCGGACGGTCACCGCATCGAGTTGTTCACCGGCGATTACCTGACCTGTGATCCAGACTTCGAGCCGCTAGGCTGGAAGCTAGACGACCCGCAGAGGCAAACGTTGTGGGGGCACCCGGCGCCCAGGAGCTGGTTCGAGGAGGGCAGCCAGTTCGCCGGAACCACGCCGCAGCAGCCGATCATGCCCGTGAGACCGGTCGTCGCCAGATGAAACGGCGGCGACCCCAAGCCACGTTCCCGGAAGGAGCGAACATGCAGCGCAGCGCACTCCAACAGAAGGTCCTCAGAAGCCTGATAAGCCTCGCACTGGTAGCCGCGCTGCCCCTGTTCGCGGCCGCGCAGGGCGCCGACAGCGCTACCACGCTCCGTATCGGCGTGGTGCTCGACCAGACCGGGCCCGCCTCCGCTCTCGGCGAGGGCGAGGTCAACACGCTCGGGCTCATGCAGAGCATCCTCGATCAGCGCGGCGGCGTGGCAGGCATGAACGTCGAGTTCATCATGATCGACTCCGCCTCCACCGTCGACGGCGCGGTCGACGCCGTAACGCGGCTGCTGGAGGAGAACCAGATCCACGTGCTGGTGTGCTGCACACTCTCCTCCGCCTCACAGGCGATTGTGGCGCCAGCCCAGACCGCCAACGTGCCGACCATCAGCCTCGCGGCGGCCGCTCCTATCGCGCGTCCGGCCGCTCAGCGCCGCTGGATCTTCCAGGCTGCGCAGAGCGACAGCCTCATGATCCAGGGCATCGTGGCCGACATGCAGCAGCGCGGCGTGTCCGACGTGACCGTCATGGTGCTGGCAGACGAGTACGGCGAGAGCGGCCTGCTGGAGATGCA
>JBAYRM010000076.1:0-8953 GCA_041676665.1 Trueperaceae bacterium
CACCTTCTCGTCCTCGATGACGAGGGTGTTGAGCGACGGAACGGTGCTGCCGCTGGGCTTGTCCGCCAGCTGCGCCAGCGAACTGGTCAGCTCGGTGAAGCGCCGGCGGCCCTCGGCGTCCAGCCGGTCCTGATCGCGGTTGAGGAGCGCGACCAGGTCCCATAGTGACGCCATGCCGCCGCGCACCGTGCGCTTGGCACGGTACTCCGCGACCTTGTAGTCGAGCAGCTCCAAGGCTATGGCCTCGAGACTCGGGAACACGGCTCCAGTATAAGAGCAGCCGCGCGGCGGGCGTGAAGGGAAAACTCACCTACAGGGCGCTAAGTCTCAGGCGAACGCGGCGAACACGGCAGCGCTGCGCCTGATTACCTCGTCTACCTCCGCCTCGTCGATGACCAGTGGCGGCAGGAAACGAATGGTCTCGCCGCCACCGGCGATGGTCAGCACGCCGGCGTCCTTCAGGGCAGCTATGACCGGGCCCGCTGGCACCGCCATCTGCACGCCGATCAGCAGGCCCCTGCCGCGGACCTCGCTCACCACGCCGGCGCCTACCCTGGCGAGGCCCTCCATCAGCCTGGCCCCTAGAACCGTGGCGCGCTGCATGAGGGAGCGCTCCTCGAGCTCGCTCAAGACCACGAGCCCGGCGGCCGCCGCTAGCGGGTTACCCCCGAAGGTGGTCCCGTGTCCGCCTTTCGGCATGGCTGCAGCTACCGCTGCGGTCATCAAGGTGGCCCCGATCGGGACGCCGCTGCCGAGGCCCTTGGCTAGCGTCACGATGTCGGCGTGCACGCCGGACGCTTGGCTGGCGAGGAAGGTGCCGGTGCGTCCGACGCCCGTCTGGATCTCGTCGAAGATCAAGAGCGCCCCGTGCTCATCGCTCAGGCGCCGCGCCAGCCTCAGGTAGCTGTCTGGTACGGGCCTGATGCCGCTCTCGCCCTGCACGGGTTCGAGCAGCAGGGCGGCGGTGCGGTCATTCATGGCGGCGGTCAGCGCCGCCTCGTCGCCGGCGTTCACGAACTCCACTTCGGCGCCGTACGGCCCGAACGGTTCGCGGTACTTGGGTTCCCAGGTCAGCGGCAGCACGCCCCCCGAGCGCCCCGAGAAGCCGTTGCGCAGCGCCACGAAGCGGTTCCTGCCGGTGGCGACCCGCGCCCACTTGATGGCGGCCTCGTTGGCCTCGGCGCCGGAGTTGCTCAGGAACACGCGCTCTAGGGGCGGCTCCACGAACTCGAACAGCTTGGTAACGAAGCGCGTTCGCGTGTCGTTGGCCACGTTCTGGGGCGCCACGATCAGCTTGCGCGCCTGGTCGGCCAGGGCGGCGGCCAGGCGCTCGTTACCGTGACCGAGACTGGCGACCGCGATGCCCGCCATGCAGTCCAGGTACTCGCGGCCGTCCGCGTCGTAAAGCCGTACGCCCTCGCCGCGGACATAGACCACGTCGGGCTCCCAGAGGCCCGAGCGGTGGCGGGCGTCCGCAGCCAGGATCGCGGCGGTGTCGTGTGGGCCAGGTTCTACTTTCGTGTTCGCGCTCACGGGTACTCCTTCAGGGTGGATGTTTTACAGCTTCAGGCGCCCACGGTCACCAGGCAGAGGGGCCACTCGCCCTTACCGCCCAGGCCGAGTAACGCGACCATGTCGGAATCGTAGAAGTCGGTCACGAGGTTGGCGGCCAGGCCGAGCGCAGTGGCGGCCAGGACCAGGTTCTGCGAGGCGGCGCCAGCGTCGAGCAGGGAGTAGCGGTAGCCGCGGGCTCCGTGAGCCACCCGGTGCCGCGCGGGCAGACCCGTGAGGCACACGGCGGCGCCCTGAGCGTCCGCTTCGACCGCGCCCAGCACGCACTCAGAGAAGCGCGCCCGCTGGTCCTCCATGCGGAGTTGCGAGAGGGTGTGCTCCCGCGGGTTGTAGTGGTAACTGCCGGCGAAGATGTCTTGCACGTCGAAGGCCAGCACGTACGCCTCCAGCGAGGAGACCTCCTGGGCGGTGGTGTGGGCTCGCTCGTGACCGAACGTGAAACCCAAACCGGACCACAGGAGTTGCGACAACTGGCTCTGCTTCAGCCTGCCGCCTTCGGCCACGCCGCTCCGCTCGCGCGAGAGGGTGGTCCACAGGCCGGGCCCACCCTTCAGTTGCGGCTCTGGTAGCGACGCCACCTCGGCCGGGTTGGCGTAGACCTTGAAGCGCGGCGCCACACGCGTCCTGCTCGCGGGCAGCTGCCCACGGTGGTAACTCATACTCTCGTGGATCTCCGCACCGTTGGTGCGGTTATTGCTTCGAGACACGGAGGCTCCCTGGCGGAGTGTAGCACCAGGCGGCGCACCCGCTTAGCGGTATGCTGACGGGCGATGAGGTTACGGGTGCGTTTCGCCGAGACCGACCAGATGGGAGTGGCGCATCACAGCGCCTACGTGGTCTGGCTGGAGGCGGGGCGCGTGGAGTGGCTCAGGGAGCGCGGCCTCAGTTACCGACAGATCGAGGAGAACGGCATCTCTTTGGCGGTCTCTCGCCTGGAGGTCGCGTACCGGGCTGCCAGTTACTTCGACGACGAGTTGACCCTCACCGCCACCCTCCTTTCGGTGAGGAGCCGCCGCGTGGTCTTCGGTTACGAGGTGCACCGCGGCCAAGAGCTTCTGGCCACCGCCACAACCGAGCACGTGCCTACGGACCGCACGGGCCGCGCCACCACCCTGCCCGCCGACTGGCTCACGCCGCTGAAGCGACTGCTCGCCGAGAGCCCGTGAACCACAGCCCAACCGAACGAGATCCCGACCGGCGGCCCTGGTCGGCACGCCCCCGCAGCGCACGAGGTGAGAGATGAGCCTGACAGCCCCCATAGCCCCGAACCCGACAGAAACCCGCACCAGCAAGATCGTCGCCACCGCCTTAACCTTCGACGACGTGCTGCTGCTGCCGGCTCACAGCCAGGTGCTGCCCAAAGAGGCCAGCCTCAGTGCACGCGTGACGCCCTCGGTGAGCCTCAACATCCCCCTGGTCTCCGCCGCCATGGACACGGTCACCGAGACTCAGATGGCCATAGCGATGGCGCGTCAGGGTGGCATCGGTGTGATCCATAAGAAGATGGGCGTGGCTGAGCAGGCCGAGATGGTGCGCAAGGTCAAGCGCTCGGAGTCCGGCATGATAGTTGACCCCATCACCCTGCCGCGCAGCGCCACTTTGGCCGACGCCGAGCGCCTCATGAGCGAGTACCGCATCAGCGGCGTTCCGATAGTCGAACCGGACGGTAGACTGGTCGGTATACTCACTAACCGCGACCTGCGCTTCGAGGACGACCTCAGCCTCCGGGTCGAAGAGCTCATGACCAGCCAGAACCTGGTCACGGTGCCGGTCGGCACCACCCTGGAGCACGCCCGCGACATCCTGCGCAGCCACAAGGTCGAGAAACTGCTCGTGGTTGACGACGCGTTCTACCTGCGCGGCCTGATCACGATCAAGGACCTCAAGAAGCAGATGGAGTACCCGGACGCGGCCAAGGATTCGCTCGGCCGGCTGCGCGTGGCCGCCGCCATCGGCGTGGGGCTTGACCTAGAGGAGCGCAGCCGCGCTCTGGTCGACGCCGGCGTAGACGTGCTCGTGCTCGACAGCGCACACGGCCACAGCCAGGGCATCATCGACGCCCTCAAGTACGTCAAGCAGAACTGCGCCGTGGAGGTCATAGCGGGCAACATCGCCACCGCCGCTGCGGCCGAGGCCCTCATCGAAGCGGGCGCCGACGGAGTGAAGGTCGGCGTGGGTCCCGGCAGCATCTGCACCACCCGCGTGGTGACCGGCGTGGGCATGCCGCAACTGAGCGCCATCCTCGACGTGGCCGAGGTCACGCAGGACGCGGGCGTCACGCTGGTCGCGGACGGCGGCATCAAGTATTCGGGCGACGCGGCCAAGGCGCTGGCGGCGGGCGCCGACGTGGTGATGATGGGCTCGCTGCTGGCCGGCACCACCGAGGCGCCAGGCGAGGAGATCCTGCGCGACGGGCGCCGCTACAAGGCGTACCGCGGCATGGGTTCGCTGGGCGCCATGTCGGGCGGCAGCGCGGACCGCTACTTCCAGGAGAGCTCCGCGCCCGCCTCGAAGCTGGTGCCCGAGGGTATAGAGGGCATGGTCGCCTACAAGGGACCGGTTGGCGACGTCATCTACCAGGTGGCGGGGGGACTGCGCTCGGCCATGGGCTACTGCGGCACCAAGGACCTAGAGGCGCTGCGGCGCGACAGCCGCTTCGTGACCATCACGCAGGCCAGCCTGCTGGAGTCGCACCCGCACGACGTCACCATCACCAAGGACGCCCCGAACTACTCGGTCTCGAACCGGGGCTAACGCTGGCGTCAGAGGACCAGTTCCTGGTCACCTGCGGGCTCCATGTCGAGGAACCTGTCGACCAGCGGTTGAACACCGAACTTGAGGGCATGACTGAACGGGCTCAGCACCCGCTCGGCGGGTTGCGAGGCTGGTAACAGGTGCGCCCTGAGCCGCGCGAACTGCCTGCGGGTGATGTCGTCGCGCGCCAGGGCGGCGCGGGCGCTCTTGCCGCGCAGCCGCTCCAGCGTCATCTCCAGGTGCCGCCGGCCGCGCTCGACCGTGCCCAGCAGGGTTGGGTCCAGCCCTTCGGCGTGGCCGAGCAGGTCGTCGAACGTGCCCTCCAGCAGGTCGGCGGCCTCCTCGAACCTCGCCAGGTGGCCGCTTCGGGCTAGCGCGCGGCGCTCGAGCTCGGCCTGGTGGTCGCGCCGGAACTCGCCAGCGCTCAGGCCCAGGGCGGCCAGCATGCGCCTGGGGGCCGGCTCAAGCACGCTGGCCGACGCGCGTGGCCACGCCAGCGGCATCGGCACGCCGTGCTCCTGGTACACGCCCCTGAGCTGCGCCACGTAACGGAGCTCACCCGGCCCGAGCACCAACACGGCCGTCGGCAACGCGGCGTCTTGCGTCACGGGCCGCAAGCCCGCCGCGGGGGTGATCGCGGTCGGGTCGTTCTCAAGCAACGTGAGCAGATCGGCGGCCGAGAACTCGCGCCCTTCGGCGTAGAAGCGCCGCCCCTCGTGCCGCAAGAGAACGCGCTGCCTGGCGCCGCTGCCAGTGTCAAGCTCGATGAACAGGTTAGTGGCGTTGGCGCCGCGACCGAGCTGCGGCTCGAAACCCCGCGCCTTGAGGCGGGCGCCAGCTTCGTTGATGGCGTGCGCGCTGCGCTCCGGGTCGGCGATCTCGGCCCTGATCACGCCGCTCGTCAGTGCGGCGAAGTCGGGCCTCAAGGGATCTACCAGCACCAGGCCCGCCGCCCCCAGTAGGTTCGTTAACAGCGCAGCGAACCAGTCGCCGTAGCCGCCGGTCGTGGCGGCCTCCTCCACTAGCTTGGTCACCTGGTCGAGGAAGTCCGGCCGCGGATCGAGCGCCGCTAACGCCGCCCTCACCTGAGCCACCATGGCGCCGGTAACGGGGGCGCGGCCCACCGGCGCGCCTTCAGGCAGGGCCACGGTCACCCGGCGCAGAGTCTCGGAGCCGTCCAGCAGGTAAGCGTGATCGACCTCCGCCACGTCGTGATCCTGCGTAGCCAACCAGAACACGGGCACCACGGGCCGCTCCGGCGTGTCGAGCTGGCGCGCCAGTTTTATGGCCGTAACGGCCTTCGAGAGCGTGAAGGTGGGCCCGAGCAGCAGCCCGACCTGTTGACCGGTCACCACGGCCCTGGCCTCTGGGTGCCTCAAGCGCTCGATGTTGCGCAGAACCGCTTCCGGTGCGCCAAGCTGCTGAGCGTAGCGCTTCAGGGAGTCCGCCAGTTCGTCGTTGCGGACGCTGCGCGGCACGGCCATGGCGGCCGCCAGGTCTGAGGGGGGAAGCTCGAAGAAGTCGTTCACGAGCCCGCCCAAGTACGCTGCGCTGAAGTCGGTGGTGGTGACGGCCGCGGGGGCGGCTCCGCCCTTTATGCCTGGCGTGTCTGCGTGCACACGGCAGCTTACATAGCAGAGGCGCTGGTCGGGTCACCCGAGGCGACGACGGCGAACCGGGCGGGCCGTGTTAGACTCCGGCCGCGCGCAGCGTGAGCAGGCGCGTGAACCGTGGCGCCTGTCTGCATGCGCGCAGCCACCGCCACCACAGCTCCACCGTAGCAGCCGGCCCGAGGGGCCGCCAGCCGTGACCATGAACATCAACACAGACCTACTACCGTCTGGGCCGTACCAGCACGTTGTCGTGCTGATAGACGTGCTGCGCACCTGCACGGTGGCTCCGCTGCTCTTCGACAAAGGCGTGGCCTCCCTCACCCTCACCCCCTCGCTCAAGAGCGCGCGCAGCGCCGCCGCTAAGAGCGGCGCCCTGCTCGTTGGCGAGCGCCAGGGCGTGCCGCCAGAAGGTTTCAACCACGGCAACTCACCGGTTCAACTGGCCAACGCCGACGTGGCAGGCCGCCCGGTCGTCATGGTGTCAGAGAACGCGCCGCGGCGGCTGGCGCAGCTGGCGACCGGCCAAGCGCTGCTGCTGGGCTCGCTCTACAACGCGGCGGCCGTGGCCGACGCCGTGGTGGCGCTCGCGCCTGAGCGCGTGGACCTGGTCGGCTCGGGCTTCGCGGGCGAGCCGGACCTGGACGACGCCGTGGCCGCCGCGCTCATCGCAGAGCTCATCAAGCAGCGCACCAGCAACGTCACGTTCAGCGGCGCCACCCGCTTCGCGACCACCCTCGCACGCGCACTGCCGGACCCGCTCGACGCGTTATGGCGCTCACTGGCCGGCCAGTACCTCAGGAGCATCGACCTCGAGCAGGACGTGGCTTTCGCCGCGCGGGTCTCAGCCAGCTCCGCCGTTCCGCTGCTCACACGCGTCGAAGAGGCCGAGCCGGAGCCCCTCTTTCACTTCGCGGTTCGAGCTGCCGGGTAGACGTGGCCGGGCCGGCGCGGCACTCGGTGCTGGGGTACCCGCTCGACGCGGTCACGCTGCCAGGGGCGGTGGACTGGGTCCTCGACCGGGCGCGAGAAGGCCGCAGCGTTCCCGCCGCACTGGTCGTGACGCTCAACCCCGAGATCGTGGTGCAGGCGACCCAGGACCCCGCCCTGGCGCTGGCGCTGCAGGCGGCTGACCTGAGCGTCGCCGACGGCGTGGGCGTGGCGTGGGCCGCGCGCCGGGCCGGCGTGGCCCTGCCGGGTCGGGTGCCGGGGGTAGACCTCGCGACCGAGACCATGCGCGTAGGCGCCGCCGACTTGAGGGTCTTCTTCCTGGGCGCCAGACCAGGAGTAGCCGAACGCGCAGCCCAGGCGGCGCAGCAGCGCTACGGCGTAGTCGTGGCGGGCAGTCACCATGGCTACTTCGACAGGAGCGACCCTGCGTCCGTGCTAGCCCTGGTCCACGGTTCGAAGCCCGACCTGCTGCTGGCCGGCCTGGGCGAGGGCCAGGAACGGTTCCTTCACGAGCACCGCGATGCCCTCGGCGCCGCGGTGCTGATAGGCGTCGGTGGCACCCTTGACGTTCTGGCTGGCGAGGTCAAGCGCATGCCCGCCTGGACCACGCGGCTTGGCGTCGAATGGTTGTTCCGAGTGCTGCTCGACAGGCGCAGGTGGGGCCGGCTCCCTCGGCTGTTCAGGTTCGCGGCGCTGGTGCTGTCAGGACGGTCCGCTGCCTAGGCGCGTGCGCGACTTGCCCGGCCCGGCAGCCCGCTGCTAGAATGACCAACTGACTCGGGCGCCCTGGCGGCCCGGCTTGCCAGGTTGACCGGCCCAGTTCTGGGCTGCCCCCTGCCGAGGTGGCGGAACGGTAGACGCAGTTGACTCAAAATCAACCGGGGCGACCCGTGCGGGTTCGATTCCCGCTCTCGGCACCAAAAACACCTGAAGCCGCAGCCGGCTAGGTACGTCCGCGGCGCGCTTTCTACGGAGGAACCATGTTCTGGGTAGCATTCATCTTGTTCGTAGCCGTCTCCGTCCTGCTGACGGCGATCATCCTCATGCAAGAGCCTAAGCAGTCCGGCCTGGGCGCCGGCCTCGACGGCGGCGGCGGCGCCGACTTCAGCTCGATGGGCGGCACGGCGGGCGGCCTTCACCGCACCACCATCTACCTCGCCATCATCTGGGGCGTGCTAGCGCTGCTGCTCGGCATGCTGCCGCGCTGATAACAGCTTCCGGGCGGCCGCCGCTCGGGCCACAAGCGCCTCACTCTTATTATGTAGTAAGGCGTGACCTCACGCACCCACGCGCCGTCCGTTCCGGGCGGCGCGTTTCGTGTACGCTCCATTAACCGTTTTCGCGTTGACGATGCGAGACGGTAATGCTAGATTCCTGACAAGTGGGTAATTGTATATAGCCCACCCGGCAGGGCGGTCGCCGGGATCCCGCGCCTTTGGTCGGGCCTCGCAAGAGCTAAAAAGTCTTGCAGGTACTCCGGGCAAGGGGTTACGGTAGGCCGTCGTCAAAAAAGCGTGAAGGTGAGGCATTTCGCCAAGCCCACGCCGACGTGAAAGTACTGGAGGAGCAATGAAGAGACTACTCATCGGCCTTAGCTTCATGGCGGTGGCCACGTTCGCGTTCGCGCAGCCGTTCGTTTGGCCCAGCGCGTGGACCAATGCCACGGAAGGCGAAGCCGTCTACGGCGGCACGCTCAACATCGCCATGATTGGCGATCCGCGTACCTTCAACCCCGTAATCTCGGCCGAGTCGCAGGCTCTTTCCGATTACCTGTTCTCCGGCGCGCCGCTCATCCGCCGCGGCCCTGACTCCGACGCCTGGCTTCCCTACGGCGCCGTGTCGTACGAAGTCAACGAAGACGGCACCGTCATGGACCTCGTGGTTCGCGACGGCATGAAGTGGTCCGACGGTAGCGCCATCACCGCGCAGGACTACTACATCCGCTACATCCTCGAGACCGACCCCGACGTCGGCTCCAACGGCTACGACAGCTGGTTCATGGATGGCGACCCCATCACCATGGAACGCGTCGGCGACAACGGTCTGCGCATCAACTTCCCGCGCCC
>JBAYRM010000077.1:0-8941 GCA_041676665.1 Trueperaceae bacterium
GGGTCCGCAGAGACCCCGGTCGGAGCCGAGCACCACGGCCGCCACCGTGGCCTCACGGGGCTCCGCCGCGGCTGCCAGCAGGTCGGGATTGAGCTTCAGCACCGCCTGCACGGCTAGCTCCAGCGTACGAGTGGAGGAGTCGAGAGCCGAGATCGAGCGGCGGTACTGGTTGATGCGCGCGGCAGAAAGCGTCTTCATGGTGGTAACGACGCTCTGCAGCGTCTGTGCGCTCTGAAGCTGGCGCCTGACGGTGCTGGTGCTGGCCATTACCCCGGTCCGGCCCCGGCATCCGTGCCCCGACCTATTACGTCGCGGGCGGTGGCTAACAGCGCGTCGCGGTCGGCGTCCTCAAGCGCCGCCCCTTCCTCAAGGCGGCGTACTGCGGGACCGTGCTCAGCGTGTACTGCCTGCATCAGACGCGCTTCAAGGCGCCCGAAGTCCGCTTGATCGACGTTGTCGAAGAGCCCCTCGCTCACAGCGAGTAACAGCGCCACCTGGTCGCCGGCCGGCACCGTTTGAAGCGCACCTTGCGCCAACGCAGACCGGATGCGCCGTCCACGCGTGAGGGTGGTGCGCGTGGCCTCGTCAACGTCTGCGCCGAACCGCGCGAAGCGCTCCAGCTCCTCGAACTGGGCGTACGCCAGGCGCAGCCTGCCCGCCACGGAGTGCAGGGCTGGCAGCTGCGCCTTGCCGCCCACGCGCGAGACCGAGAGGCCGATGTGTACGGCCGGCAGGACGCCGCGTGAGAACAGGTCGGGGTTAAGCACGATCTGTCCGTCGGTAATCGAGATCAGGTTGGTGGGTATGTACGACGACAGGTCGCGCTCCTGGATCTCGACGATAGGAAGTGAGGTCAGCGAACCGCCGCCGCGCTGTGCAGAGAGCTGCGTGGCGCGCTCCAGCAATCGGGCGTGCAGGTAGAAGACGTCGCCTGGGTACGCCTCGCGTCCTGGCGGTCTGCGGAGCAGGAGCGACAACTCCCGATACGCCAGCGCGTGCTGCGAGAGGTCGTCGTAGACCACCAGCACGTCGTGGCCCGCCTCCATGAGCGCTTCCGCCATGCTGGTGGCGGCGAAAGGCGCGATCTGCCGAACGCCCGGCTGCTCATGACTGGCCGCAACCACGACCGTTGTGTACTCGAGGGCGCCGGACTGCTTGAGCGTCTCTACGGTCCGAGCCACCTGCGCGCCCCGTTGACCGATGCTGCAGTAGACGCACTTGACACCCGTGTGGCGCTGCGCCAGAACGGCGGAGAGGGCCACGCTCGACTTGCCGGTCTGGCGGTCACCGATTATGAGCTCGCGTTGGCCGCGGCCGATGGGGAACAGGGCGTCGATGGCCTTGATGCCCGTATGCAGCGGCCTGGTTACGGGCGCACGTTCGAAGATCGGGGTGGCGGGGCGCTCGACCGGGAGGCGCTCGCTGGAAGCAACCGGACCCTGGTCATCGAGGGCGAAGCCCAGAGGGTCTACTATGCGGCCCAGCAGGGCGGGGCCCACAGGCACGCTCAGCACGCTGCCAGTTCGCACCACCGTGCTGCCCGCTCGGATCCCCTCGGGGTCCGCTAGCAGGGTGATTCCTACCTGGTCAGCGCCTAGGTCGGTGGCTAGGCCCAGCTGTCCGCTTTCGAAGCGCACCACCTCGTCAACCGCTACGCCCGGTAGTCCCGTTACCAGCGCCACACCGCTCGCCACCGACTCCACTACCCCAAGCTCCTCGACCGCCAGCTCGCTCGTTACGCGGAGCCGGGCGGCGTCGAGCTTGCCCAGTCCGGCGAGTACTGCCTTGGCAACGTCGCCGGCAGGAGCCGCGTTCCGCTCCGCGGCGGAATCCGAACCACTGGAAGCGCGCGTGTCGTCGATGTGGTCGTCGCGGTCAGTCATCCTCTGACTCCGCCTTAGTGTCACCGGGTTGCGCGGCCATGTGGGTCGCTTGCTCGAGGACGGCACCGAACTCGCTCTCCAGCGCCGCCAATCGCCTCCGACCGGAAGCTTCGACGCGCACGGACCCTACCTTTAGCTCGGCACCGAAGAGCAGCGACGGGTCGGTCTCGAAGCGCGGCGCCTGAGTCCGTCCCGTCGCCTGCTGCACGGCGTCAACTAGCAGTTGCCTAACGGGCTCAGACGGTTCGAACGCCGTGGTCACGAACGCGTCCGCGCTGCTCTCACGCAGCTGGACCAACTCTGCTTCAGGCAGCTCTGCCAGCCTGCGCGCGAAGGCGCGCGCCGCCTGCTCTTCGAGCTCCGCGTCGGCCAGGTCGGCTAGGGAGGCGCCCAGCTCGCTGACCAGCACCTTGGCGCTCCGACCGGTCAGGGAAGCTACCAGAGCGTGACGCTCGTGCGACAGCTGCGCCAGCACGCGGTCGCGCTCCTGGCTCGCTTCCAGCTCGGCGCGCTCCAGGCGTTGCTGGCGCAACTCCTGCGCCTCCTGTTCGATGACTGCCAGGCGCTCCCTGCGTTCGCCGGCGAGCGCGGCGCGCTCCGTCGCCAGCCTGGCGGCCTCCTCGCTGGCACCTACCTGGGCCGCACGCGCCTCGTCCCACGCCGCCGCAAGCTGCGCCTGCCGCTGATCCATCAGGTTCAGCACGGGCCGGTACAGGAACACGCGCAGCAGAACCAGCAGCAACGCGAAGTTCACGAGCTGCGCGATGAAGGTGAACCAGTCGAAACTCACGCCGCGCCTAGCCTCCGGCCACTGCACCCCAGAACGGGTTCGCGAAGATGAGGATCAGGGAGATCACGAAGCAGTAGATAGCGCTGGACTCGACCATCGCCAAGCCCACGAACAAAGTGCGGGTGATGGTGTTCGACTCGTCGGGCTGCTGCGCCATGCTCTGGAGCGCCTGGGCAAGCGCCCGCGATTGCCCGAACGCGTTGGAGATAGAGCCGATGGCGATGGTCATTCCAGCCGTGAACGCAGAGACCATGCCAATGAGTGCCGTGTCGGTCATGTGTTTCCTCCCTTTGAGGCCCCGGCAGGCGGTTCCGCCTGTGCGCCCCTTCTCTCGATCCGCTTATCGCTCTCAGAAGCCGCCGAAGCGATGTAAACCATGGCCAGCACCGCGAAGATGTACGCCTGCAGCACGCCTATCAGTAGGCCGAACACCTGCATTATCACGGGGAAGAAGAGCGGCGCGATCGACAGCAGTATGGCCACCACCACCGTGCCGCTCATGATGTTGCCGAACAGGCGCACGGCCAGGGCCAACGTCCGTGTTATCTCGCCCAGGATGGTGAACGGAAGCATGAGCGGCGTCGGTTCTAGATAGCTCATGAGGTACCGCCGCAACCCGACCCGGGCGATACCGAAGGCAGGCACGGCGAGCAGGACGGCCACCGCCAGCGCGGCCGTGGTGGTCAGCGAGCCGGCGGGCTGATGGTAGCCGGGGATGATGCTCAGTATGTTGGACATGGCGATGAACAGGAAGATGGTGCCCACGAACGGCAGGTACGGCCGCGCATCGAGTTGCATGGTGCCGCGGATCTCTGACACCAGGAACTCGACCACCGCCTCGGCCACGTGTTGCGGACGCGAAAGCGCGCCCTCGACCCGGAGGTTACGGGTAGCCAACCAGCTGAGCGCCACCAGGACCGCCATGGTGATCCAGGTGAACACCAGCGTGGCGCTGATCTTGAGGGGGCCAAGCGAGAAGTAGACGATCTCGTCCGGTGACAGCGTCATGGGCTCACCTCACCTTCGGCCTGGGCCTCCGGGGCGGTCTCGGGCCCCGGCCCCAGCAGGCGCGTCATGACCCAGCGCGCGGCCACGAAGCCCAGCAGTGCAGCCACCAGACCCTGTACGCCAAGTCCACGCAACCCGTAGAAGGCCAGAAGCAGCACAGCGGCTCGTGCCAGGAAACTGACCAGCAGCAGCGAGCGGTTGCCCGTGCGCGTGGCGCGCTTGACCGTAAACCACAGCGCGACCAGGTACAGGAACCCGGCCACCAGGCCCGCGCCGAAGCCGAGCGCCAGCGCTACGAAGTCCACGCGCCCATCCTCCCGACCGCCTCACTCACCTTCGGACTCCTTGCTGACCCAGTACCAGGCGTTGATGGCGCCTACGGCCAGGCCCGCGATCATGAGCATGAGCGTCCACGAGTAGCCGCTGGTGCTGCGCGAGTCTAGCCAGACACCCAAGGCGATGCCGAGCACGGTGGGCACCGCCACCGACCAGCCCACCATGCCGAACATGCCGAGGCCGTGCGCCAGGCCGCGCTCGCCTTCAGCGCGCGCTCGCAGCTTGCGAGCCTCCTTGCGCGCCACCGTGTCGGCCAGGTCTTCCGTGCGGGGCGGGTCTTCTCGTTCGGTGCTGGCTGGCGGAGGACCGGGGCGGGGAGCGTCTGCCGCGTTCACGTTACGACCTCAACTCGCCCACGTGCCGCAGGATCTCGGCTTCGAGCCTAAGCAGAGCGTTGCGTGCCCGCTTGTCGCTCTCGCCAGTTGCCAGGAAGCGTGACCGCACTGCGGCCTCCGCGCTGCCCAGGTCGCCGCTCACCACCGCGCGCTGACACGCCACGCGCACCTGATCACCGGCCTTCACCAGGACACCATGGTCCACGGCCACGAACGTCTCCTCACCGTCCACCGGCTGGAACGCCAGCAGACCCGGAGTTATCAGCAGGGCGGTGTCGGCATGCCTCCCTAAGATCGTGAACGAGCCGTGCACAGACTCGGCGCTGAGCCGCGCTACGCTCTGGTCCACAAGCTTGCCGGACGGCACCGTCAGCAGGAACCTCATAGCCCGGCCTCCGCCAGCGTGCCGATCATGTAGAACGCGCTCTCCGGGACCTCAGAGAGCTCGCCGCTGAGGATGCGAACGCAGTCAGCCAGCGCGGCCTCGAGCGGCACCGTGTAGCCAACCTGCCCAGTGAACGCCTCCGTGACGTGGAACGGCTGCGTCAGGTAGCGCTCCAGGCGCCTGGCGCGCGCCACCACCTGCTGGTCCTCCTCAGAGAGCTCCTCAAGACCGAGCATGGCGATGATGTCCTTGAGGTCCTCGTACTGAGCGAGAACGGCCTTCACCTCGCGCGCCACGCGCGCGTGCTCCTCACCCACTATGGCCGGCGTGAGCAGCGAGGAGGTCGATGCCAGCGGGTCTATGGCGGGGTAGAAGCCCTGACTGGCGCGCTCGCGCGAGAGGACAACTGAGGCGGATAGGTGGCCGAAGACGTGCACCACGGCAGGGTCGGTGAAGTCGTCGGCTGGCACGTACACCGCCTGAACCGAAGTGATGGCCGCGTGCTCAGTGTTGGTGATGCGCTCCTGCAGTTCGCCCAGCTCGCTGGCCATGGTCGGCTGGTAACCCATGCGCGAGGAGAGGCGCCCCATTAGCCCCGACACCTCGGAGCCCGCCTGCACGAAGCGGAACACGTTGTCCATCAGCAGCAGGACATCGCGCTGCTCCTCGTCGCGGAAGTACTCGGCCATGGTGAGCGCGGTGTGCGGCACTCGGAAGCGTGCGCCCGGCGGCTCGCTCATCTGCCCGAAAACCAGCACGGTGTCCGGCAGCACACCGGCCTCCTTGACCTCGCGTACCAGCTCCTCGGCCTCGCGCGAGCGCTCGCCGATTCCGCAGAACAGGCTCACGCCCTCGTGACGCGTGGCCATGTTGTTGATCAGCTCGTTGATCAACACGGTCTTACCAACGCCCGCGCCGCCGAACAGGCCGGCCTTGCCGCCGCGTTCTATGGGCGCCAGCAGATCGACCGCTTTGACGCCGGTGGTGAGGATCTCGGACGACACGGCCTGATCTGCCAGAGCGACGGGCGCGCCTAACAGCGGCGCCCGCCTAGGCTCGTCGAGCAGAGCGCCGTCGTCGATGGTCTCGCCGAAAACGTCGAACACGCGGCCTTTAACCTCGGGTCCCACTGGCACGAGCAGCGGCTCCCCGCTACTGGCTGCCTCATCGCCGCGCGCCAGGCCGCTGGTCGACGTGAAGGCCAGGCAGCGAACCGTGCTGTGGTCCACCTGCTCGACGACCTCCATGCGGACCGTGCCGGCAGGCCCAGCCCCGAGCATCGTGTGCAGGTCTGGCAAGCTGTCCGTGAACCTCACGTCGACTACACTGCCACGCACTGCCACCACGGTGCCGACCTCGTTCCTCTGTGCGGCTAGCTCTCCCACACCATCATTGTGGCAAAGATGCGAGCTACGGGCGTGGGCGCGGGAGTTATGGCGCCATGAGACGTGTGACGGCGGGCGCGAACCCGCCGCTGATAGAATCACTCCGCAGCAACGTCTACCTCCTGACTACCTCACAACTTGCATGCCTTCCAGCTGACGAGAGCCCTAAGGGGTGAAGATGGCCGAGACCGAAGGTGTGATGGGCAACGTGGTGCAGGGCGCCGAAGCGGGCGCGGGCCGGACTTCGCGCTCCGGCGTCACCATCCGTACACCCGACCAACGACTGCGTGTCTTCGTTAGTTCGACCCTCACAGAGCTGGCCGAGGAGCGCACCGCGGTCAGGCAGGCCGTGGGCGGCCTGCGGCTGGCACCCGTGATGTTCGAGCTGGGTGCCAGACCTCACCCGCCGCGAGAGCTTTACCGCGCCTACCTTGAGCAGAGTCACATCTTCGTTGGCATCTACTGGCAGAAGTACGGCTGGCTGGCTCCGGGCATGAACGTTTCCGGGCTGGAGGACGAGTTCCTGCTGAGCGGTGGTATGCCGAAGCTGATCTATATCAAGGGGCCAGCTCCCGACAGAGAAGGGCGCCTGGACGACCTGCTAGACAGGATCCGCGACGACGACCAGGCGTCGTACAAGACGTTCACCACGCCCGATGAGCTGCGTGAACTGGTGACCAACGACCTGGCGACCATGCTGAGCGAGCGATTCGAGCACACCACAGAGGCCGAACGCGCGCGCACCCTGCACGAGCTGCCGGTTCCGCCTACACCGTTGGTTGGGCGCGAACGCGAACTGAACGAGGTCATCGACCTGCTGTTGCGGCAGGAGGTCAGGCTGGTCACGCTCATGGGACCAGGCGGCATCGGCAAGAGCCGCTTAGCGCTCGCGGTCGCTGGCCGCCTGAAGCGTGAGTTCGAGCACGGGGTCTACTTCATACAGCTCGCGCCGGTGCGCGAACCGGCCTTCATGCCCACCGCCCTGGTACGCGAGCTCGGCCTGGCCGTACCCGCGGGCGTGCCGCCGATGGAGGCGGTAAGGGCCTTCCTACACGACAAGCAGGTGCTCCTCGTGCTCGACAACTTCGAGCAGATCCTGCCCGCCGCCACCTACGTGGCCGACCTGCTGGCCGCTGCGCCGGGACTGGAGGTTCTGGTCACCAGCCGCGCTGTCCTGCGGATAACTTCTGAGTACGAGTACCAGGTGCAGCCCCTGCCGCTACCCTCCGTGCGGGGCAGGGCGTCGTTAACAGAGCTGGCGGCCAACGACGCAGTGCGCCTGTTCGTCATGCGCGCCCGCGCGGTTGCGGCCGACTTCGAGCTGACCGAGCAGAACCGTCAGGCCATCAGCCAGATCTGTCACAGGCTAGAGGGCGTGCCGCTCGCGATCGAGCTGGCCGCCGCCAGGGTCAAGTACCTCGGGCCGGCCGCGCTCCTCAAGCGCCTCGACAGGCGCCTCGACGTACTGACCGGCGGTCCTCGTGACCTGCCGGACCGGCAGCGCACGCTGCGCGCCACCTTCGACTGGAGCTTCGCGCTGCTCTCCAAGCAGGAGCAGCGGGTGTTCGCCCGCCTGAGCATGTTCGTCGGTGGCTTCACCCTGGCCGCTGCCGAGGCCGTGGCGGCGGAGCCAGGCATAGACGTGCAGGAGACGCTGTTCTCCCTGGCCGACAACAGCCTCCTGCGTCACCGCTGGGAGGGTGAGGCGTCGCGCTTCGTGCAGCTGGAAACCATCCGCGAGTACGCCCGAGAGAAGCTGGCCGAGTTCGAGTCGCCGACCGTGGTGGCCTGTGCGCACCGTGACTATTTCGTGGCCTTTACGGGGCTCGCGGACGTGGGGCTCCTGGGGCACGACCAGGCCACCTGGCTCGACCTGGTAGAGCGCGACCAGGCGAACATTCGAGCTGCCTTCCGGCGCGCCCTGTCGCACGGCGAGTTGAGCGCCGTGGTTGAGATGGGCTGGAACCTGTGGCGCTACTGGTGGATCCGCGGTCAGCATGCCGAGGGCCGCAACTGGATGGAGGGCGCGCTGCGGCACGCGCACCAGCTGAAGCCCGCGCAGCAGATCAGGGCCTACTTCGTGGCGGGCGCCATGGCCATAGCGCAGTCGGATCTGGACGCGGCGGGGCCGTGGATCCAGCAGTGCATCGACATCGCCCGGCAGCTTGGCGACCGCTTCGCAGAGGGCGCCGGCCTGTTGGGCGCCGGCCTGATTTCGCTGTACAGACAGGACCTGCCCGCGGTGGAGCGCGAGCTGGGGCAGGCGCTGACCATCTTCAGGGCCGAGAACGACTGGTGGGGTCAGGCGCACGTGCTGCATTACCTGTGGCGCTACGACGCGGTCACCGGCCGAGCGGTCGAAGCGATCGAGAAGCTGCAGGAGAGCGTGGCTCTGTTCAACGCTAACGGCGACAAGAGCGGCCTGGTGCTAATACTTCACGACCTGGCGGTCACCACCCTGGCGGCTGGCGACGCGCGCGGGGCGCTGCGGCTGCTCGACGACGGTTTCCAGTACTCGCTGGAGTTGAGGAACCGCTGGTACCTGGCGTACTGCTTCGAGGCGCAGGGTTGCGTGGCGATAGAACTGGGCGACCTACGGTCTGGCGCGCGCTACTTCGGGCTGGCCGACCGCTTGCGGGACGAGGTTCAGGCGCCGCGCGCGCCGTTCGACATGACCCTGTACCAGCCCTACCTCACCAGGCTCGAGGCGGGCCTAAGCGCAGACGAGGCCGACGACGAGCGCATGGCTGGCCGCTTGATGCACGTGCTTGACGCGGTGGAAGGCCGCGCGGTCGACGCCTACCCTCACTGAAGCGTGA
>JBAYRM010000078.1:0-8857 GCA_041676665.1 Trueperaceae bacterium
CCAGGTGCACCTGCAGGCCGGCGCGGGGGTGGTGGCCGATTCCGACCCGGCTTCCGAATGGCAGGAGTGCATGAACAAGCTGGCCGCGCTGCGGCGCGCGGTCGAGCTCGCCACCGAGGGGCTGGGCTGATGGAGGGCGCTGCGGCGGACACCGTGGCGAGCGCGCCGCGGCTGCTGGTGATAGACAATTACGACTCGTTTACCTACAACCTGGTGCAGTATCTGGCGGAGCTGGGGGCGGAGGTGACCGTGTGGCGCAACGACGCATTCGAGTTGAGCGACGTTGCCGAGCTGGATCCGGACGCCATCGTGGTTTCGCCGGGCCCGTGCACGCCAGCGCAGGCAGGCAACTCGGTGGCGGTCATAAGGGAGTACTCGCAGAGCGTGCCGCTGCTGGGCGTGTGCCTGGGCCACCAGGCGATCGGCGAGGCGTTCGGCGCCAGAGTTGTGCGGGCCGCGCGGCTGGTGCACGGCAAGACCTCCGCGGTGCAGCACGACGGCAGTGGACCGTTCGCTGGGCTGCCCAACCCGCTCACGGCCACTCGGTACCACTCGCTGGTGGTGGAGGACCTGCCGGCCGAGCTCGAGCCAATTGGTTGGACCACTGACGTGCTGCCGGACGGCAGTGAGGTCCGGGTTCTGATGGGGCTGAAGCATGTCAACCGCCCGGTCTGGGGCGTGCAGTTCCACCCCGAGAGCGTGCTGACCGAAGCCGGGCACGAGCTGCTCTCCAACTTCATGAAGGTTGCGGTAGACTGGCGCGCCGGCCGGGACGCCACGCCTAGAACCTAGAACAGGCGCCTCGGCACCTACCAGCATCTAAGGAGCGTCCATGTACACGATCGACCTCACAGGCAAGACCGGACTGGTGATGGGCGTGGCCAACCAGCGCTCGCTGGCGTGGGCCATCGCGCAGCCGCTGGCGCAGGCCGGCGCGCGCCTGGCGTTCAGCTACCAGGGCGAGCGGCTGAGAGAACCACTCGAGAAGCTCACCGCCGACCTGAACGACCCACTGCTGCTGGAAGCCGACGTGACCAACGACGACAGCCTCGACGCGCTGTTTGGCCGCGTGGGCGCCGAGTTCGGTCAGCTTGACTACCTAGTGCACTCCATCGCGTTCGCGCCCGCCACCACCTTCGAGCGCCCGTTCGTGCAGACCAGCCGCGCCGACTGGGCGACCGCCATGGACGTCTCGGCCTACTCGCTGGTGGCCACCACGCAGCGCGCCGCCCCGCTCATGAAAGATGGCGGCAGCATCGTGACGCTGTCGTACCTGGCCGCCGAGCGCGTGGTGCCGCACTACAACATGATGGGCGTGGCCAAGGCCGCGCTGGAGGCCAGCGTCAGGTACCTGGCGTACGACCTGGGCCCCAAAGGCATCCGCGTCAACGCCATCAGCGCCGGCGCCCTGCGCACCATCGCCGCGCGCTCCATCAGCGGCTTCGGCGACCTCTACTCGGTCGCTGGTGACTGGTCCATGCTCAAGCGCAACATCACCCAGGACGAGGTCGGCGGGCTCGGGCTTTCGCTGCTGGCGGGCCAACTGGGCGGCGGTATCACGGGCGAGACCGTGTACGTAGACGCCGGCTTCCACGCGATCGGCATGTTCATCCCGAAGGAGATGGAGCAGCAGGTCAGCTAGACCCCTATAGCGTGGCGCCGACCTTCGCAAGCTCGCTGAGCGTCCTTATCCCTACCTACGGCAGGGCGCAGCTGTTGCCGCGCCTGGTGGCCGCCTGGGCGGCGCTGGCACCCGGCGAAGCAACCGACTACCAGCTGGTGGTGGTCAACGACGGCTCGCCCGACGACACCGGCGCCGTGCTGGCCGAGCTGGAGGCCGAGTACCCGGCGCTGCTCAAGGTCGTGCACCAACCCAACCGTGGGCGCGCCGCGGCGCGTAACGCGGCCATCGCGGCCGCCCGCGGCGAGCTGCTGCTGTTCTCCGACGACGACATGGTGCCCGACTCGCCGGACCTGCTGACGCGCCACCTGAGCGCCCAGGCCGAGCGGCCGGGCGCCTGGGTGAGCCACCTCCAGGTACCCGACGAGTGCGCCGTAACGCCGTTCCAGGCGTACTGGCGCAGGCGCCTGCACGCCGGCACCGCCAAGCTGGCCAGCGGCAGGGACCTCGGTTACGGCGGCTTCTGGTTCGCCACCCTGTCGCTACCGCGCACCCTGCTGGGCGGTCAGCGCTTCAACGAGTCCTTCCGCGGCTACGGCTGGGAGGAGCACGAGCTGGGTTACCGGCTGTACCTTGCGGGCGTGAGGGCGCGTTTTCTCAGGGGAGCGTACGTTCAGCATCACGATCCGGTGGCGCTTAAGAGCAGCTACGAGAAGTACGTGGCCATGGGGCGCTCGGCCTGGACGTTCAGCCGCCTGCACCCGGGCGCTACCGTCAGGCGCTGGACCGGCACCAACCGCGTGAGCCGCGCCTGGCGCCAGCTGGCGCGCCTGGAGGCCCGCGGCCTTAGGCTCATGCGTGAGGGCGGGGCCGACCTGAGCGACCAGCAGTTCCGCCTGGTGCTGGAAGGGGCTTACAGTCGGGGCCTGAGGGAGGGTCATAGCAGCCGTGCTTGAGCGTGCAGAGCGCCCCATGTTCCCGGTCGACGCTTCGACCGAACCCGTGGTCAGCGTCATCGTTCCCACCCGCAACCGGCGCGTGCTGCTGGAGCGCAAGCTCAAGGCGCTGGAGCTCGAGCAGGTCGACTTCGAGGTCATCGTGGTGGCCGACGCCTGCACCGACGACACGGAGAAGTTCCTCGGCAGTTACCGCCCGCCGTACCGCTTCAGCTGGACCACTGGGCCGGGCCTGCACGCCGCCACCGCGCGCAACATCGGCGCCTCCAGGGCGCGCGCGCCGATCCTGCTGTTCTCCGACGACGACGCTATTGCCGGGCCCGGCTGGGTGGAGGACAACCGTCGCCTGCATCAGCGACCCGGCTTCGTGGGCCTGAGCCAGCAGACGCTGCCGCCGCACCTCGAGGTGGGCGCCCGGCTTAGGAGCGTGCACGGCTGGTGGAACATGAGCGGCTGCTCGACCAGCCTGCGCGCCGAGCTGTTCCACGAGGCCGGCGGTTACGACACGGCGTTCTCGTCGTACGGCGGCGAGGACCCCGAGCTGGGCTGGCGCCTCAAGCAACTCGGTGCCCGCTTCAGGCTCTTAAAGGGCGCCACGGTGGAGCACTGGGACGAGCAGTACCTTGAGAACCTGGAGAGCAAGGCGCGCTCGGCCGGCGCGGCGCACGTGAAGGTGTGGCGCAAGCACGAGGCGCCGCAGGTGGCGTGGGCGCTGGGCGTGCACCCGACCAGCCTGGCTCTCAAACGGGTACTGTTCGGACCGTGGGCGGCGCCGTTCATGGGTGCGGACCGCTACCTGTGGGAGCGGGCGTACGCTGAAGGCGCCCGCGCGGAGCTCAAGCACATTAGGGGACAGGAAGCCTGACCATGCCCGAACTCTTGATCGGTCGACTGCTCAACGACATCTTCGGCGGCGCCACGCTGGACCGCGCCACCGCCCGCAACGTGCTGGGCCGCCTCATGGACGGCGAGCTCTCGCAGGTGCAGGCCGCGGCGCTACTGGCCGCCCTGCGCATGCGCGGCGAGACGGTGGACGAGATAACGGGCTTCGCGGAGGCCATGCGCGACCGCGCTGTGAAGATCGACGTGGGCACGGCGGGACCGCTGGTCGACACCTGCGGCACCGGCGGCACCGGCATCGACACCATCAACGTAAGCACCACCGCCATGTTCGTGGCAGCCGCCGGTGGCGCCCGCCTGGCGAAGCACGGCAACGTGGGAGTGACCCGCAAGTCTGGCTCAGCCGACGTGCTGGAGGCGCTGGGCGTGCGCCTGGACCTTGGGCCCGAACGGCTGGCGCAGGCGGTGAACCAGGTGGGGCTGGCGTTCATCTTCGCTAAGGCGTTCCACCCCGCCATGAAGTTCGTGGCACCTATCAGGGCCGACCTGCAGGCGCGCACCATCTTCAACAACCTGGGGCCGCTCACCAACCCCGCCGGCGCCGACCGCCAGCTCATGGGCGTGTACGCGCCGGAACTGACCCAACCGCTGGCGGAGGTGCTGCGCGGCCTAGGCCTCAAGCGCGCCCTGGTGGTGCACGGCGCCGGCTTAGACGACTTCGGCGTCAGCGGACCGAGCCGCGTGACCGAGCTGCGGGAGGACGGCAGCACGCACACCTACGAGGTGCGGCCTGAGGACGTGGGCCTGCGCACTTACCCCATCGGCGACGTGCTGGGCGGCGGTCCGGCGCATAACGCCGAGCAGCTGCGCCTGGTGCTGGAGGGCAGCCTCGTGGGCAGCGGGGGAGAGGCGAAACGCGACCTGGTGCTGTTCAACGCCGGCGCGGCTCTGTACCTGGCCGGTCTGGCGGACGACCTGGCTGGCGGGGTGCAGCGCGCGCGCGGGGCTCTCGACAGCGGCGCGGCGCTAGGCAAGCTGCACGAGTACCTCGCGTTCACCAACGCTTAAGTCGCATTCTGGCTCACGCTGTTCTACTCCCAGGCTGGTAGCATTGTGCACGTGAAGATCGTTCAGGGCCTCTTTATCGCGGTGCTGGCCGGCGTCCTCTCTGTTGGGTCGCTGCTGGCGGCCTCCGCTCTCAAATGGGCGCAGGAGCTGCCGTCGCTGGAGTCGCTCGACGCCCTCAAGTTCAGCACCACCTCGCAGCTGTTCGCCAGCGACGGCACCACCCGCATCGGCGTGCTGGTACCGGCCATGGGCGAGGACCGCGAGTCCACCAACCGCATCCCCGTCACCCTCGACCAGGTCTCGCCCGCTGCGCTGCTGGCCATCGTGGCGTACGAGGATGACGACTTCTTCAGCCATTACGGGGTAGACGCCCTGGGCATCCTGCGCGCTGCCTACGAGGAGTTCCTCGGCGACGCCGGTCGCGGCGGTTCGACCATCACCACTCAGGTCATCAAGAACGTGCTGCTGCAAGACATCAGGTCCGAGCGCTCGCTGGAGCGCAAGGCCAAAGAGGCCATGTTGGCTCTGGAGGTCGAGCGGCGCCTGACCAAGAGCGAGATCCTGCAGCACTACATCAACGTGGTGTTCTGGGGCGGCAACGTGTACGGCATCGGCGCCGCCGCTCAGACCTACTTCGGTAAGGACCCCATAGAGCTCAACCTGGCCGAGGGCCTGTACCTGGCGCGCATCATCCCGGCGCCGAACGCGCGCCACAACGAGTTCGAGGTCAGTCGCGTGAGCATGCGCGAGGTGCTGGACCGCATGGTGCGGCTGAACATGATCAGCCAGGACATGGCGGACCGCGCGTGGCTCTATCCGCTGGCGCCGCTGGGCTGGGAGGTTGAGTACGACGGTGCCGGCAACGTGGTCAGCGCCGTGCGCACGAGCGCCGACGTGCTGGTTCAGTCGAGCGTCAGCTCGGACCTGTCGCGCGCGGTAGTGCTGGCGGTGCGCGACTGGTTGCTGGACCGCTACGGCGACAGCGTGGTCTTCGGCCGCGGCGGCCTGAAGGTGACCACCACCATCGACGTGCAGGCCCAGCTGGCCGCCAACCAGGCCAGCCTCAACGCCGACGTCCCTGAGGGTGCGCAGCTGGCCATCGTGGGGGTGGACCCCGCCACCGGCGCCGTGCTGGCCATGGCGGGCCAGAAGCTCGAGGAGGGCGTTGCGCCCGAGGACTTCAACCGCGCCACGCAGGCGTACCGGCAGCCCGGTAGCTCGTTCAAGCCCATCGTTTACGCCACCGCAATCGAGCAGGGCGGCTTCAACCAGTCCACCATCCTGGTAGACGCACCGGCCTCGTTCGTGGTGCCGGGCCAGCCGCCTTACAGGCCCGAGAACCACGACAACCAGTACCACGGCTACCTGACGGTGCGCGCCAACCTCAACACCAGTCGCAACATCCCCGCGGTCAAGGCGCTGGAGGCGGCCACGCCCGAAGCGGTGGCCGAGAAGGCGCGCCAGCTGGGCTACGACGTCATGCCGTACTACGCCATGGCTCTCGGATCTTACGAGGTGACCCCGCTGCAGCACACCGCCGCCATGGCCGCGTTCGCCAACGGCGGCATCTACACCGAGCCGTACTTCATCCAGCGGGTGGAGGACGCCGACGGCAATGTGCTGTTCGAGGCCAACCCCAACTCGGCGCGGGTGTGGAGCGAGCAGACGGCCTACATCATGCTCGACATGCTGCACGGCAACGTGGTGGACCGCGATCCCGCCTACGGCCTCTCCAACCGCGCTTCCGTACCCGGCCGCTGGGTGGCCGGCAAGACGGGTACCACCAACAACGAGGTCGACCTCTGGTACGTGGGCCTGACCCCCGGCCTGGTGTCGTCCGTGTGGATCGGCTACGACAGCAGCCGCGGCATGCCCAGCCGCATGACCAACTCCGACGGCAGCACAGAGACCGTTACCTCGTCGCGCCAGCCTATCTACGTGTGGAACGACTTCGTGACCAACGCCCTGCAGGGGCGCTCTGGCGCCGCGCAGTTCCCTGTGCCCGAAGGCATAGCCTTCCACCAGATAGACCTGAAGACGGGCGCGCTTAACCCTGGCGGGGTCAGAGCCGCCTTCCTCCAGAGCGATGACCTCTCGGAGCAGGCGCTGGGTCAGAGCGTGCTGCTGAGCCTGCCCATCGACACCGCCACCGGCCTCAGGGCCACGGTCGACACGCCCGCCGACCGCATCCAGATCATCGAGGTCGACCCGGGCGACGTGGGTCAGTACCTGCAAGGAGCAGGTGGTGGCGGCTGACCCCCTGAACGTCACGATCACAGCCATCCCAGGAATCGAGGTCGGTCACCACACCGACCTCGAAGCGCGAACGGGGTGCACCGTCGTCATGCTGCCCGAGGGCGGCTGTGTGGCTTCAGGCACGGTGCTTGGCTCGGCGCCAGGCTCGCGCGAGAGCGCGCTGCTGTCGCCCGAGAAGACCAACCAGTGCGTGCACGCCGTGCTACTCACGGGCGGGAGTGCCTTCGGGCTGGCTGCGGCCGACGGCGTGGTGCGCTGGCTCGAGGAGCGCGGTCGCGGCATCGACGTGGGCGTGGCGCGAGTACCCATCGTTCCCACAGCCGTGCTGTTCGACCTGGCGGTCGGCTCTGCCACGGTGAGGCCCACCGCCGACAACGGTTACGCCGCCGCCTCGGCGGCCACGGCCGCTCCTGTGGTTCAGGGCCGCGTTGGTGCCGGTACGGGCGCCACCGTGGGTAAGCTGCGCGGCCCCGAACTGGCGGTCGCCAGCGGCGTCGGCAGCCACTTCGAAACGGTGGCTGGCGCGCTGGTAGGCGCCCTGGCGGTCAGCAACGCCGTGGGCAACCTGGTAGACCCCGACACGGGTCAGTTGCTGGCGGGCGTGCCCGGCACGCTGGGCCTGGCCGCTGCCGACGGTTTCGCGGCTATGCCTGGCGCCAACACCACCCTGGTGGTCGTAGCCACCGACGCGCGTATCAGCAAGGCGGAGGCACAGGCGTTGAGCCAGAGCGCCCACATAGGCATCGCGCGCGTTACCAGGCCGTCGCACACGGTGTTCGATGGCGACAGCGCGTTCGTAGTGTCCACCGGCACGGGCCCCGCGGCGCCGCTGGCGGCGCTATCGGTCGGCGTACAAGAAGTCGTTGCGCGCGCCCTCATTAACGGCTGGCGTGCAGGAAGGGCAAGCGCGTGATAAGCAGTACAAACCTCTACCACCTACCGGCAGGCGACCGGGCACCAGAACTCGTGAACGCCATCATCGAGGTGCCGGGCGGCAGCTCTAACAAGTACGAGTACGACCACGAGCTGGGCGTGTTCCGGCTCGACCGGGTGCTTTACAGCCCCATGCATTACCCGGGCGAGTACGGCTTCGTGCCCAGCACGTACGCCGAAGACGACGACCCGCTCGACATCCTGGTGCTCATGAACCGCCCAACGTTCACGGGCTCGGTGGTGCGCGCCAGGCCGCTCGGGTTCCTCGAGATGAGCGACGAGAAGGGGCGCGACCAGAAGATCCTGGCCGTGCCGGTAGACGACCCGCGCTACGACGGCAACCGCCACCTCGACTCGATTTCTCGTCACCGCTTGCGCGAGATCGAGCACTTCTTCCGGATCTATAAGGAGCTGGAGGGCAAGAAGACCATCGTCGAGGACTGGCACGGCATGGACGACACCCACAGGCTCATCGAGCAGGCCATGGACGCGTACAAGGTCAAGTTCGCAGTCGAGTAGCTGCTTACTGCTCCTCCTGAGTTACCTCCAGCACGCGGCCGTTCACGAAGTCGGTCACGTACAGGCGATCGTCGGCTCCTACCCCGAAGCTGGCGGTGCGCAGCTGGTCGTATAGCAGAGGCTCTATCTGCCACCCGTTGCCCGGGGCGGCGGTGCTGAGCGAGTTCATGATGAAGTCAGCGAACACGTAACGGCCCACCAGGTCGGGCGCGGCCGGTCCGCGGTACACGTAACCGCCGGTGACCGACGCGCCGCCCTCACCGCTGGGGTGCGGGTAGCTGAAGGTAGGCAGCGTTAGCCCTTCCTGATCGCAGCTGGTGCTCCCGAAGCATTCGGGCCCTTCCATCACGGGCCAGCCGAAGTTAGCGCCGCCCTGGCCCGCGGGCACCACGTTCACTTCTTCGAACGCGTCCTCGCCTACGTCGGCCAGGTACATGGCGCCCGTGGTGGCGTCGAACGAGAAGCGCCACGGGTTGCGTAGGCCCATTGCCCATATCTCCTCCCGCACGCCCGGTTCGCCCACTAACGGGTTGTCGGCGGGCACCTCGTAACCGGGCGCGGTGGACACGTCTAGCCGGTGGACCTTGCCGCGCCAGCTGGCGCGGGACTGCGCCCGACTGCCGACGGCGCCGTCGCCAACCGCCCAGTAGAGGTAACCGTCGGG
>JBAYRM010000079.1:0-8726 GCA_041676665.1 Trueperaceae bacterium
AACGCCGACATCGTGGTGTACGTGGGCTGCGGCGAGCGCGGTAACGAGATGACCGACGTGCTGGTCGAGTTCCCCGAACTCGAGGACCCCAAGACCGGCAACCCGCTCATGCACCGCACCGTACTCATCGCCAACACCTCCAACATGCCGGTGGCGGCGCGTGAAGCCTCCATCTACACGGGCATCACGCTCGGCGAGTACTTCCGCGACATGGGTTACTCCGTGTCGATCATGGCCGACTCCACCAGCCGCTGGGCGGAAGCCCTGCGCGAGATCTCCTCGCGCCTGGAGGAGATGCCCGCTGAAGAAGGCTACCCGCCCTACCTCAGCTCGCGCCTCGCGGCGTTCTACGAGCGCGGCGGCCGCGTGACCACCCTCGCGGGTGAAGAGGGCGCAGTCAGCATCATCGGCGCAGTCAGCCCGGCCGGCGGCGACTTCTCCGAGCCCGTCACCCAGGCGACCCTGCGCATCACCGGCTGCTTCTGGGCGCTCGACGCCTCGCTGGCCCGCCGCCGTCACTTCCCGGCCATCAACTGGAACCGCTCCTACTCGCTCTTCACGCCCATCCTCGACCAGTGGTACCGCGAGAACGTGGCGGAGGATTACCCCGAGATGCGCGACCGCGCGATCGGCCTGCTGCAGCAGGAGAGCGACCTGCAGGAAGTGGTGCAGCTCGTGGGCCCCGACGCCCTGCAGGACCAGGAGCGCCTGATCATCGAGATCGGTCGCATCCTGCGCCAGGACTTCCTGCAGCAGAACGGCTTCGATCCTGTGGACGCCAGCTCCTCCATGCCGAAGGCCTACGGCCTCCTCACCATGATGCTGCGCTTCTACGAACAGGCGAAGTCCGCTCTCGACGCTGGCGCCACCGTGGACGAGATCCTGAAGAGCCCGGTCATCGAGAAGATCAACCGCGCACGCTACGTAGCCGAAGACGAGTTCCCCCAGTACCGCGAAGGCGTTATGGGCGAGCTCGAACAGGGCTTCGTAGTGGCCGCCTGAGGAGCGTTTGATACATGAGCAACCTACTTAAGAAGGAGTACAGCGAAGTCAGCTACGTGTCTGGCCCGCTGCTCTTCCTGCAGAACGCCCCCGACCTGAGCTACAACGCCATCGTCAACATCAAGGACGGTCAGGGCCGCATGCGCGGTGGCCAGGTCATCGAAGTGTCGAAGGAGTACACCATCCTGCAGGTCTTCGAGGAGACCTCAGGCATCGACCTCTCTTCCACCACCGTCAACCTCGTGGAGGACGTTGCCCGACTGGGCGTCTCGCGCGAGATGATCGGCCGCCGCTTCAACGGCGCCGGCAACCCCATCGACGGACTGCCCGCCGTGGTGGCCGACAAGCGCCTCCCCATCGGCGGGGCGCCCATCAACCCGGTGGCGCGCCGCAAGCCCGAGGAGTTCATCCAGACCGGTGTCAGCACCATCGACACCCTCATCAGCCTCGTGCGTGGCCAGAAGCTGCCGATCTTCTCCGGCTCCGGCCTGCCCGCTAACGAGCTGGCCGCCCAGATCGCCCGCCAGGCCACGGTCATCGGTGAGGACACCGAGTTCGCCGTGGTGTTCGCGGCCATGGGTGTGACCCAGCGCGAGCTGACCTTCTTCACGCAGGAGTTCGAGCGCACCGGCGCGCTGGCTCGCTCGGTGCTGTTCCTCAACAAGGCCGACGACCCCGCGGTCGAGCGGCTGCTCACCCCGAAGATGGCCCTTACGGCCGCCGAGTACCTGGCGTTCGAGCACGGTTACCACGTGCTGGTCATCCTCACCGACATGACCAACTACTGCGAGGCGCTGCGCGAGATCGGCGGCGCGCGTGAAGAGATCCCGGGCCGCCGCGGCTACCCGGGTTACATGTACACCGACCTGGCGAGCATCTACGAGCGCGCCGGTGTGGTGGAGGGCCTGCCGGGCTCGGTTACGCAGCTGCCTATCCTGTCTATGCCCGACGACGACGTCACGCACCCCATCCCCGACCTCACCGGGTACATCACCGAGGGTCAGGTCTACCTGGCACGTGCGCTGCACAACAAGGGCATCTACCCGCCCATCAACCCGGGCCCGTCGCTCTCGCGCCTCATGAACAACGGTATCGGCGAGGGCAAGACCCGTAAGGACCACAAGAACGTCGCCGACCAGCTGCAGGCCGCGTACGCCAACGGTCTCGACCTGAGGCGCCTGGTGGCCATCACGGGTGAGGACGCCCTGTCGGAGAACGACAAGCTGTACCTCAAGTTCGCCGACGAGTTCGAGCGCCTGTTCATCAACCAGGGGAGCGAGAACCGCTCCATCGAGGATTCCCTCACCATCGCCTGGACGGCCCTGTCGGTGCTGCCGCAGTCCGAGCTCACGCGCCTGTCGAACGATCAGATCGACAAGTACTACGGCGCCAAGATGGAAGAGCTTTGGGGCGCCGGCCGCGGCGACCGGATCTGAGAGAGGAGGGTAGAGCATGGCTGAGAACGTCGCCCCAACCCGTTCGAACCTCCTGCAGCGCCGCGATCAGGCGAAGCTAGCGGTCAGGGGAGCCGACCTGCTCAAACGCAAGCGCGACGCGCTGGTGGGCGAGTTCTTCGCGCTCGTGAAGACCTCCCTGGAAGCGCGGCGTGAGCTCACCTCCGCCAGCCGTGAGGCGTACTTCGCCCTCTTCCTCGCCAACGCCTGGGACGGCCCGGCTGCCGTGAGCAGCCTGGCGCTGGCGCAGCAGAGCACCCTGGACGTCGAGCTGAAGATGGAGAACATCTTCGGCGTCAAGGTGCCGCAGGTGCAGCCGCCCGAGTTCGATCACCGCCTGCCGTTCTCGCCCGTGGGCGCCGGCGCCTCCACCCTGGAGGCCGCGCAGGAGTTCCGCAAGATGGTGGAAGCCATCGTTAAGGTGGCCGCCACCGAGACGCGGCTCCGGAAGATCGGCGAGGAGATCAAGAAGACCAACCGGCGCGTGAACGCGCTGGAGCAGCTCGTGATCCCCGGCATCAACTACGAGATCCGCCACATCCAGAGCGTGCTCGAGCAGCGCGCGCTGGAAGAGGTGACCACGCTCAAGCGCATCAAGGCCAAGCTCGAGAAGCGCGACGATGAGCCGGTGGCTACCAGCTGACCTAGGGCTCGGTTTTCTAGTACGTCCGCAGGGGCGCCCGACAGGTTCGGGCGCCCCTGCTGCTTGGGCAACACCTGTTGCGGCGCGCCGCCTAAGGCACCTGGAGCGGCGTGTGTAAAGCGCGTCCGTATCGCCTTTTGACACAGGGGCCCCAGTCCGGATAAAGTCGCGTAGACCCCTTTCAACCTCCAACTCGAGAGGGTTCAAAATCTAAGCCGCTTGACCACAGGAAGGTGGACCCATGAGTCGATACGTCCGTATTCTCGCTGTACTGTCGTTGCTGGTGGCCGCTAGCATGGTGCTAGCCCAGAGCCGCTTCAACGAAATCAAGGCGCGCGGTGAACTGCGCTGCGGTGTTAACGCCACCCTATCCGGCTTCGGCAGCGTAGACTCTGCCGGTAACTTCGTAGGCTTCGACGTTGACCTCTGCAAGGCCATCGCGGCCGCCGTGTTCGGGGACGCCAACGCGGTCGTGTACCGCACCCTAACGGCCGGCGAGCGCCCGACCGCCCTGCAGTCCGGCGAGATCGACGTCCTCATCCGTAACACCACTCGCACCAGCAGCCGCGAGACCGACTGGGGTGCCAACTTCGGCCCCACCACCTACTACGACGGCCAGGGCTTCATGGTGCGCCGCGACTCCGGCATCAACTCGCTGCAGGACTTCGAGGGCCGCTCCATCTGCGTGCAGTCCGGCACCACCACCGAGACCAACCTGGGCACCACGCTCGCCGGCCTCGGCGTGCAGTTCACCCCGGTGATCTTCGAGACCGCCCCGGTGCTCGTACCCGCCTACGACGACGGGCAGTGCGACGGCTGGACCACCGACGTGTCGGGCCTGGTCTCGTACCAGCAGACCCTGCGCGTACCCGATGACCACAAGATCCTGCCCATCGTCATCTCCAAGGAGCCCCTCGGGCCCGCCGTCCTGCACGGCGACGACGTCTGGAAGGACATCGTCGACTGGACCGTCTACGCCCTCTTCAACGCCGAAGAGTTCGGCGTGACCCAGGCCAACGTCGACGAGATGCTCGTGGGCGCGGTCGACCCGCAGGTACGACGCCTCCTCGGCGCCCCCGGTGCAGAGTCCTACGTCGAAGGCCTGGGCCTGCCGGCCGACGCCTTCTACAACGCCATCAAGGCGGTTGGTAACTTCGGCGAGATCTTCGAGCGCAACCTGGGCTCGGGCTCCGTGTTCAACCTGGAGCGCGGCCTCAACGCCCAGTACTACGAGGGCGGCCTCATCTACGGGTTCCCCTTCAACTGACCTGAGGAAGCGGGGCTGGCTGAACGTTCGGCCAGCCCCGACCCTTCTGGCGTAGTAAGGGAAACAGTTCCCGCACAGCCGTTACACCACCGCCCTGAGGCGGCTCCAAACCGCCGCCTCAGGGCGCGTGGGTGAGTGAGCCGGACCAACCGCACCTGGCCACGGATACCGCCGATAACGCAGGCGCCGTTACCTGGAGGACCCCACCATATCTTCATTGAGCTCCCAATCCGGAGACCGGGCACATGACCCAGCGCACACCCAGTAGCGCCGCGGCCGAGGCCGCGATTCCGTTCTGGCGCAACGTCAAGACCATCGGCATCCTGGCGCAGTTGGCGTTCGTAATCGCCATCGTGGCCGCCATAGGCGTCCTGGTCAACAACGTCGTCACCGCGCTGGCCGCCGCCAACCTGCCTGCCGACTTCTCGTTCCTCCGCAACCCCGCAGGTATCCCTATCGCCGAGCGGCCTATCCCTTACGTGGTGTCCGACACGTACGCTCGCGCGCTGCTGATAGGCTTCCTCAACACGCTCAAGGTGGCGCTGGTCGGCGTGGTGCTGGCCACCGTCATAGGCGTGCTGTTCGGGGTAATGCGGCTCTCCGCCAACTGGCTTATCCGCACCATCGCCACCGTATATATCGAACTGCTTCGTAACATCCCCCTGGCGGTCCAGATCGTGTTCTGGTTCGCCGCCATCCTCCTGCCGTTCCCGCCGCGCATCAGCGACCCCGTGGCGCTGCCGGGCGGTCTGCTCTTATCCAACGTCGGCCTGGCGTTCCCAGCCTTCTACCCGACGTTCCGCTTCGGCTTCTGGGTGCCGTGGCTGGTGGCCGCGCTGGTACTGGCCATCGTGACCGGCGTCTGGCGTAAGCGCCGGCTGGATAAGCGCGACGAGGTGGGCGCCATCTGGCCGTACTGGGTCAGCTCCTTCGTGCTGGTAGCCGCCGCCGGGCTGGCGCTTAGCTACATGACCAGGACCGTGCCGGCGGGACTCGAGTTCAACTACCAGGCGTCCAGCGGCCGCGGTACGACCACGATGGTCAGCGACGGCGAGAGCCGGCCGGCCGCGTTCGTGCCGGTGCGCGTAGGCATAACCGAGGGGCGCCTGACCACCACCAGTCAGAACCTGGTGGAGTCGCGCCAGGTCGTGCACGGCACCTTCCGCTTCCCGCTCATCAACGAGAACGAGGCGGGCACGATAGTGGTGGACTTCGCAGACCCCGACGACGCCGCCGCACGGGGCCTTAGGCTGCACTTCACCAACTACCCCTCGGTCGGCACGGTCTACGCCGACCTCAACGCCAACGACGAGTTCGATGAAGGCGAGGAAGTAGACCCGGCCACGGGCCGCGGCTACGGTGGCGTGAGCATAATCATGGACGTCACCGACTTCGCACGCGTGCTCGTGTCCGACCGCGACGGGCAACTGCGCCTGCCGGCCTTCGCTGCGCCGGTTACCGAGGAGGCCGAAGCGCAGGAGAGCGCCGTTCCGGCCGCTGGGGGCCGCTTCTCCGCCTTCGGGCAGGCCGCCACGGCCACCACGGCCGCGGCGACGCTGGAAGCCACAAGCGAACTGCTGCCCATGGGCTCGCTGGTGTTCAGCCGCGCCTACGTACCGGTCAGCAACTACGAGGGCGGCATGCGCTTCACGGTCAACTACCTGGCGCTGTTGCTCGCACTCGTTATCTACACCTCGGCCTTCATCGCCGAGATCGTGAGAGGCGGCATCCTCGCCGTGCCCAAGGGGCAGCGCGAGGCGGCGTACGCGGTGGGCCTCTCCAGCTACCAGACGTTCACCAAGATCATCTTCCCGCAGGCCATGCGCGTGGTGCTGCCCCCGATGATCAGTCAGTACCTCAACCTCACCAAGAACTCCTCGCTGGCCACGCTGGCGGGCTACGCCGAGCTATTCGTCATCGCTCAGGTCATCAGTAACCAGACCGGTGCCGCCATTCCTATCGCCCTCATCCTCATAGGTTCGTACCTGGCAATCAGTCTCGCCTTCTCGTTCGTGCTCAACAACGTGAACGCGCGCCTGGCATTGGTGGAGCGTTGATATGGCCATGATCCCTGCCAGACCCGCACCCGTCCCGACTTCAGGCGCCGCCTACTGGGTCAAGAAGAACCTGTTCAACGGCCCCTTCAACACGGTTCTGACCATCGTGGCGGGCGTCATCGTCGCGTGGTCGCTCTTCAACCTCGCCAACTTCATCTTCGTCGAGGCCTCATGGGGTCAGGTCTGGAAGAACATGAAGCTGTTCGCCGTGTACCGCTACCCAGCCGAGCACCTGTGGCGACCCCTGCTCGTGGCCGGCACCATGCTCGGCCTCATGGGCGCCATGGCCGGGGTCGGCAAGCCGCGCAGCATCATCGCCAACGCCTACTGGTCGCTTATGGGCTTCGTAGCCCTGGTCTCCGTGGTGGCCGTCATCTTCTGGCCCTCCGTGCGTTTCCTGTGGCCCATGGCGCTACTCATCGGCCTGGCAGGCTTCGGTGTGGCCAAGGCCTTCCCGCAGGTCGTGCGCGGACTCTCGCTGGCCTGGGGCGTCTGGTTGGTGGCGGGCTTCCTGCTGCTGGCGGGCTTCGGTTCCGGCGGGGCGCTGGGCCGCGTGCCCATCCGCGACTGGGGCGGCTTCCTGCTGACGCTCATCCTGTTCACGGGCATAGTCCCGAGCTTCCCGATAGGCATAGCGCTGGCCCTCGGCCGCAACAGCAAACTGCCGGCCATCAAGTACTTCTGCATCGGCTTCATCGAGATCGTGCGCGGCGCGCCGCTCATTATGTGGCTCTTCATCGCGTCGCTGCTCCTGCCGCTCATCCTCAACGTCGACGCCAACTCGCTTCCCGCCATCATGCGCGCGTACGTGGCCATCACGCTCTTCTCGGCGGCGTACATGGCCGAGAACGTGCGTGGCGGCCTGCAGGCGGTGCCGCGCGGGCAGTCCGAAGCGGCGCGCGCCCTCGGCCTCTCAGGTTGGCAGACCACCCAGCTCATCGTGCTGCCGCAGGCGCTGAGGGCCGTGATCCCCGCCATCGTGGGGCAGGCCATCGGCCTCTTCAAAGACACCTCGCTGGTGTTCATCGTGGGTCTCGTCGACTTCTTCAAGGTGGCCGACCTGGTGTCGGTGCAGCCCGAGTCGCTGCTGGTTACAGGCGGCGTCAAGCTCGAGGTGTTCCTGTTCGTTGCCATCATCTACTTCTTCTTCGCGTACCGCATGTCGATCGCCAGCAGGCAACTCGAGAAGCAGTTGGGAGTAGGCGAGCGCTGATGCCACTACGTCCCGTTATCCTTTCAGTGGAGGTACTCAAGTGATTGACGCGGCTACGGCTACCGGTCCCGTCCGGGCCGACGCGCCCGCCGGCGGCGAGAAGGTCATCGAGATGATCGGTGTCAACAAGTGGTACGGGGAGTTCCACGTGCTGAAAGACATCCACCTCTCGGTCAACAAGGGCGAGGTCGTGGTGGTCATCGGCCCGTCGGGCTCCGGCAAGTCCACCCTCATCCGCTGCATCAACCGCCTGGAGGAGCACCAGGAGGGCAAGATCATCGTCGACGGCGTAGAACTCACCGACGACGTGCGCGCCATCGACCAGATCAGGCGCGAGACCGGCATGGTGTTCCAGTCGTTCAACCTCTTCCCGCACCTCACGGTCCTCGACAACATCACCCTGGCGCCAACCCGGGTTCGCAAGTGGAAGAAGAGCAAGGCGGAGGAGCGCGCCCGCTACTTCCTCGAGAAGGTCGGCATTCCCGAGCAGGCCAACAAGTTCCCCGGCCAGCTGTCGGGCGGTCAGCAGCAGCGCGTTGCTATCGCGCGTTCGCTGACCATGGAGCCCAAGGCCATGCTGTTCGATGAGCCCACCAGCGCGCTCGACCCGGAGGTCATCGGCGAGGTGCTCGACGTCATGGTCACCCTCGCCAAGGAGGGCAAGACCATGGTGGTGGTCACGCACGAGATGGGCTTCGCCCGCGAGGTGGGCGACCGCGTGATCTTCATGGACGCCGGCCAGATCGTGGAGGTCGGCGACCCCGACCACTTCTTCACCAACCCGCGGGAGGAGCGCACCCGCTCGTTCCTCTCCAAGATCCTGTAACCGGCGTGGCGCCGCGTAAGGCACGCGCACGTTTCTCGCGCGGTTTGTCACAACCCGCCGCATGCCGGGGCCCATACACTGGCGCTATGAAGCCAGTCAGCGAAGGGGGCGGCCATGGAGTCAAGTAGCCTGGGCGGTCGCGGCGTTAGGATCGCCGACATCCTGCGCAGCATGGTGGCCAAGGGGGCGTCCGACATCCACCTACAGGCCGGCGCCCCGCCGCACATGCGCGTTGACGGCGAGCTGGTGCCGTTCGAGGGCGTG
>JBAYRM010000080.1:0-8678 GCA_041676665.1 Trueperaceae bacterium
CGTGCGCTCAAGGTTGTCGAACGCCCTTGCTGCGCTTATGGCTATGGCGGCCTGAGTCGAGAGGGCCGCCAGGAAGTCCGACCAGTCGTCGCTCGGACTCAACTCGGTGTAGTTGAACAGCTCAAGCACGCCCTGCAGGTAGCCGCGGCTGACCAGCGGCACCGCCATGTAGTACTCGAACGCCTCATCCTGCAGCGAGGACGCACCAGCGAAGGCGCGCGCGAACTCCTGCCGGCCCGCGAGCGTGAAGGTCTCGCGCGTCAGGGCCGCCTGCCCGGCCAGCCCCTGACCCATGCGCAGCTCGGTGCGGGTGAGCGCCAGACCCTTGAAGCCGCGACTAGCGCCGTACCGCAGGGTGTCGGAACCACTGCGGTACAGGAGAATGGAGGCCGCGTCGACCTGCAGGCGCTGCATGACCTGCTGCAGCACAACCGAAAGCGTCTCGCTCAGGTCGAGGCTGCCAGCCATCGAGCGGTCGATCTCGCGCAAGGCGGTAATGCGCTCGAGCCGCTCCTCGAGTTCGTTGTCGAGGACCCGAACCCGAGCCTGCGCCTCGTCTATCTCGCTCCGGTCGATGCCGAGCCCCACCATGAACTCCTCACCCTTGAGGGTGACGCGCGTGCCCCGCACGTAGTACGGGATGCGCCGACCGTCTTCGGCGATGAGCGTCACCAGGTCGGCGGCGTAACCGTGCTCGAAGACCTCGCGGATACGCTCCTTCACGCTGTTCAGCTCCGCAGGAGGCACCAGCGCGTCGAACCCGGCGCCCTGCAACTGCTCGAAGCTGTAGCCGAGGTTGTTGGCGATGTTGCGGTTGAGCCGGTAGAACTGTCCCCGCTTGTCCATCATGAAGAACACGCCGGGCAGGTTGGCCACTATGGCGTCGTTGAGCCTGTGACCCTCGTCTAGCGCCTCGTGGTCACGCTGCCGCTGCTGAGCCTGATCATGAATGAGCGCCTCCTGCGCCGAGGCTGTGTGCATGGCGCTATAGAACACGAGGCCGAAGCGGTCGAGCAGGAACGCCACGGCGCCGTAAACGATGGTGAACTGCAGGACCAGCACCCAGGGAGAGGCGCTGGGATCGGCGCTGCCAGCCAGCGGCGCGGAACCGTGCAGCAGCGGTGCGAGCGCTACAGCCGCCAGGGTCAGACCCGCGCACGCCACCAGCGCCGCCCTACCGAGCAGCAGGCCGGCAAGCACCAGCGGCAGGAAGAGGATGAGCAGCGAAGTGGTGCCGGCGGCGAGCCCCTCCAGCAGCACGCCCAGTACGCCGGCCACCAGCGTCACGGCCACGATTATCCCGACGGCGACACGGAAGCGCCCGGCGCCGTTGAGCCAGAGCCCCAGGAGCAGCAACAGCGCGAACGCCAGGTTGGGAACCAGGGCCTGGGCGGTGAGGATCTCACGGCCCAGCAGCGCGGCGTTCAGGGCGAACGCACCGACCACCACCGCCAGCAGCAGCCAGAGGAGCGCCTGCACCATGCGGCCACGCTGACGCCTGAGCTGCTCGAACGGCTCTGGGCCCAGGGGGCGGCTCACGGGTGCCGACTCCGCCCGCCGCGCGGGGGGAACTGGTGCGGGACATGGACCGTGGTCAACACGTTCACCTAGGGTGCCGCAACTGCGACAAAAGCCTGGTGCGATTCGGCACTCCTGAGCGTGAGAACGCCATGGCAGGCGTCCACAGGCTTCTCAGACGCCTGCAACGTTTCCCATCTCGCGTGCCGCTACTCTCAGCGCGTTGTGGCCGCAACCGGGCCGCGAAAGGAGACCGAGATGGCACGCTTCGAGAAATCCATCGATGTCGACGTTCCCGTGGCGGAGGCCTACATGCTGTTCAGCGACTTCGAGAGCTTCCCTTCGTTCATGGAAGGGGTCCAGAGCGTGGAGCGCCTGCCTGGTGACCGGCTACGCTGGCACGCCACCATCGGCGGGCGCGAGGAGGAGTGGACTGCGCGCGTCACCGAGCAGGCGCCTAGCAGCGCCATCGCCTGGACCAGCACGTCGGGCGCGCGCAACGAGGGCCGCGTGACGTTCGACAAGCTCGACCGCGCCACCACCCGCGTGCACATGCACATCGAGTACGAGCCCGAAGGCGTGATCGAGAACGTGGGCGCCATGCTGGGCGTAGTCAACAGCCGCATCGCTGGCGACCTCAAGCGCTTCAAGGAGTTAGTGGAAGAAGGCCCGCGGCGCGGCGGCCAGCATGGACGTGGCGGCTCGGTCGATGAGGTAACCGCGTCTGATCTGATGGACGGCGGTCAGCGCCGCGAAGCGCGTATTCAGCGTGATACCGGCATGCGGCGCGGCTGACGAGCGCCCTCCAGGGCGCGGGCGTCGACAACGGCGCGCTCCTCTGCCAGCATGCCAACGAACTCCTCGACCACCTGCGGGTCGAACTGCACGCCGGCGTTCTCCTGCAGGTAGGCCAGCGCCCGCGACTGCTCCCAGGCGGGCCGGTACGGCCGGTCCGAGGTGAGCGCGTCGTACACGTCGACCACCGCGAAGATGCGCGCGCTGAGCGGAATCTCCACTTCCTTGAGGCCGCGCGGGTAGCCGGAGCCGTCCCACCGCTCGTGGTGGCTGTACGGGATGTCCAGGGCCGAGCGCAGGAACTCGATGGGCAGCAGCAGTTCGTAGGCGAAGTCGGGGTGCTGCTTCATGAGCACCCACTCCTCGTCCGTGAGCGGTCCCGGCTTCAGGAGCACATGGTCTGGAACGCCCATCTTGCCGATGTCGTGCAGCAGCGCCCCGCGGCGGATGTGCACGATCTGCTCCTCGGGTATCCCGAAGCGCTCGGCTAGCTTAACGGTCTGCTCCGTGACGCGGCGGCTATGCCCTTCGGTCTCCTCGTCACGCAGGTCCAGGGCGCGCGACCAGCCCTCGATGGTGCGCTCGTAGGCCGCCAGCATCTCGGTGTTGCTGCGCTGCAGCGACTCGACCAGGTTGGCGTTCTCGAGCGCCAGCGCGGACTGCGCCGCCAGGGCGGAGAGCACGTCGTGCCAGTCGTCGCTGCGTTCGGTGTGCTCGCGGTGGAACACCTCGAGCACGCCCAGCAGCTGCCCCTTGGCGACCAGCGGCGTGGCGATGTACGACTCGAAGCCTTCGCCGGAGAGGCCCCGGGCTGACACCAGTCCAGCCGCCACAGCCTCACGGCCGGTGACCGTCACCGTGCGGCGCTCCTGACCGGCGCGGCCCGCGAACCCCTGGCCCAGGCGCAGGTCGGTGTTCCTGCGGGCTGCCTGGCCGAGACCCAGCGACGCGCCCAGCCGCAGGCGGCCCAGGCCCGGGCTGTAGAGCAGCACGCTGGCGGCGTCCACCTCTAGTCGCTCGCCGATCTGGCGCAGCACCGTGTCTAACAGGGCTGAGCGGTCGAGGCTGCCGACGATGGCGTTGTCGATCTCGCGCAGCGCGGTGATGTGCCCGAGCCGGTGATTGAGTTCGCGGTTGAGCTCCTCGATCTGACGCTGCGCTTCAAGCTGCTCGGAGATGTCGAGACCGGTGCCCACCATGAGCGGTCCGCTCGGCGTCTCGAGCCGCGTACCTGTGAGCGAGTAAGGCACGGTGCGCCCGTCGGCCGTGCGGAACGAGGCCTCCAGCCGCGCCGAGCCCTCGGAGAAGACCTTGTTCACGGCCTCCATGATCTCGGCGCGGTCCTCCTCCACGAACAGCTCGAAAGGGTGCACGCTCCTGATGCCCTCGGCGGAGTAACCGAGCGTGGAGCCGAAGGCGCGGTTGGCGCGCACGATGTTCCCTTGCTGGTCGAGGGCGTAGAACAGGCCCGGCAGGCTGTCGATGATGTGGTTGGTGAACTCGGTCTCGGCCCTCAGGCGCTCCTCGGCTATACGGTTGGCCGTCACGTCCCGCGTATGGATCACCAGGCCCGCGACCGCTGGGTCGTCGAACCTGTTGACCGCGGTCGATTCCAGCCAGCGCCACGAACCGTCGGCGTGCAGGCAGCGGTAAACGAACGCGGCCTGTTCGCCAGGAGCGCTGCGCGCCTGCCGCAGCGCGGTGCGCAGGTCCTGAATGTCGTCCTCATGGACCCGGTTCCAGCCCTCGTCATCGGTAGTGGTCCAACCCAGAACGCGGCTCACAGAGTCGGTCTGGAACACGGTCTTGCCGTCCTTGTCGACCACGTTGATGATGTCGCTGCTGTTCTGCACCAGGGAGCGGAAGCGGGCCTCGGACGCCTTGAGCTGCCGCCGTATGGTCTGGTCCGCACGCCGGTCGAGGACCAGGCGGCGCCAGGCGATGCCGCAGAAGATGCCGGCCGACACGAGTACGAACACGGACTCCTGCAAGAGGCCCATGAGCGTGCGCGGGCCGTCGCCCGCCACAACGCGCGTGAGCAGCCTGTCGCTGAACTCGAACCAGAGCAGCGAGAGCACCAGGTAGGCGCCGACGAACAAGAAGAGTTGTGTTGCCCTGCTGCGCATCTGCTCCCGGTGCTCCTATGGCGAACGGTCTTGCGCTTCTCACCGTTCGGGGTGGTTACGCCTGCCTGTCGGCGACCGGGCAAGTATGTTCTATCGGCTCTTACCGATGTATTACAAAGCGCCAATCGTTCGCTAATCTCGCTCTCCACGCGCTTCAAGGTGGCGTAACATGCCTGGCATGAACCAGCGCAACCGGCGTGCCCTAGCCGCCATACTCGCAACGCTGTTCGTGCTCGTAACCATGTCCGCTGCCGCTCAGACGGGCGCCGCAGCGCCCGTTTCAAGCGCGGACCTGCCCATCACCCGGCTGGCGCTGTTCACCAGCGGGGTCGGCTACTTCGAACACGTGGGGGTCGTGACCGGAGACCAGGAGCTGGTCCTCACCGTACCCAAGGACGAGATGGACGACCTGCTGCAGAGCCTGGTCCTGCAGGACTTCGGCGGCGGTACCATCGAGCCCGTACGTTACAGCTCGCAGGCACCGCTCAGCCGCCTGCTAGACGCCTTCTCCATCGACCTCAGCAACAACGTCACCCTGGTGGGCCTGCTTGCCCAGGCGCGCGGCGAACAGGTTCGCCTGGACGGACCCAGCGTCATCGAGGGTGCGCTGCTCGGAGTTGAGGAGCAGCGTGACGCCGAGGGCCGGGCGCGCGCATTCGTGACGGTGGCCACCGCCACAGGCGTGAGGCGCGTAGCGCTCGACGAGGTAGGCGCAGTGCAGTTCCTCGACCCCGCGGTTGCCGCCCAGATCGACGAGGCGTTAGCCACCATCGCCGCTAACCGCGACGATGAAAGCGCCACGGTCACGCTGCGCTTCAGCGGCGAGGGCCAGCGCGAGGTGCGCGTGGGCTACGTGCGCGAGATGCCCATCTGGAAGAGCACCTACCGCCTGGTGGTCGGCGACGACGGCCGGGGCACCCTGCAGGGCTGGGCCATCGTAGACAACCCCACCGACCAGGTGCTCGAAGGCGTGCAGCTGTCGTTCATCGCGGGTCAGCCCATCTCGTTCATCACCTCGCTATACGAGCCCGTATGGGCCGTCCGGCCGCGCGTGGCGGTCAAGGCCACCGGCGGCCTCGTGCCCGGAACCGACTCCGGCCAGAGCATCCTCGGCAGCGCCGCGAACTTGGGACGCGACGCCAGCGCCGAAGCGAGCTTCATGGACGTCATGCCAGCGCCGGTAGCTGCCGCCCCGCAGATGAGCGGCGCTGGCGTGGTCGGCCAGGCGCAGGCGAGCGCCACCGCCACCGCCTTCGCCTATCACGTGCTGGAGCCCGTAACCATCGGCCGTAACGAGTCGGCGCTGGTGCCGATCGTGGTGGCTGAGGTCACGGCCGAGCGCGTGTCGCTGTTCGATCAGTCCAACCACGCCCGGCACCCGCTGCACGCGCTCAGGCTCGTGAACGACACGGGTCTTCAGCTGGCAGCGGGAACGGTCACGATCTTCGACGAGGTCGGCTTCGCCGGCAACGCCCAGCTGCCCGAGCTGCTCCCCGCCGATGAACGCCTTCTCGCCTACGCCGTCGACCTGGAGCTAAGCGTGAGCCTCCAGTCCGGCGCCCGCACCTCCGACGTCACCCGGGCGACCATCCGCGGCAACGTCATCGAGGTCACGGCTCTCACGCGGCAGACGCTCAATATCGAGGTCAGCGGCAACCCTGCAGATGGCCGCTTCCTCATCGTGCAGGGCCCGGCGCTGACCGGCTTCGACATCGTCGAGCCGCAGCCCGAGCCGCCCATGTCGGCCGGCAGGCCGCGCTTCGGCGTGGCCGTGGTGGGCCAAGACGGCGCGACCCCCGAAGATTCCGCCGTGCCGACCCACCTGGTGTGCCGCCCGGATGCGCCCTGCGAGCTCGAGGTGGTGGCCGAACGGGTCGATTCGCAGCAGTTGGCGCTCACCAACCTCGGCTCGGACGTCATAGCTCTCTACCTCCAGAACGTGGAGCTGTCCGAGCAGGACCGCGCGACCCTCACGCGCATAGTCGACCTGCAGGCGCAGATCGCCAGCGCGCAGCGCGCCAGCGAGCGCACCGACGCGCAGGTCGACGTGATCTTCCAGGAACAGCAGCGCATTCGCGCCAACATGGCGGCGCTGGACCGCAACTCCGACCTCTACCGGCGCTACGTGGCCGAGCTCACGGCGCAAGAGGACGACCTGGCCGAGCTCCGCGACCTGCAGACGCAGCAGGGCGACGAACTCGAAGCGCTGCGCGCCGCGCTGAACCAGCTGGTAAGCCGGCTCGGCGACTGACGCTCAGCCCACCTGTACGCTTGGGGCATGAGTCGCGCCTTCATCAAAGAGGACGCCGATGCCGAACAGGTGTTGGTCACTGCGCGCCCGCCGTTGCCTGAGGGGGTCCAGAACCTGGTGACCCCCTCGGGCCTGGCGGCGCTGGAAGCCGAGCTGGCGACGCTGCGGGCGGAGGCGGTCCACCTGGCCGCTCAGCCGAGCGAGTCGTCAGGCTCGAACGCCGTGCGGCGCCTGGCCGCTCTCGACGAGGAGATCCCGGCGCTGGAGGACAGACTGCGCAGCGCTGTGCTGGTGCCGAAGCCGCCTGCAGGCACCCGCGAGGTGGTGCTGGGCGCCACCGTGGTAGTGCAGGACGACGCGCCGGGTAGCCGACCCAGCAGCTTCAAGGTCGTGGGGGTCGACGAAGCCGATCCGTTCGAGGGCCTGGTGGCGTTCACGGCGCCGGCAGCGGCGGCGCTGCTCGGCCGCAAGGTGGGCGACACCGTGTCATTCGTCAGCGGCGACGGCAGCGAGAAGCGCCAGAAGCTGCTGGAAGTGCGCTACGACTAACCAGCGAAGCTGCGGGCCGCGCTGCCGCTCGTAGTGAGCCTGAGCGGAACCTCCCTCAGGTCCTCCACGGCGTCCCGCACCGCCTGCTGCTGGCCGTCCGGACAGCACACGATCAGGTAGCCACTGATCTTGCCGCCCGGCAGCTGGGCGCCCACTCCCAGGCGCTTCATGCGGCCCACCAGCTCGATCACGCGCTCGTCCTCGAAGTTACCGGGCAGCAACTGCTTCAGGCGCTGCTGCTCGCCCACGCAGTAGGCCACGCGCGCCAGGTCGCCGTCCTGCAGGGCGCCCTGCAGTTCGTTCACCAACTGCTTCATGTCGTGCAGCACGGGCAGGGCGCTGGTCAGGTTAGCGCTAAGGGTCTGCAGCGACGCCTTGGTCGGGGCGCTCCAGCCGGTGGCGAAGAGCAGCAGCGAACCCTCGAACTCCGAGCGCGCGCTGGCGCTCATGCGTATGGGCGTGGCGCTGACCTCGGCGCCCTGGTAATCCAGCCGCAGCAGCCCGCCGCGGGCGCAGATGTGTGCGTCGTGGTAGCCAGACGCGCCCTTGAGCGTCTCTACCTCCACGTGCGCCGCCGTAACGCCCAGCTGCTCCGGCGTCGGCACGCTGCCCCTGAAGGCATGCGCCGCGTGCACCAGGCCCACCGTGATGGCGCCCGAACTGCCCACGCCGCTGCCGGAGCCCACGTCGAGCCAGACCGACACCCGCACGGGCGGGTGCTGAGGATCGACCGCCAGCAGCGCCTCGCGCACCAGGTCGTTACTCAGCTCCTCGAGCGAATCCGCCCGCTCCACACGCCCGGGCGAGTGCACCTCGAACGCGCCGTCCACGCTCTCAAGCATGGTCACCCACGCAGCCGCCGCCACCGTGCTGCTGATGGTGGCGCCGCCGTACTTTAGGGCGTACTCCTTAACGTCTGTCAGGCCGCCCGCGAAAGGTATGCGCAGCGGCGCGCGAACCACTATCACTTCCGTTACCCTCCCGGCGAGCCGGCCACTCAGGCGCGTGCGCCCCGCTTACTCAGTCCGATCCCTCGAGCCATAGGCGACGCGCCACCTGGCGCACGTTCTCCTCGGCGCTCGGCAGCGTACCGCCCAGGTGCACCCACTCGTTGCTGGTCACGAAGCCCACTCTGACACCGCCATCTATCAGCCGCTGCAGGTTCGGCAGCATGCGGTACTCACCGCCTGGCGCCACCACCTTGCCGAACTCCGGCAGCAGCTCAGAATCGAGCTTCCAGAGCCCGATGTCGAGCAGCGGACCGGCGCCCTGCCACACGCGCGAGACCTCATCGCCCACCGTGGTGGCGCGCAGGACAGGCGATTCGTCCTCGTGCCCCTCTCCCAGGGTCACCACGTTGGCGCGCGGGTGGCGCACTAGTTGGGCGAAGAGCTGGCTCGGCACGAACAGGTCGCCCTGCCACGCCACCACCGAGCCGC
>JBAYRM010000081.1:0-8560 GCA_041676665.1 Trueperaceae bacterium
ACCTGGCGGGGGCAGCAGGACTTGAACCCGCGACCTACGGTTTTGGAGACCGCCGCTCTACCAACTGAGCTATACCCCCAGGCGGGGCATGCGACCGAAGAAGGAGTATAGCAACCCTGGCGCGCGGGCTGCAACGCAAGCGCTTACGGCACGAGGTCACGCTTAACGGCGCGTCGCCTCGTAATGGTATCCTCTGCGCGTGAAGGCGCACCGTAAGGAGGCCAGAGGCGGGCTTATCCCGTGGCTGTTGCTGCTGGCGCTGGCCGGCGCGCTGGGGGTCTTAGCGCTGGTCTCCAGTTCCGCTTGGGCTCAGGCCAGTGGCGCCGCCAACGAGGTTTGGCTGCTGCCCATAGACACCGAGATCAACTCAGGCACCACCGCGTTCGTGCGCAGCCGGGTCAGCCGGGCCAACCAGGAGCAGCCGCTGGCGCTGGTCCTGTACATCGACACCCCTGGCGGCGCAGTGACCGCCATGCAGGACATCGTGGGGGTCATCCTGCACGACGCCCGGGTGCCCACCATCGCCGTGGTGCAGAACGCGTTCAGCGCTGGCGCGCTCATAGCCATGAGCGCTGAGCACCTCGCCATGCTGCCGGGCTCCAGCATCGGAGCGGCGCTTCCCATCATCCAGACCCCGACCGGCGTCGCGCCGGTCGACGAGAAGTTCTCCTCGGCCCTGCGGGGCGAGTTCCGCAGCGTGGCCGAGGCGCGAGGCCGCAACGCCCGCGTGGCCGAAGGCATGGTAGACGAGCGCATCGAGATTCCCGGCCTCTCGACCAGCGCCGAGCTGGTGACCCTCACCGCGCGTCAGGCTGTTGAGCACGGCATCGCCGATACCGAGGCCGCCAACCTGGAGGCCGCGCTGGCCGCCTTCGGTTACGCCGGGGCCCGCGTCACGCGGTTAGAGCCCGGCCTGGCCGAGCGTCTGGCGGGGCTGCTGTCACGGCCCCTCGTGGCTGCTCTGCTGCTGGTGGTCGGTGTGGGCGGGCTGCTCATAGAGCTGTTCTCACCCGGCTTCGGCATCCCCGGCGCCATCGGTATCGTGGCGCTCGGCATCTTCGCTGCTGCTGCCTACTTCGCCAATCCGGCGGGTCTGCTCGACATCGGCATCCTCGTCGCGGGCGTGGTCCTGCTGGCGCTGGAGGTGTTCGTGCTCCCCGGCTTCGGGGTGGCGGGCGTACTGGGTCTGGCTGCCATCGTCGTGGCGCTCATACGCATCTTCGAGGAGGGCACGCTGGCCGTGCTGGGCTACGGCGTGCTGTTCGGAGGCGTGCTTCTGGGAGTGCTGCTATGGATGCTCCCCAACTCGCAACTGGCGGCCGCTTTGCGCCTCACCGACCGGCTGAGCTCCGGTGGCGGCACGGCCGGCACCGTGCCCCAGATCGACCGGGTCGAGCTGCTGGGCGCCAGCGGCACCGCCCTCACCGACCTGAGGCCGGCGGGAGTGGCGCGCTTCGGCAGCGACCGGGTCGACGTGGTCAGCGAGGGCGACTTCATCTCGGTAGGCAGCCGCCTGACCGTGTTACGGGTAGAAGGCAGCCGCGTCACCGTGCGCAAGACTGAACCGTTCAGCGACACCGCTACCAGTGCGGACAACGACCAGACCGCGGCCCAAGAGGGTCGCAAGGAGGCCTGACCCAATGGACATCACCCTGCTGATCATGGCGGGAGCCGTACTCCTCTTCTTCATCATCCTGTTCAACTTCATCCCCATCGGGCTCTGGATCTCGGCGGTCGCTGCAGGCGTGAAGGTCAGCCTCCCGTCGCTGGTCGCCATGCGCCTGAGGCGCGTGCCGCCCAACCAGATAATCCTGCCGCTCATCAAGGCCGACAAGGCCGGCATCGAGGTCAACCAGAACGGCCTCGAGGCGCACTTCCTGGCTGGCGGTAACGTCGACCGCGTGGTCGACGCCCTCATCGCTGCCGACAAGGCGCGCATCCCGCTGCCGTTCGACCGGGCCGCCGCCATCGACCTCGCGGGCCGCGACGTGCTCGACGCCGTGAAGGTGTCGGTCAACCCGCGCGTCATACAGACCCCCAACGTCAGCGCGGTGGCCAAGGACGGCATCGAGCTCATCGCCACCGCCCGAATCACCGTGCGCGCCAACCTCGAGCGCCTGGTGGGTGGCGCCGGCGAAGAGACCATCATCGCCCGCGTGGGTGAGGGCGTGGTCTCCTCCATCGGTGGCACGCAGTCGCACAAGGGTGTGCTCGAGAACCCCGACATCATCTCCAAGACGGTGCTCGCCAAGGGCCTCGACTCGGGCACGGCGTACGAGATCCTCTCGATCGACATCGCCGACGTGAGCGTGGGCCGTAACATCGGTGCCCAGCTGCAGACCGACCAGGCCGAAGCCGACAAGCGCGTAGCGCAGGCCAAGGCCGAGGAGCGCCGCGCCATGGCGGTCGCCCTCGAGCAGGAGAACAGCGCCCGCGTGGAAGAGATGCGCGCCCGCGTGGTCGAGGCCGAGGCTGAGGTGCCGCGCGCCATCGCGCAGGCGTTCCGCGACGGCAACCTGGGCATCATGGACTTCTACTCGCTGGAGAACATCAAGTCCGATACCAGCATGCGCGGCAACATCGGCCGCGCGGCCGGGCAAGACGAAGGGTAAGAGTGAACCTGAGCTTCGAGACGATCCTGGGGATCATCTTCTTCATCGTCTTCTTCGTGCTGCCAGCCCTGAGCCGGAAGAAGGGACACCAGGACGAGGAGGAGGCTCCCAAGCCGCCCCCCGGCTCGGCGGGCGACGGCAAGGCGCCCGCGCGGCCCGCCGTTCCGGCCGGACAGCCTGTACGGGGACCGCAGGCGCAGCCGCAGGCGAGCACGGCGGCTCGGCCCGCGCAGCCGCAGCAGGCCAGGAAGGGCGGGCCGCTTTCGGCTGGCTCGATCGAGGAAGCGCTCGAAGAGATCCGCGCCCGCGTCCGCGAAGCGCAGCTGCAGGAAGACTCCAGGCGCGGCGCCGCTGCGCCGCAGGCCGCCACGCAGCCCCAAAGCGCGAAGGCGCAAACGGCGCCGCGCGCCGGACGACTTGTGCCCAGCGATCCGGGCGGTGGCGGGCTCGTGTCAGGCGAGGCGCGCCGCATAGGCCAGACGGGCACAACGCAACCGAGCAGCGCTCTGGGTCGCGAGGGGGCGCCTGCCCCGGCCGCGCAGCGCGGCGCCCGGCAGCCTCAGGCGGGCGGCCCCTCCGCGCCGCTGGAGGTGCGGCGGCGTGGCGCTCATAGGGCCCGGCGCGGCAGCGCCGAGATCACCGATGAGGTCGCTCCCACGCAGCGCGCACCTGACGGGCTACCGCGCGGAGCCGCGCCAGCCGCTAGACTGAGCGCGCCCGTGCTGGCCACCGACCGGGCTTCGCTGGTCAAAGGCATGATCTGGCACGAGATACTTTCCGAACCTGCCGCCAGACGGCGGCTCAGGAGGACGCGATCGCTACATCGATGACGCTCAAGCTCCGCAGCCCAGCGGAGGCGCTGTCTCTCTTCGGTCAGAACGACGAGAACCTCAAACTGCTGCGTAGTCGCCTGGACGCCAAGGTCGTCGCGCGCGGCGACGAGGTGTACCTAACCGGCGAGCCCGCGGAGGTCGCGCAGGCCGAGCGGACCTTCAGCAACCTGCTCAAGACCATCCGCCAGGGCGGCGAGATCACCCTGGCGGAGATAGCTTACGGCGACCTGCCAGCAACCGGGGAGGAAGGCTCCCAGGACGCTAGCGGCGCGCCAGCGGCGCCCCAGAGCGGCCTGACCGACCCGGGCGCCACAGCGCTGCGACTGCCGGGCCGCACCCGGCCCAAGACCGCGGGCCAGCGGCGCTACGTGCACGCCATCGCCAACAACCCGATCACGTTCGGCCTCGGGCCGGCCGGCACCGGCAAGACCTACCTGGCGGTCGCCATGGCCGTCGAGGCGCTGGTCGCCAACCGGGTCAAGCGCATTGTTCTGACGCGGCCAGCCGTGGAGGCCGGCGAGCGGCTTGGCTTCCTGCCGGGCGACTTGCAGGCCAAGATCGACCCGTACCTCAGGCCCCTCTACGACGCGCTGCAGGACATGCTGCCAGCCGAGAAGGTGGAGCGCCTTATAGAACAGGGCACCATAGAGGTGGCCCCGCTGGCGTTCATGCGCGGCCGCACCCTCAACGACGCCTTCATCATCCTCGACGAAGCGCAGAACACCACGCCCGAACAGATGAAGATGTTCCTCACGCGCATGGGCTTCAACAGCCGCGTGGTCGTGACGGGCGACACCACCCAGACCGACCTGCCAGGCAGCGTGCAGAGCGGCCTCCAGGTGGCGCAGAAGATACTGCAGGGCATCGAGGGCATCTCGTTCCAGACCTTCTCCAAGGCCGACGTCGTGCGCCACCCGCTGGTGGCCCAGATCGTTCTCGCCTATGAGCAACACGGCTAGCCAACCTCACAGACCAGCCACCAGGCGCTACTGGCTCCTGGTACTGCTCACCGCGGTGAGCCTGGGACTGCTCATGTACAGCGTCTACGGCGCGCGGCAGCGCACGCCGCTGCGCGTGGGGCTACCGAGCCCGCAGACGTTCGTGGCGCCCGTCGCCACACAGGTGGAGGACCGCATCGCCACGCAGCGCGAGCGGCTGGCCGCCCGTGAGCAGATCGAGACCGTGTACTCCTCCGACCCGCAGATGACGGCCCTGGTGACCGCCAGCGTCACCACCTCCGGCCTGCCGCCGGCGGTGGTCGACGAGGTGGTGAGCCGCTACCGCGAACCTGCCGGCATCCGCGCCGACGCCATCCCTGGGCTCATCGAAGAGATGGTGGCCCTGGCGCCACCTGACCGGCAGCGCGAGACGCGCCTCGTGCTCGAGCGGCGCCTGCTGGCCACCTCCGTGCCTAACGACCGCCTCACGCAGGCGGCGCGCGACGCCGCGTTCAACGCGGTCGCGCCAGTGCTGCAATCGCTGGAGGCGGGGCAGGTCATCGTGGAGGAGGGCGACCTGCTCAGCGAGGACCGCCTCCGGGTGCTCGACCAGCTGGGGCTCTACAGCGCCCGGGCGGAAGCGATCTCTCAAACCGCGTGGATCGTGGCTGGCGTGGTCATACTCACGCTGCTGCTGGTGGCGCCGCTCGTGTTCATGCGCCACGCCATCCTCGCCAGGCTCACCTTCCGGAAGCTAGCGTTCCTGGTCGTCCTCACCCTCATCGACCTGCTGCTGCAGCGCCTCGCAGTCTTCGTGTCGCCGCACTTCCTGTTCGCCATGATGGCGCCGATGGTGGTGGCGGCCCTGCTCGGTTCGCGCGCCGGCATCATGCTGGGCGCGTGGATAGGGCTGGCCACGGGGATCCTCGTGCCCGCCTCGGGGGTGCTGGCGCTTGTCGCCACCATCGTGGGCTCCACCAGCGCCGCGCTGGTAGCGGTCATCTCACGCAACCGCCTGTGGCTCATACTGGCTGGCGTGATTGGCGGGGTGAGCGCCGGGCTCTCGCTCATCGCGCTGGTGCTGGTGGGTGGCGGCATGACGCCCGCCGCTGCGGTCTCGGGTGGGCTGCTGCTCGTGGCCGGCGGCTTGCTGGCCGGCATCCTCACGCTCGGCCTGCTGCCCGTAGCCGAATCCGGCTTCGGGTTCCTCACCGACTTCCGCCTCATCGAGCTCTCGAGCCCCACCCATCCGTTACTGCAGCGGCTCATCGCCGAGGCGCCAGGCACGTACCAGCACAGCCTCATAATCTCCAACCTGGTCGAGCAGGCGGTCAAGAACGTGGGCGGCAACGCCCTGCTGGCCCGCGTTGGGGCGCTGTACCACGACATCGGCAAGATGCGCAGGCCGCACTTCTTCGTCGAGAATCAGTTCACGGGCGAGAACCCGCACGACCGGATCAGCCCCCACCTCTCGTACCTCATCATCACCAGCCACGTGCGCGACGGGCTGGAGCTGCTGCGTTCGAACCACATGCCCGAGGAGCTCGAGCCGTACGTCGCGGAGCACCACGGCACTACCGTCCTCAGCTACTTCTACAAGCGCGCGCTGGAGAGCGGCCAGGTGGAGGAGCTCAACTTCCGCTACCCGGGACCCAGGCCGCGCAGCAAGGAGAGCGCCATCCTCATGCTGGCCGACGCGGCGGAGTCCGCCTCGCGCACGCTGTCGGACCCCTCCCCTTCCAGCATCCGCTCGCTGGTCGACAGGCTCATCCAACAGCGGCAGCAGGACGGCCAGCTCGACGAGGCGCCCCTCACGTTCCAGGACCTTGAGGTTATCGCCAACACGTTCGAGCGCATGCTGACGGCCATTTTGCACCGCCGCATCTCGTACCCCAGCGCCGAGGAGGTGCGCGGCCTCAAGCGGGTCCGCGCCGCTCAGTCGGACGCCTACAGCGCTCCTGCCTCCGAGAGCCCGGCACCACCACCCAGGAAGGAGGCGCAGGCCGACGAGGCCGCCACAGGCGATGCAACTGACAGAGATGCCGCAGATAGAGCTGCTGGACGAGACGAGCCAGTACCCGCACGCTGAGCGCCTGACCCGCGTCTTAGGGGCGCTGCTGGCGGAACTGGGCGCCGTGGAGCGCGAGCTGACCCTGGTGCTTATGGACGACGCCACCATCGAGCGGCACAACCGCGAGGACCGCGGTGAGGACGGCCCGACCGACGTGCTGTCGTACCCCACCGCCGAACCCGGCGACCTGGGCTTCCCGCAGGTGCCGCACCTGGGCGACGTGCTCATCAGCCTAGACACCGCCGCGCGGCAGGCGCCGCAGCACGGCCACACGCTGCATGAGGAGGTGCTGGTACTGGCCGCTCACGGAGTCACACACCTGCGCGGTTACGATCACCAGGAGGACGCCGACTGGGAGCCGTTCCTGGCCGCCCAGCAGAGGGTCTTGCAGCTCGAGCGGGAGCTGGCTCCGTGACTACTAGTGAGAGGTCGCAGCGGTCGTTCTGGCGCTCGCTCGGTTGGGCCGTGAACGGCGTCAAGCGCACCTACAGGCGCGAGCCCAACTTCCGGCGCGAGTTGCTGGTGGCGGCGCTGGCGTTGGGGCTGGCGCTGTGGCTCGGCGCCCCGCTGGCCCCCATCCTGGTCATGTGCGCGGTCGTGCTCGGTCTCGAGCTCGTTAACAGCGCCCTGGAGGCGGTAGTGGACCTGGCCAGTCCCGAGCAGCACGAGTTGGCCGCCACGGCCAAGGACGCGGCGGCGGCGGCGGTGCTGGTGGCCGCCGCGATCTCGGTGCTGGTCGGTCTCGCCGTGCTGGGCCCGCCCCTGTGGCAGCGCCTCTTCGGTTAGGCGCGGCGTAGAGTTACTGCATGAGCGAGCCACACGGTTCCAGCCAGTTAGAGCCGCAGCGCCCGGTAAGCGTTCCCGCCGACCTGTGGCAGGCCGCGTATAGCGCCTTCCTGAACGCCTACACCCCGTTCTCCGGCTTCCATGTGGGAGCCGCGCTGCGCGCCGCCGACGGCACCGTGTTCGCGGGTGCTAACGTCGAGAACTCGAGCTACGGGCTGGCGCGCTGCGCGGAGCAGTCAGCCGTGCAGGCGCTGGTGACCAGCGGACGCCGGGAGTTCGATCACGTGGTGGTCTTCACCGCCGCTCACGAGCCCGCCTCGCCGTGCGGCGCCTGCCGCCAGATCCTCTACGAGTTCGCGCCCGGCGCCCGTGTACAGCTCGTTAACCATGAAGGGCGCGTAGTTGAGACGAGCGTGGCAGACCTGCTGCCGCGCGGCTTCAAGCTCGATCCGCTGTTCGAGTGAGGCGGCAGGCGTTCACCTTGGCCTAAGGGTTCTCACGCGCCGCGGTTATACTCCGCGGGTGATGATCAGGCGCCGTACTCTCACTCTGTTAACGCTGCTGGTAACAGCCCTTGCTCTACCTGGCATGGTGCTAGCTCAGGGCTCCACCGAGCCAACGCGGGTAGTCATCCTCCCCTTCGACGCCGATGGCGCCGTGACCGGCTACCAGCTTGGGCTCTCCACCGCCCTGCAGCACGCCCTCAACCAACTGCCGGGGCTCTACGTGCCGCCGGTGGGCGACGCCGCGCTCATGGCCAACAAGGCCGCAGAGACCGGCCAGGACGTGCAGCAGCTGCTGGTCAGGGTGTTCGACGCCGACGCGGTGGTAACGGGCCGGGTAACCGCGGGCGGCAGCGGCGTCGTGGCTGAACTCAACGTCACCCTGGGTGGAGCGGTGCAGCCCACGCAGGTGCAGGGCGCTGGCCCCGCGGCGCTGGCCGTGGCCGCTGCTGAAGCGGTGGCCGCCATCGTGGCGCCAAGCGCCAGCGGCGACAGCCTCGCCAACATGCGCATTGCGGCAGAGCAAACGCCGTCGGTAGCCAGCCTCGGGCCCACCGGCCTGGCGGCCTCGGGCTTGCCGGGAGCGCGGGTCGATCAGATGAACACCGCCAGCCAACTCGACTCTGGCTCCGCTTGGGTCGTAGCTGAGTACGCCCGCACCCTGGCGCTGGCTGGCGCCATCGACGAGGCCGTGACGCAGGCACAGCGCGCCGCCGGCCTGGCGCCGAACGACGCTGAGGTCCAGGCGCTGGTGGGCGTGGTGCTGGAAGCCGCAGGTCACGAGGGCGCCCTCGCCGCCTTCGAGCGCGCCCTGACC
>JBAYRM010000082.1:0-8535 GCA_041676665.1 Trueperaceae bacterium
CATCGGGCGATTGGGCGAGCGCGTTGTTTTCGATGATCTTGGGGTCTTTGAGCGCCCCATCGGCTCTACCGTTGTCAAGGTCGTAACTCCCGCCTCGCTTCACTGGATGAAGGCCTCGACGGTCAGGCCCATCGATGCTCAAGACGCCGGGCGGCTACGCCAGGCGTTCGACCTCTAGGGAGGGCAACCGTGCCAATTGAGCGTTTCCGCAGTATCGAGGACGCGCCAGCCCCCAAGGGCTATGACCCTAATGACCCAGAGGCACGACGGAAAGCCGAGGCCTATTTTGGTGAGCTTTCACGCCAACTGCCGCCTCTCTTCCCACCGGGGCTATACAAGTACCGCTCGATAGAGGAAGCGGGCGCAGCCAAAGAAGCGGCAATAATCGCGCGGGCACGCGCGCTGCGTAAGAAGTGAAAGCGAATTGGAGACCTCGCGATTCAGGCCTCAGACACCAGTTCTAACCAGACCTCGTTGCATTCCGACGAGCTGCATATCGACGACGCCATGGTCAGGTCCCTGGTGGACCGCGACCTACCAGAACATGCGCTTCAGCCCCTTACCAAGCTGAGGGCGTCCGGATCCACAAACACCCTGTACCGTCTCGGCCCTGACCTGCTGGTGAGGCTGCCAAGGCAGCCCGGCGGCGGCGCGGGCATCGTCAAGGAAGCGCGCTGGGCGCCTCTTTTGGCTGAGAGATTGCCTGTGGCCGTGCCCCAGGTAGTAGCGGTAGGTGAACCAGGTTTCGGCTATCCGGAACAGTGGTCGGTTACGCGCTGGCTCGAAGGTGAGCACCCCGTGCGCGCAGAACCGGGCGTTGAACCGGGCGTTGAAGCGGCTGCAGGGCGGTCGGCCCTTGCTGAAGATCTTGCCAACGTTATCGGTGCACTGCGCGCGCTAGAGGTGACTGCCGACCCGGGGCCCGAACTACGCTGGTACCGAGGTAGCTCTCTAGCGGGTTTCGACTCCGCAGTACGCACTTACATCGACCAGTGCAGGACCTTGGACGGACTCGATGTCGATCTAGTGAAAGCCGAGGCGCTGTGGGAGGAGGCGCTCACGCTTCCCGGCGCCTACGAGACGGAGCCCGACCGCTGGTACCACGGCGACCTGGTGGCCGAGAACCTGCTGGTAGCGAACGGCCGCCTCGTCGCGGTTCTAGACCTCGGTTCGGTTTCGGTAGGCGACCCGACTGTCGACCTTCACGGCGCCTGGGAGATATTGGATGCGCCCGCTAGGGCGCTCTTCGCCGCTAAGCTCGGCGTGACCGAAGCCGAGTGGTTGAGAGGCCGTGCCTGGGCTTTGGGAATAGCTCTCGGCGCCCTGGCCTACTACTGGAACACCATGCCCGAGAGGCGCCGTGACCGACTGGCGATGCTACGCAACGTGCTGGCTAGCCATTAGGTTAGAGCGACGCGCTTCCATGTAGCGCCGTGCCTATGACATGGGTCGAAATGCCGTCCATGTGATAGGCAGCCTCTGACATGGCGGCCGAATCGCCACAGTCAGGCCGGCATCGCTCCACTAAACTCCCCCCATGGCCACCCTCGCTGACGTCCGCCGCATAGCGCTGGAACTACCTGAGGTGGGAGAGCGCCCCGAAGGCTTCACCGGTCAGGCCAGCTGGCGCACCAAGAAGGGCATGGTGGTGTGGTCGCGCGGCTCACGGCAATCCGACCTGACGCAGCTCGAGAGACTGGGCCGCACCTGGCCGGAGGGCGACGTGGTGGCCGTGCGCGTGACCGGCGACGACGCCAAGCAGGACCTGCTCGCCATGCACCCGGTCGCGCTGTTCACCATCCCGCACTTCGACGGCTACCCCGCCGTGCTGGTCCGCCTTGACCTGGTGGACGAAGCGCTGCTGCGCTCGCTGATCATCGACGGCTGGACCACGCGCGTCTCGCGCCGCGTAGCCAAGGCGTGGCTGGAGGGCCCCGCTTAGCCTTACGCCTCGTCCCCCAGCTCCTGCACCACCAGGTCCGTGAGCCGCTCGATCATGCTCCGGTCGAAGTCGAAGCTGATGCCGGCCGCCTCGTACAGCTCGTTGAGCGGCCTGGTGGCACCCAGCGACAGCGCCTCCAGGTAGTCCTTAAGCGCCGCCGCCTGGTCCTCCCGCGCCCGCTCCCACACCTGCAGCGCCCCTAAGTACGCGATGGCGTACTCGATGTAATAGAACGGGATCTGGAACACGTGGAAGTACTGCCAGCCCCGGCTCTGCGCGCGCTCGAAACCCGTGTGGTCCACACCAACGTCGAAACGCGCCCCTATCTCAAGCCAGGCAGCGTCGATATCTTCCGCGCTCGGCCCCGTGCCGTCCTGCAACCCGGGGTGGGTGTATATGAAGTGCTGAATGGCGTCTATGCGGCACGCCTGCACGAGCAGTTCGAGGGCCCGCACCAGCAGCGACCCTCGGGAACGCTGGGCGTCCTCCGCGTTGTAGAAACCGCCCTCTGCGGCCTCCAGGTACGGCAGGGTGAGGAACTCGAGCGCCTGCGACGCCAGCTCGTTCATCTCCGGGCGGTCAGACATGTGCGCCAGCAGCGGCCAGCGCTCCTGCGTGCGCTGGGTATGCAGGGCGTGTCCCATCTCGTGGCGCATGATCAGCATGTCGTCGTCGGTGCCTACGGCGTTCATGTAGATGAAGGGCGTGCGCGAGGCGGCGAAGTACGACTGGTAGCCGAGGCCCGGCACCTTGCCGGGGCGCGACTCGATGTCGAGCCAGCCGTCACGCAGCTGCTCGAACCCCTCACCCACCGCCCGGTCGACTGCGCTGAACATGCGCACCAGCCCCTCCTCCAGCTCGGTCACGGTGCGGAACGGCTTGAGGGGCTCGCGGCCGCGCACGTCGGGGCGCAGGTCGTAGGGCCGCAGCGCGTCCAGTCCCATGACCTGCCGCCGCCGCTCGTACACCTGCCGCAGGCGCGGCACCACCACCTCGGCTACGGCGGCATGCATGCGCAAGCAGTCCTCCGGCGTGTACTCGTGACGGTGAAGCTGACGCCAGCTGTACTCACGGAAGTCCTTCAGGCCCGCGTTACGCGCCATGCGGTGGCGCAGGGCGAGCATCTCCAGGAAGATCTCGTTCAGCCTGGGCCTAAGCGCCTCGCGCGCCTCGTCTATCGCGCGGTACACGCGCTCGCGCTTGGCGCGGTCCTGCTCCTCCAGCAGAGCCCCGGCCGCTTCGTACGTGAGGCGCTCGCCGTCGACCTCTATCTCGAGCGTGCCCATCAGCTGATCGAAGCGCTGCCCCAGCTCGTCGAGCTTGGCCCGCAGCTCCACGTTCTCGGGCCGGAACAGCTCCACGTCGTCGCGCATGGTGGCCCAGGCGCTAACCAGGTCGGCCGGCGGTTCGTAACCCTCCACCGCCAGCAGCTTGCGCGCCATCTCGTCGCCCAGCACCTGCAACTCGGGCATGACCTGAGTGACGAACTCCAGGAACGCGGCCGCGGCCGCCTCGTCGGCCGTGTTCTGATCTTTGGCGCGCGAGAGGCGCGCGTAGGTCTCGTGGATGTCGCGCGTGAGTTCGTCGTTGCGGCGCAGCAGCTGCGGCACGCTGGCGGCGTCAACTTCCTCCGCCAGTATCTGACGGGCGCGGTCGGCGAACTTCTTCGGGTCGGTCTGCGCGGCGGTGTTGAGGCTCATCAGTACGCTCTCTCTCGGGGGAGGTTAGGTGTTCTTGGAAGTGACTGCAGGGCGATGCTACCGGCTGACGCCCCCAAGGCGCACCTCAGGCGCCACCCATGGCCTAACGTTCCAGGAGCTCCAGCGGCAGGGCTTCTACCACGCGCCCGCCGTAACCGGTGGTGGTGGTGGCCAAACACAGCGAGTCGTAGATGGCCTCTTCGGTGGCTTCGATGGCGGCCAGGAACAGGGGCGACATGGCTTCGTTGCCCAGCTCGTGACCTGACGCGTTGCTGGTTTCGCCGCCCGGACCGCCGCCAGTAGCGCTGTTCGTCGTTGCCGCCGCGCGCACCCGCCGCGTGCCGCCGCCGCCGAGCCGCCTAACGCTCTCCGCCGTGGAGAACGCCACCGCGTAATCGCCGGAGCCGTTCGACATGGCCGCGCCCGTTCTGGCGAGCCCGGCCATGGCACGCGCAGCGAGCCGGGTGAGGTTGCGGTCCGAGAGGGGCGCGTCCGTGGCCAGGACGATGATGACCGAGCCGTCGGCGTCGGCTGGGTCGCCCAGCTCGTCACTCAAGTAGTGCCTGCCCGCCCGCACCCCCACCGGCAGGCCGGCCACCTGCAGCACGCCGCCGAAGTTGCTCTGCACCAGCGCTCCCACCGTGTGCCCACCCAGTCCAGGCGGCAGGCGCCGGGAGCCCGAACCGATGCCGCCCTTGTAACCGAACGCCACGGTGCCGGTGCCAGCGCCCACCGCGCCCTGTTGCACCGCCTCTGCGCTGGCGGCCGCCAGCGCGGCCAGCACATGGTCGTGCGTTACTGCGCGCGCTCTGATGTCGTTCAGTACGCCATCGTTGGTCTCGCCCACGAACGGGTTAACAGAGCGCACCCTGCCGTTGCCTGGCAGCTCGAGAACGTACGAGATAAGCGCGTCTGCGGCGCGGGCAACGCTCAGGGTGTTGGTAAGCACGATGGGGGTCTCGAGCTCGCCCAGCTCGAGCACCTGCGTGGCGCCGATCAGCTTGCCGTAGCCGTTACCCACCGCCAGGCCCGCCGGGACGCGGTGCAGGTACGGGTTGCCTGGGTGCGTCAACACTGCGGTGACCCCCGTGCGCACGCCCGGCTCCTCTATCAACGTCACGTGGCCCACCTGCACCCCGGCCACGTCGGTGATGTCGTTACGGGCGCCGGGTGGCAGCACTCCAGGCACGATGCCCAGCTCGCGTAGGCGCAAGCGGCGCCCGCCACTGTTAGCGCCTACTCCGGGTTGGTGGCTGCCTGCGCTACCCACGTAAGACCCTGAACATGCCTAACGGTACCGTTCCGGGGCGCCCGTACTTGCGAACGGCGCAGCCAGACACGATGATTAGGGTTGGGCCCGGCACCAACTGCCGCGCCGCGTTAACTGCTCACGACTTAGGTTCACCTTTCTTGAGAGAGGGTTACGATGACCGACTCCGCCACCCCGTCCAACACCGAGATCGTTCGCAGCACCCCCCTCCAGTACCTCGACAAGGCCATGGCCGGACTGCGCAACCTGGGCCTGGTTCCCTCCAGCGTCAACAGCCACGAGGCGCCCATAGTTGCGCTGCTCGACGAGATATCCGACCTCGATCAGGAGCGCATCGTGGCCATCACCCGCACGCTGGCGCAGGCGTCTTTATTCAACGACGTGGTGCGCGAGCAGGTGCAGGCCATGGAGATAGGCACGCGTTACGAAGAGATCACCAAGTCGTTCAACTCCATCCGCGACGACGCCAAGTCCATGGTCGACCAGCTGGAGGACGGCAAGCTCTCCACCTTCGAGCGCCTTAGCAACGTGTGGATGAAGGTCACTCGCGGCGACATCGCCTCGCGCTTCGACAAGATCAAGGGCACCTACCTCGACGTGACCAAGGACGCCGGCGACCAGATCAAACGCGAACAGACCATCCTCGAGGCGTACATGGACTTCCGCGGCGCTCTCAAGGAGTCGGAAGTGCTCGCCTTCGAGGTGCTGGAGAAGGCCGAAGCCGAGCTCGACTCGGCCAAAGCCGCGTTGCAGTCGGCCATGGCCGAGGTCGATGCGTATGGCGGGGGCGACCCGGCGGCGCAGGCGCGCCTGGAGCTCGCCCGCGACGAGCGCGTGCGCGACCTGCAGAACACCGACGCCCGCTACCAGATCGCCAAGGACCTCTCCGACAACCTGACCATCAGCTACAACACCTCCGAGGTGGTCATGGCGCGCCTCATGCAGACCAACACCGCCAAGCAGCGCGTACGCCAGCAGGCCATCTCGTTCTTCGGCACCAACGAGACGGTGCTCACGGCCCTCACCGCGTCGTTCACCGGCCTGCACGGCCTGCACGAGTCCACCCAGGCGCTGGAGGCCATGAAGGAAGGCGTGAGCCAGTCGCTCGAGACCGTGGCTGAAATCGGCGGCAAGGTGCAGGAAGCCGCGCTGCGCGCCGGCTACGGCCCCACCATCCGCGCCGACGCGGTCAAGAAGCTGGTGGACTCGGTGGTCAACTACCAGGAGCGCTCGTACCAGATCATCGACGAGATGCGTAAGCAGTCGACTTCCAACGCAGCCGAGATCGGCGAGGCTGTCGAGGACGGCAAGCGCAGGCTGGCCGAGCTGGCACGCCAGGGCCAGCAGCTCGTGATGACCAAGGATGCCTGAAGCTGGCGTTCCCGCCACCGCGGTAAGCGCGGCCCCGCTGGACGACGTCATGCTGGCGATGGACGTCGTCGACACCCTGCGTCACCGCGAAGCGCTCATCGAGCAGGAGCTCGCCGGACCGCAACGCGACGAGCAGCTGCTGGAGCGCCTGAAGCAGATCTACGCCTCCCAAGGCATAGACGTCACCGACCAGATCCTCAAGGAGGGCATCGCCGCCCTCAAGGAGGACCGCTTCGTGTACGAGTCGCCGCGCCCCAGCGCCGCCACGCGCTGGGCGCACGCGTACGTGAACCGCGGCAGGTGGGGCAAGGGCCTGCTCGCCGTGGCGCTGGTAGCTGCGCTGGCCTACGGCGCCTACTTCGTTACGGTCATCAACCCCCAGCGGCAACTGGTTAGCAACCTGGCCACCGTGCACGCCGAAGTGCTGGCGGTGAGCCAGGTGGCCGAGGCCGACGCCCGCGCCAACACCCTCTACGAGCAGGCGCGCACCGCTGCAGCCCGCGGCGACCGGAGCGAGGCGCGCACCGCGTACGACTCCCTCACTGAACTCAGGGACCAGCTGGAACTGACCTACACCCTGCGCATATCGCCCGGGCCGGACACCGGCTTCTGGCGCGTGCCCGACGTGAACCTGAACGCCCGCAACTACTACATCGTGGTCGACGCGGTCGACGCCAACAACCGCAGCGTGCGCGTGCCGGTACTCAACGAGGAGACCGGCAGCGTCGAGCGGGTGTCGCAGTGGGGCCTGCGGGTAGACGACGCCACCTTCGAGAGCGTGCGCCAGGACAAGACCGACGACGGCATCATCCAGAACAACTTCTTCGGCGAGAAGTTCAAGGGGTTCCTCGAGCCGGAGTACGCGTTCAACACGACCGGCGCAGCGGTAACGGATTGGTCGGAGTGGTGAGAGCATGATCAGCGGCCGCCAAGCGTTACAAGACATCCAGCAGGCGCTGGGGCAAGAACAGAAGCGTCTGAAGGACGTGGACTCACGGCTCAGCAGGAACAACGACGAGCTGCTGCAGCTCGATTCCCGCCGCGCCACCGAGCTGCAGCGCCTCGCGCGCCTGCGGCTGCAGTTCCTCTCGGCCGGGCAGCACGCCGACCTGACCGACGACACCGATCGGGCGGTCCTGGCGCTCATCGACGGGCGCAACCAGGCGTACCAGCAGGTGCAGCAGCGCCTGAGCGCCCTGGAAGCCGACGCCGACGAGCTGGCCGCGCGCGCCGCTAAGCTGGCCGACGAGCGCCAGCGCCTGACCGACGAGGTGGCGGCGGCCGAGCAGGCCACCCAGAAGCGGCTGGAGTCAGACCCGGACTACCAGGCACAGCTAGCGCGGGCTCACGACTCGCAGCGCGTGGCCGGGCAGGCCGACGCCAAGGCCACCCAAAGCGAAGAGGAGCGCGAGAGCAAGGGCGAAGCCTACCGCCAGGACCGCCTCTTCATGTACCTGTGGCAGCGCGGCTACGGCACCTCCGCCTACCGCCCCGGCGGCGGCCCGTTCGGACCGCTGCTGCGCTGGCTCGATGGCAAGGTGGCGCGCCTCATAGGCTTCGCGGACGCCAGGCCCAACTACCACCGCCTCGAGGAGCTGCCCGTGCGCCTGCGCGAACACGCCGAACGCGTGGCGCAACGCGCGGAGGCCGAGTTCGAGGAACTGCGCCGGCTCGACTTACAGGGCCGAGTGAACGACGGCATCCCCGCCCTCGAGGCCGAGCTCCAAAGCTTGCAGACCGACATGACCGAGCTGCAGCAGGCGCAGGCCGCCCTGGCGGGGCGCAACCAGGAGGGCCTGGCCGAGCTAGAAACGTTCGCGCAAGGCACCGACACCAACTACCGCAAAGGGGTCGAGCTGCTTCGCTCCGACCTCGAAGCCGCCCCGCTGCAGGTGCTGCGCAGCGAGGCCCTGGCCACACCCTCCCCCGAGGACGACGTCATAGTCGCGCGCCTCAAGGACCTGAACCGCGAACGTGAGCAGAAGGCGCGCAGCGCCACCGAGCTGAAGGAGAGCGCCGCCCGGCACCGCAAGCGCCTCTCGGACCTGGAGCGGCTCCGTAACGACTTCACCCGCGCCGGCATGGACTCACCCAACACCGGGTTCCGCGACAAGCAGGCCGTGTCCGGTGGCATCAACCAGTTCCTCACCGGCCTTCTGACGGTGGAGGCGCTCTGGCGCCTGCTCAACAGTCAGCGCGTGCGCACCCCCACCAGCTCCAACCCGGACTTCGGTTCGGGCGGCTTCGGGCGC
>JBAYRM010000083.1:0-8470 GCA_041676665.1 Trueperaceae bacterium
CAGCCAGTCGTACACGGCGCGGTTGTTCTCGAACTCGAGCGTGCAGAGCGAGTGCGTGATGCCCTCGATGGCGTCCGACAGCGGGTGCGCGAAGTCGTACATGGGGTAGATGGGCCACTCGCTACCCGTGCGGTAATGCTCGGCGTCGACCACGCGGTAGAGGATCGGGTCGCGCATCTTCATGTTCGGATGCGACATGTCGATCTTGGCGCGCAGCACCATTTCGCCGGGCCCGAACTCGCCGTCCTTCATGCGGGCGAAGAGATCGAGGTTCTCCTCCACGCTGCGGTCACGGTCGGGGCTGTGCGTGCCGGGTTCGGTGACGCTGCCGCGCTGCTCGCGGATGCTCTGCTCGCTGGAGGAGTCGACGTAGGCGTCACCAAGGCGGATGAGCTCCACGGCCATGTCGTAGAGCTGACCGAAGTAGTCGGACGCGTGGCGCACGTCCTCCCACTCGAAGCCGAGCCAGCGCACGTCCTCCTTGATGGCTTCCACGTACTCGGGGTCCTCTGTCACCGGGTTGGTGTCGTCGAAGCGCAGGAAGGTGACGCCGCCGTAATCTTGTGCCACCCCGAAACTTAGGCAGATGGCCTTGGCGTGCCCGATGTGGAGGTAACCGTTGGGTTCAGGAGGGAAGCGCGTTACCACCTGATCGACGCGGCCATGCTGCAGGTCGGCGTCGATGATGTCGGTGATGAAGTTGGGGTTCACGCGGCGCTCTTCGGCTGGCGGCGCGGCAGGGGTGGTAGGCGTGCGGTTCACTGCGCTGTTCTCCTAAGTGGGCCGGGCACGGTTACTGGGGCCGCGCGGGGCCCTCAAGTGTAGCGCAACCCGCTGGCGGCGGGCGTGCCAGCAGGGTCAGCGCAGGCTCACGAGCGTGAAGAAGTAGTATGTGACGGGGATGGCGACCAGTGCGCTGTCGATGCGGTCCAGCACCCCGCCGTGGCCGGGCAGGAAGACGCCGGCGTCCTTGACGCCCGCCCAGCGCTTGAGCAGCGACTCGAACAGGTCACCCAGCTGCGCCGCGCTCGAAACCAGCAGGCTGAACAGCAGCGCGTCGTAGACGTTGACCCGCAGGCCCGCCACGCGCTCCAGGAGGAACAGCGCCACCGCCACCACCGCCGCCGCCAGTAGCAGGCCACCCACGGAGCCCTCGACCGTCTTGTTGGGGCTCAACCGGGGGGCTAGCTTGCGCCTGCCGAAGAGGTTGCCGAAGATGTACGCCCCAGCGTCGGTGGCGACCACGGCCAGCATCGGCAGGGTCAGGTACCAGAGGCCCAGGACCCCGTCGGGGGTGTAGCGCAGCGTGATGATGAAGCCGAAGAGCCACGGGATGTACAGGTAACCGAACAGGGTGAACACCACGGCGTTCAGGGAGTTGCGGTTCGGGTTGGCTATCTCGAGGCCCATGAGGTAGACCACGAACAGGCCGATCAGCGCCTCGCGCCAGCTAACACCGGCAATGAGCGGCTGCATGCCGGGGTAGGTCACCGGCAGCGAGGCGGGCAGTGTCAGCACCGCCGCCACGTAAAGGCTGCGCTTGCGGATGGGGATGCCGCGCAGGTTCATCATGTACGAGTACTCCCGCAGCGCCACCAGTGTTAGTACCAGGTAGGCGGGCGCCAGCAGCGGCAGCCCGGCCCACAGCACGAGGAGCGTGACGGACAGGGCGAGAAGGGCGGACACCACCCGTTGCAGGTGTCGACCGCGCTTTCGCGCCGCGTCGGTTCCGGGCGGCGTCGCGAGTCCGCCGGTAGCTGGGTCGGTACGGGACGGCTCGGCCGCCCCACCGGCGGAGCGTGCCGCGGGCCCGCTGGGCGGGCCGCTGCTCACACCGCCAGGATGTCGGTCTCTTTGGACTTCAGCCGCTGATCGATGCGGGTCACGAACTCATCGGTGAGCTTCTGGACGTCGGATTCTGCGCGCCGGAGGTCGTCCTCGCTCATCTCGCCCTCTTTCTCCATGGCCTTGAGGTCCGAGATGGCGTCGCGCCTGATGTTGCGCACGCCGACCTTGGACTCTTCTGCCATGTTGTGGGCCGTTTTAACGAGGTCGCGGCGGCGCTCGTCGTTCAGCGCGGGCACGGCGACGAAGATACTGTCGCCCTGGTTGTTCGGGTTGAAGCCGAGGTCGGCTTCCTGGATGGCGCGTTCGATGTTGGCTGAGGCGCTCTTGTCGAACGGGGTGATCAGGAGAGTGCGCGCGTCGGGGGTGGAGATGTTGGCCAGCTGCGGCAGCGGGGTGGTGGAGCCGTAGTAATCCACCATCACCCGGCCGAGGATGGCTGGGTTGGCGCGGCCGGTGCGCACGGTCGACAGGTTGGTCTCTAGGGCGTCGAGCGTCTTCTGCATCCGCGCCTTGGCGTCATCGATCACGAGTTTCATGCCGTTACCTCCGGGTTAGTGGCGGCTGCAACGTAGTTTAGCGCGTTGGCGCCACGTTCAGGCGCGGGGGCGGCGTTGTAGCTGAGAAACTCAGTTGGCGTAACTGGTCTGCAGCCCGGGGCCTATGAGCGTGCCCACCTGCTCGCCGGCGAACAGCCGCCCGAGGTTGCCTTCGGCGAACATGTCGAACACCGTTACCGCCATCTCGCGCTGCATGCAGAGTGACACGGCGGTGGCGTCCATGACTGCCAGGCCCTTGTTGAGCACGTCGAGGTACGACAGGGTGCGGAAGCGCCGGGCGGCCGGGTTGCGGTTGGGGTCGTCGTCGTACACGCCGTCGACCTTGTTCTTGGCCATGAGCACCATGTCGGCGTCTATCTCGAGGGCGCGCAGCGCGGCGGTGGTGTCCGTGGTGAAGAACGGGTTGCCGATGCCGCCACCGAATATGACGACCCGCCCCTTCTCGAGATGCCTGAGCGCGCGGCGCCTGATGTACGGTTCGGCCACTTCCTGCATGGTTATGGCGGTCTGAACCCGCGTGTCGACGTTCTTGTGCTCCAGCGCGTCCTGCAACGCTATGGCGTTCATGACCGTGCCCAGCATGCCGACGTAATCGGCGGTGGCGGGGTCCATGTGCTTGCCGTGCTGGTGACCGCGCCAGAAGTTGCCGCCGCCGACCACGATGGCTAGCTGAACGCCGCGGCTTTGCGCCGCGGCGATCTCTCCTGCCAACGCTTCGGTGGCGTCCGGCGACACACCGAAACCTTCCGGTCCGGCCAGGAACTCTCCTGACAGCTTCAGCAGGACGCGGTTCACGCCTCTACTCGCCGATGGCTATGCGCGAGAAGCGGCCGATCTGGATGTTCTCACCCAGGGTGGCCGTGGCTTCCTTGACCAGCTGGTCGACGCTCTTCTTGTCGTCCTTCACGTAAGCCTGCTCGAGCAGCACGATCTCGGAGAGCCACTTCTTGACGCGCCCCTCAACGATCTTCTCGGCCACGTTAGCGGGCTTGCCTTCCTCTTCAACCTGGCGGAGGAGCGCGCTCTTCTCGGCTTCGAGAGCCTCGGCGGGAACTTCCTCGACGCGCGTGTAGGAGGGCGCGGCCATGGCGATGTGCATGGCAACGTTGCGGGCTAGCTCCTGGAAGCTCTCCTCGCGCGCCACGAAATCGGTCTCGCAGTTCACCTCGACCAGCACGGCGATCTTGCCGTTGTGGTGGATGTACGAGCCGATGAAGCCCTCCTTGGCGGCGCGGTCGGCCTTCTTGTCGGCCTTGGCGATGCCGCGCTCACGCAGGAGCTCGGCGGCCTTGTTGAGGTCGCCGTTGGTGTCGTCGAGCGCGCGCTTGACGTCCATCATGCCGGCGCCGGTCATGGCGCGCAGCTGCTTGACTAGTTCGGTGGTTACTGCCATTCGTGAGCTTCCCTTCAGGCCCGCAGGGGGCGGTGTAGCTGTTCTGGTGGTGCTGGTTCCTTAGAGCGGACCCGGTTTACTCGGCGTCGTCGGCTTCCGGGCTCTCGGGCTCGGCAGCTTGCTCGGGCGCGGCGGGCACGGGCTCGGCTTCGCTTTCGCTCTCGGCGGCGGCGGCCGCTTCCTGGATGGCGCGCTCGGGGCCTGACATGGGCATGGCCAGCGTCTCGATCTCGGCGTCTTCGGTCTCAGGGGTCTCAGTGGCGCCGTCGACGCCGCCGCGCATCTCGATGATGACGTCGGCGAGGCGGGCGGTAACCAGCTGGATGGAGCGGATAGCGTCGTCGTTGCCGGGGATGATGTAATCCAGCACGTCGGGGTCGGAGTCGGTGTCGGCCAGCGCGACGGCGGGGATGCCGAGCTTGTTGGCTTCCTTGACGGCGATGGACTCCTTGGCCGGGTCGATGATGAACAGCGCGTCGGGCAGGCGGTTCAGGTCGCGGATGCCGCCGAGGTAGCGCTGCAGGCGGTTCAGCTCCTTGCCGAGGTCGATCTGCTCCTTCTTGCTGAAGCGCAGGACCGACTCGTCCTCGAACATGGCTTCGAGCTCACGCAGGCGCTCGACGCGGGTACGGATGGTCTTGAAGTTAGTGAGCAGGCCGCCGAGCCAGCGCTCGTTGATGTACGGCATGCCGCAGCGCTTGGCTTCGGCTGCGAGGATCTCTTGCGCCTGCTTCTTGGCGCCGACGAACAGGATGGTGCCGCCGCGGCCAGCGACGTCCTTAAGGAAGTCGAAAGCCTTCTCGCTCTCGACGAGGGTCTTCTGCAGGTCGATGATGAAGATGCCGTTGCGCTCGGCGAAGATGTAACGCTTCATCTTCGGGTTGCAGCGCTTGGTCTCGTGACCGAAGTGCACGCCGGCTTCCAGCAGTTGCTTCATTCCCAGGTAAGACATTCTGTTTCCTCCGTGGCGGGATGTTGAGGTTGGATTCGGTGCCGCTACTCACTGGCCCAGCGGGCCGCCGGTCACCCGAACACGTTCGCCGCTCGACGGACATCCCGCTGCCGTCAGGCAAACCTACCGAGTATAGCCGGAAATGCCCCGCCAAGTAAAGCTTAGGCGGGGCACCTAGGGTTGGAAGCTGGAGGCTAGGTTACTGGCCCAATGCCTCGCGCGCGGGCGCGTAACCGGAGTCGAGCTCCAGCGCCCGCTGGTACGCCTGCTGGGCGCTCGAGGCGTCGGACGGTCCGCCCCGCTGGGTGTAAGCGCGGCCGAGCCAGTAGTAGGCGTCGGCGCTTTCAGGCGAAGAGAGCAGGGCGCCCTGTTGCGCCACGAACACGGCGTCGTCCACGCGGCCGACCTCGAGGTAGGCGCGCGCCAGGTAAGTGAACAGCGCTGGGAGGAAGGCGGCGCCGGTCATCTTGGTGGCGGCCTCCAGGCGCGGCACGCTGTTGGCGACCTGCCCGCACTCGAACAGCGCGATGCCGAGCGAGGAGGCGGCGGACAGCGAGTTCGGATCGAGGTTCACCGCTTGCGACAGTTCGAACTCCGCCATGTCGCAATCGCCCAGGCGGTAGGCCACGTTGCCCAGGTTGTTGTGCGCGGTGGCGCTGGCCGGGTCGAGCACCACGGCGCGCCGGAACGCCTGCAAAGCGAGCTCGAGCTCCTCTAGGTCGCGGTAGGTGCGGCCCAGGTTGACCTGCACGGTGCTCTTCTCAGAGTTGGAGAGTCCGGAGCCTTCGAGCCCCGCCAGCGAAACGGCGCGCTCTAGCGTTGTGCGCGCCTGGGCGAGGTCGTTGAGCTGGTAGAGGATGATGCCCTTGGTGTTCTGCACGCGCGCGTCGTCGGCGCGGTTGCGTTCGGCGCGCTGGATGACGTCGAGCGCGTCGGCCAGGCGGCCCTGGTAGGTACCAGGATCGGTCTGGTACTGGTTCTGGTACGTGATCGCCAGGTGAACCAGGGCGTCGAGGTGGTTGGCGTCTATCGCCAGCGCCGCCTGGTACGCCTCGATGGCTGCGGGGTAGGCGCCCTGGCATGCGAGCGCGCGGCCCTTGCCTACGTGGGCGTCGACGTTGTTGGGCTCGATGCGCAGCGCGTCCTGGAAATAGAACTGCGCCAGCGCGCAACCGCCGGACTGCAGGTAGAAGTTGCCATCTTCTATGAGCGGAGCTGCTTCTTCAGGCTCCGAGTTCCCCTGCGCCAGCACCGCTGACGCCGCGAAGGCGAGCAGCAGGACCGCGAGGACGTGCCTCCAAAGAGACGGATGCTTTTGTCTGGACGTGATCAACGTTTCCTCCGAAGACCGATTGTGTGGCAAGTCTAACATCCGCGGTTCTGGCCCTTTTCCGGACGCCGCGCGGGTGAACGCTTAGTCAGCGACTGGAATCATCATCGCTACGAAGTGTGAGAACGCCGTGTGCCACAGGCTAAGGCGGCGTGTAGCTTCCGGCCGCGGCTCTTTATGAACCAGTCGGTCAGCGCCCGGCGCCCCCGGGCGAGCGCACTTTGATACCATGCGGCGTCTGTCAGCGTGCCCGTCAGCGGGCAGCAGTGCCACCCCCTGCAACGCCCCGTGAAAAGGCCGGCTTTGAGTTTGGTGCGGGGCTCGCCGGCCAAGTCAGGGAGATACGGAACCGGGTAAGTGAAACGAACCTCCATACGAACCCTGGCGCTCGCGGCCTTCATCGGCAACGTCGTCGTCATACTGCAAGGCGCGCTCGTCAGGGCAACGGGCTCGGGGGCCGGATGCGGCAGTCACTGGCCGACCTGCAACGGCACCTTCGTGCCTCTGGACCCCACCCTCGAGACGGGCATCGAGTTCAGTCACCGGCTCCTGTCTCTGGTGGTGCTGGTGCTGGGCGCCTGGCTGCTCGTGCGCGCCCACCGTGTGCGGGCCGAGAACCCGGGTCTAGCGGCCCTCGCTAAGGCCTCGTTCGGGTTCCTCGTGATCGAGGCCCTCATAGGCGGCGCAACGGTCCTGCTGGGGCTCACGGGCGACAACACCACCGTCGCGCGCGGCGTCTGGGTCGCCTCGCACCTCGTCAACTCGCTGCTGCTCATCGGTGCGCTCGCCGCCACCCTGGTGTACGCCCAGCCCAGGCCACCCGCGTGGCCGCTGCGAATCTCACGCCAGGGCGCCGTTAGCACCCTATGGATCGTGGGGCTCATAGGCATGCTGATCCTGAGCTTCACCGGGGGCATTGCGGCCATGGGTAACACCATCTTCCCGGCCGAGTCCCTGGCTGAAGGCATCCGCATGGACTTCGACCAGAACTCGCATCCACTGATCAGGTTGCGCATGCTGCACCCGCTCATCGCGGTCAGCGTGGGTGTGTACCTGTTCGTCTCGCTGGCTTTCGCCTGGCACCTCAAGCCCGTTCCCGAGGCTAAACGCGTGGCGCAGGCCCTGCTGGGCGTTTACGTGCTGCAGATGGTCATCGGCGTGGCCAACCTGGCTTTCCTGGCGCCTATCGCCCTGCAACTACTGCACCTCGGTGTCGGAGTCGCGTCGTTCGCTCTACTGAGCGCCCTTGGCGTTGTGATCCTCGGCGGCAATGCCGTCGCAGAGGGTGCCACTACGCACGTTGCTGAGCCCCACCTGGGTGCCGGACTGGAGAACGTCTGACCGTGAGCAAACAAGTAGCACAGGCCCCCACTCCCGAAGGCCCCGCGGCCGCGCCCCGGCGCGCCACCTGGCGCGACTACCTGGTGCTGACCAAGCCCAAGGTCATCGTGCTCCTGCTGGTCACCACGGTCGGCGCGATGTTCGTTGCCGCCGGCGGCATGCCGCCGCTGCTGGTACTGCTGGGCACCATCGTAGGTGGGTACCTGTCGGCCGGCGCTGCGGGCGTTTACAACATGATCTACGACCGCGACATCGACGTGTACATGCAGCGCACCGCCAAGCGCCCCATGGTCACTCAGGTGGTCAGCACCCGCAACGCCGTCATCTTCGCTGTGACGTTGACCCTGCTCTCGTTCGTGGTGATCTGGGCCACCAGCAACCTGTTAGCGGCGCTTTTGTCGTGGGCCGGCATCGCCTTCTACGTGCTGATTTACACCATGTGGCTCAAGCGCAGCACGTGGCAGAACATCGTCATCGGCGGCGCCGCCGGCAGCATCCCGCCGCTGGTTGGCTGGGCGGCCGTAACAGGCGAGCTGAGCCTGCTGGCGTGGATCCTCTTCGGGGTCATCTTCGTATGGACGCCCGTGCACTTCTGGGCGCTGGCGCTCATGGTCAAGTCGCAGTACTCGAAGGTCGGGGTGCCCATGGCGCCCTCCGTCATCGGCGACAAGGCCACCGTCATGCAGATGGTCATGTACACCTTCCTGACCATCTTCCTCACCATCCTGCCGTTCTTCCTGCACGAGTTCTCGTTCGCTTACTTCGTGGCGGTGCTGGCGCTCAACGTTGTGCTGGCGGTGCGCATGTGGCGCGTGTACCAGCTCGCCAAGGCGGGTGCACCCATCGACCGCGTGGCGGCGCTGCCGCTTTACAAGTACTCCATGAGCTACCTGGCGCTACTGTTCCTGGTCATGTCGCTCGACAGGGCGTTCTTCTGACGTTCGCCCGGCGGCCCTGACCATGACTCCCAGGCACGCGCTCCTGACCCCCAAGTGGCTGGCTGGTCACCTGCTGGCGCTCACCCTGGTGGCCCTGTTCGTGAACTTCGG
>JBAYRM010000084.1:0-8431 GCA_041676665.1 Trueperaceae bacterium
CGGTAGCGGACCCTCTGCATAAGTTAGTGCCTCCTTGCACCCGCGCCGCCACGACCGGCGGCGGCGCTAAACGCTATGTCTCAAGCTGCGTTGAGCTTATCCGTTACGTCGTGCCACTCCTCCATGAGCGCCAGCAACTGACCTTCCAGCTCGGCGTGCCGCACGCCCAGCGCCGCGAGTATCTCGGCTTGCGTGGCTGGCGGACCGCCAGGCGCCGCGGTGTTATCGGTGGTGCCGTCCTGCAGCATTCCGGGCTTCACCGCCTGTGGCGAGGCCAGCTGCTGGGTTACCTCGTTCAGGCCCGCCTCGGCCTCAGCGATCTCGCTCTCCAGCGCCTCTAGGCGGCGCTCCAGCTGCCAGCGGCTTGGGCCCTTGGGCTGCAGAGGGGCGGGCACGGTACTCGACCGGCTGGTAGCCGGACCGGTCTGTACATCTTCAGATGGCCGCTGCTCGCGCTCTTTGCGCCTCTGGTAGTAACCCCAGTCACCTTCGAACGTGGAGAAGCTGCCGTCGTCGACCTCCCACACCTGCTGAGCCAGTGCCTGCAGGAAGCGCCTGTCGTGCGACACGAACAGCAGGGTGCCCTCGTACACCTGGAGGGCGTCCTCCAGGGCGGTGATCATCTCCACATCGAGGTGGTTGGTTGGCTCATCCAGCACCAGCAGGTTGTAGCGGCCGAGAGTCAGGTTGAGGAGCGACAACCGCGCCCGCTCGCCGCCGGACAGGTCGGCTACCTTCTTGAACTGCGCGTCGTACGGGAACAGGAAGCGCCCCAGGGCGTTATGCGCCTCCACGTCGCCCATGCGCTGCAGCAGTTCCTCGAAGAGCGTGTTGTCGCCGTCCACGCCCCGCAGTTCCTGATCGTAGTAACCCAACCGCACGCGCGCGCCGGTGCGCACGTACCCCAGCGGATCGTCGGACGCAAGCTGCCCCACGATCATCTTGAGAAGCGTGCTCTTCCCCATGCCGTTGCGACCCACGAGAGCGACCCGGTCGCCCTGCCGCAGTTCGAACGATGCGTTCTTGAACAGCGTTCGGCCGCTGAACGACTTGGTCAGGTGGTCGCCCGTAAGCACGATCGAGCCGCTCTCGTCGCAACCAAAATCGAAGCGCGTTACGCGCTCGCCGCGCTCGACCTCGTCGACCATGTCGGCCTCGTAGCGGTCCACGCGCTTCTGCATGGCCTTGGCGCGGCGGTGGAGCTTCTCGTTCTGGCCCGCCCACTTCTTCATGCGGTCCGTGGCGGCCTGCAGGCGGTCTCGTTCCTTCTCCTGATCCGCTCGCTGCTGCGCCTGTAGGCGCTCGGACTCGGCTCTGGCCGTGCGGTACGCGGTCGGGTTGCCGGGACCGTGCCGCAAGTTGCCGCGGCTCACTTCGGCCGTGCGGCTGGCGGCGCCGTCGAGGAACGCGCGGTCGTGCGACACCAGCAGGGCGGCGCCCGGGTAGCGCGACAGGTGGCCCTCCAGCCAGGTGCGCATCTGGATGTCCAAGTGGTTGGTGGGCTCGTCGAGCAGCAGAACGTCGGGTTGCGCCATCAGCAGCTGCGCCAGGCCCAGGCGGGTGCGCTCCCCGCCGGACAGTTGCGCCACTGGCTGGTGGTGCCGCTCGGCGAACCCGAGCGCGCTGAGCACGGCGTCGCGGCGGGCCCGGCGGGCGTAACCGCCGCGCCTCTCGAAGGTGGCGTGAAGCTGCTCCCAGCGCCTGTACACCTCGGGGTCGTCGAGGCCGGCCGCCTCGAGCTCCTGCAGGCGCTCCTCCAACACGTCCAGCTCGGCGAAGGCGCGGGCGGCCACGTCGACGACGGTGGTGCCCTCCTCGAAGCGTGGGTCCTGCTCGAGGTAAGCCAGCGTGGCGTCGTCGGCGAGGAACACGCGGCCGCCGTCCGGCTCCTCCATGCGCGCCAGGAGCTTGAGGATGGTGGATTTGCCGGAGCCGTTACGGCCGATGAGCGCCACGCGGTCGCCGTCGCGGAGTTCGAGGGTGGCGTCCTGCAACACCACCTGCTCTCCGTACACCTTCTCGACGGCGTGAATCGCGGCCAGCAGCATGAGGTCAAGTCTACCCAGAGGGCGCAGCAGAAGGCCGGGGCGTTATGACGCCCCGGCCGGTTACGCATGGGTTCCTTGCGGGCGGCGCTTACTCGAAGCGCAGGTTGTGTTCGCTCTCCATGTCGAACGCGTGCAGCTTGTCGAGGCGGGCGAGGAACTCGACCTCGTCGCCGGCGTGCACGTCGGCGTGCGGATCGACGCGCGCCACGATGGTCTGGTCGCCGCCAACCGTGGCGATGATGTGGGTCTCGGCGCCCAGCGGCTCAACCACTTCCACGGTGGCCCGGATGACGTTATCGCTCCGGGGAATGTCGGTGTAACCGCTGAGGTCGATGTCTTCCGGCCTAACACCGACGTAGACCTTCTTGCCGTTATGCCCGCCCAGCTTGCCGAGCAGCTCGTCGGTGGGCTTGAGGTCGAACTGCGGGCTGCGCAGGTGCCCGTCTTGCACGGTGCCGACCATGAAGTTCATGGCGGGCGAACCGATGAAGCCAGCCACGAACTTGTTGACGGGCTTGTCGTACAGGTTGATGGGGCTGTCGACCTGCTGGATGTAACCGTCCTTCATGACCACGATGCGCGTACCCATGGTCATGGCCTCGACCTGGTCGTGGGTCACGTACACGGTGGTCACGCCCAGGCGCTGATGCAGCTTGGTGATGCTGGCGCGCATCTCGACACGCAGCTTGGCGTCGAGGTTAGAGAGCGGCTCGTCCATGAGGAACACCTTGGGCTCGCGCACGATGGCGCGACCCAGCGCGACGCGCTGGCGCTGACCGCCCGAAAGCTCCCGCGGGCGCCTCTCAAGCAGGTGCTCGATCTGCAGCACGCCAGCAGCCTCACGCACACGCCTGTCGATCTCGGCCTTAGGGGTGTGACGCAGGCGCAGCCCGAACGACATGTTCTGGTACACGTTCATGTGCGGGTACAGCGCGTAGTTCTGGAACACCATTGCGATGTCGCGGTCCTTGGGCGGCACGTCGTTCACGATGCGGTCGCCAATGCGGACGACGCCGTCGCTGATCTCTTCGAGCCCCGCTATCATTCGCAGGGTGGTGGTCTTGCCGCATCCGGACGGACCGACGAAAACCATGAACTCCTCGTCCTTGATGTGGAGCGAAAAGTCGCTTACGGCGGTAACGTTACCGAACCGCTTGTAAACGTTCTCCAGGATGACTTCTGCCACTGGCTGGCCCTCCTAAGGCACGGTGGGATGGGGCTTCCTTATCGGTCGAGAATATCACAGGCCCGTAATGAGCCGGTCAGGGGCACAAGGCGGCTGCCGTGCGGGCCTAGGCGATGACCTCTACGAGGCGCCCGCGGATGTTAGCGGTGGTCCCTGCGAGGTCTACCGTGGCGAACCGAATCCTGTGACCCTGAATGCTCACAGTCTCTAGGTACGAGTCGCCGACAGACGGGTGCAGGAGGATACCCGTCGCGGAGTCAGCCAACTGGTCACCGCTGCCTGCCTGCGTTAGAAGGTAGGCGTAAATCTGGTACAGGTACCCGGACCTAAGGGTTTCGCTGCGGTACCAGCCGCTCGCCAGCAGGGCATTGAACTTCGTGTCGATCACTATGCGTTGGTGCTCTTCCCTGTTCTCCAAGATCATGTCTGCACGCATGTTGGGGAGGATCTTCTCAACCGTGCTCGACGCGTCCTCAGCCGGCCAGTGCAGCAAGGCATTAGGGCGTACACTCCACCCCTTCTCCGAGAGCACAGTCGCGTAGTAGCCAGCTACCCCCTTCTCGAATAGCCGACGGACGAAGCTGACGTCGCGGTCCGGAAGCGGCATGTGTGCGGCTCCCACAGATTCGGTTGGAAGCGCCAACTCGAACGCGAGGCGTGCGGCTGCCAGCATTCCCCGGTCCGCAGCGTCGTTCCTACCGAGGCGCTCCAACGACATCTGGCTCTTGGACGGCCGCTCACCCACCACCCCCATGCGCCTCAACCAACCGGCGAGAACCCGGCATTCGTGAGCGAGGTCAGGCCGCGTAACTATGCTTGCCATGCGTTCCAGCGCGGAGCGAACAAGGCGGTTCCTTGGCGTATCTGCCGTGACTTCCTCGAAACGGCAGGCGACCTGCCCCCTGTCAAGCAAGCGGTGCCTGGTTGTTGTTAGGTGGTCGATTCGACCCCGGACTCTGGTCACGACCGCATGACGCTGCTGGTACCCCAGGCTGGGACTGCGGCGCAACCGGCGCGAGACCTGGTGCGTGAGGATCTCTGCCACCAGGTCTGGGATGTCGTCGGGATTCTCTTCCAATGCGACCCTGGAGGCGCCGAGTTCTCTATACAGGTCAGATGCGTAAAGCATGAGCAGCCACAGGTTCGCGACTGGAATCGCGCCGATGCGCTGCGCCCGCTTCGAGTCGGAAGCGGAGCTGACGACGCCTCCTGCGACCACTAGAAGCCGAGTAACAGGCGAGCCTTAGCCGACTGCGCCCGTTGCGGTGAATCAAACCAGTACTCGTCTAGGAGGGGTCCTATCTCGGTTTCCACAACTTGTCGGAACCACACTCGGCCATCCTCGATGCGTGACCCAGCTGTCGGGGTCACGTAGCTGTGACCGATGCGGTACTGAAGCCCGAGGCTCACGTCCGACGTGATCTCCTCGTTCAGTTCGTTCATGCGCGCCTCGATCAGGTCAAGGACGCCTGCAACGAACTCGAACTTGGCCGCCATCCAACTCCGCCAGGGCTGACCGAACGTCGGTTCGAGGTCCAGGAAGGCGAAGCGCCGTCTGAAAGCGAAGTCGACCAGAGCGAGTGACCTGTCGGCTACGTTCATCGTGCCGATGATGTAGAGGTTGTCCGGCACGTATACACGCTCTCCTGCGCGGTGGCTGTAGGTCAGCTCCAGCGCTTCGGAGGGCGAGCGCTTGTCTGCCTCCAACAACGTGAGCATCTCACCGAATATCTGCGCGGGGTTGCCGCGGTTTATCTCCTCGATCACGACTACGTACTTGTGGCGCGGGTTCGCGGCAGCCAGCTCGATAACGTTCATGAGGGGGCCGTCCATGAGTTTCAGTTTTCCGTCGCCCGTCGGTCGCCAACCCCTGACGAAGTCCTCGTACGAGAGGTTGGGGTGGAACTGGAAGGAGCGCACCCGCGAATCGTCCTTCTCACCTATCAGCGCAAGCGCGAGCTTCTTCGAGAGCCACGTCTTGCCCGTTCCCGGTGGTCCCTGCAGGATGATGTTCTTCTTGTCCCGCAACCGTTCGAGCATGTGCTTCAACCTGTCGCTGCCGATGAAGCTACCCTCGTCCACGATGTCCTGCAGTGTGTACGTGCCGGTTGAGACGGGTTCCTTCGGCACGCTGCCCCGGTAGTGGGCGGCCGCCTGTGACAGCTCCGGCGGCGAGTGAACGGGAGAGCCGTCTTCTTCGAAGCGGGCGGCGAGCTTGTCGAGGAGCTCCAAGTAGAGCGCGCCACTGCCCTCACCTCTGGGAGCGGCGTCCGGGACTTCAAGGCGCAGGACCTCCCTGATGTAGCGCCTCGATTTCCCGTCGATGCTGACGTACGCCCACGGTCGGGCCCAGTGCAGGCCCTTCGTCAGTCGCCAACCAGCACCGGGGCGGTCGCTGGCCGCATCGTAGGCGGTCAGGAACTCATCGACGGTGGTCCCGCTCCCTGACTCATCGTCAGCGAGCGCCAACCCCGCCTCGAACAGTTTCCAGAGCACGTCGATGTCGTCGCTGTTGCGGTCCTTGGCGAAGTTGAAGAACCAGAACCTCATAGGGTTCACTTCGGGCACGTCTTCTAGTGTGGCTGGCACTTCTGCGCCAACACCCAGCAGGTCGGCTAGAACCTTCGCGACTTCACGCCGCCCACTATCTGAGGTGCCCCTGTTGAAGAGTGCCAACACCGTGAAGGGGCAGATATCGGCTAAGGCCGCGGCGGTTCCGTCGGGGTGCTGGTCGATCAGTTGCAGTGGACCGTCTAGGCGAGCGAGGCCCGTTTGAACGAGCTCGGCTAGTTCACTACGGCGGTCACGGTAGGTCAGGAGTTTCGATGCGAACTCTTCGTAGAAGCTGGGCCAGCTGACCAGCGAAGAGTCGTGGACTATGTCGCCGAAGCGCTCCCGCCAGTAAGGGAGGTTGCGGAAGTAGTCGATGTCCTGCGCCGCGCCCTCGAAGGTGAAGGCTATGAGGGCGTCGGTGCTGGCTGTTCCCGGGACCACTTTCCAGATGGTGCGTTGGTTCGTATAGAAGTACCAATGCCTATGCGGTTCTACCGGCGTCCAGTCGACGCGCAGATGGCGTCCATCGCGTAGGTTCTCGGTGACGACGCCGGTCGCCTTTATCGCCAGAACCGACGCCAGGTTGCCGTTCGTTTCGAACGGCAGGCCGTACTTCTGGTTGTAGGAGGACTTGATGGCGATCCGGTCGCCCACGCGGATCGACTTGACCTCCTCGAGGTACCTGTCCTCGTAACCGTTCACCCAGATGCCTTCTGAAATGAAGCGCTCGGTCTGGTCCTCGGTTCCCTGACCGTAAGAGGCGCCTACGAACCAGCTGGGCCTATCCCCGATCCCGTCCGCCGCTGTGCTCATGAGTTGCTTCCCCTCGGGCCCTGAATGGGCGTTTTCCACAGGGTGACTCTTGCCGCGCTTCTGCGTCGAGCGAATCGTTTACAAGCTCTGAGTGGTGCGCGGCACTGCTGTTGCAGCGCAGTGGTCGAGCTGTCCATCAATGCCAGAGCCCGCCACCCTGGATGGGTTCCAGGAGTGGCGGGCTCTTAGCAGTTTTGGTGGAGGCGGCGGGAGTCGAACCCGCGTCCGAAACCGCCTCAGCAGGGCTTCTACGCGTGTAGCCGTCGATTGGTTTTGGTCGCTGGCCTGGCTCGTCGGCGGGCCTGGTCAGCGCTTAGACGTCATTAGTCTCGCCTTGGGGTCAACGTCCGAACCTTACGGCCAGCCCACTTTAGGACGTTCGGTCCGGCGAGCCATGGGCGGGGCTTCCGGGGAACGCTAACTGCGATTAAGCAGCCAGAGCGTAGTTGTTGTTGCCAGTTAAGGCGTTTGCAGTTTGTTGACGCGGCCAACTGCACCCGCGACGCGCGGCCTCTACCTTGGAACGGTACCGTCGAAACCGTGTCGCCCCCAGTAGGACCTACTCTCGGCGCGCTACGCTTCGTGCCGAGCACCAAGTAGTTTAGCAGGTATACGCGCTATATACTGATGCCCATGGCACTAGCCGTGAAGATGCAGGGCATCACCAAGCGCTTCCCGTTGGTGCTCGCTAACGACAACGTTGACTTCGAGGTCGAGTGGGGCGAGGTGCACGCGCTCATCGGCGAGAACGGCGCCGGCAAGAGCACCCTCATGAAGATCCTCTACGGCATGCAGCAGCCCGACGAGGGCACCACGCTGCTGGACGGCCAGCCGGTCACCATTCACTCGGCCCGCGACGCCATAAACCTGGGTATCGGCATGGTGCACCAGCACTTCATGCTGGTGGAGCCGCTCAGCGTGGCCGAGAACCTGGTGCTGGGCTCCGAGCCGCGCAAGGGGCCGCTCCTCGATTACGGCGCGGCCAGGCGCCGCACGCGCGAGCTGATAACCGAGTTCGGGTTCGATATCGACGCCGACACCCGCATCGACGACCTGCCGGTGGGCCTGCAGCAGCAGGTTGAGATCCTCAAGGCGCTGTACCGCGAGGCGCGCGTGCTGATCATGGACGAACCCACCGCGGTGCTCACGCCGCAAGAGACGGTGGGGCTGTTCAGGTTCCTGCGCGAGTTCGCCGCCAAGGGCAACGCCGCCATCTTCATCTCCCACAAGCTCGATGAGGTCATGGAGATCTGCGACCGCATGAGCGTCATGCGCGACGGGCAGATGATAGGCACCGTCAAGCGCGAAGAGACCGACCAGCGCCGCCTGGCCAACATGATGGTCGGCCGCGACGTGCTGCTGAGGGTCGACAAGACCCCGAGCGACCCGGGCGAGGGCGCATTACAGGTCAAGAACCTCGTCCTCAAGCACCCCATCAAGCCGTGGAACGTCATCAACGACGTGTCGTTCACGCTGCGCACGGGCGAGATCCTCGGTATCGCCGGCATCGAGGGCAACGGCCAGTCCGAGCTGGTGGAGGTCATCACCGGCTTGCGGCCGGCAGATTCGGGCACGGTGCATATCGATGGTCACGACCACGTTGAGCTTAGGCGTAAGGTCAGCACGGGCCTCAACGAGGTCACCGAAGCCAGCGCCCGCTACCGCCGCGAGCTGGGCCTCAGCCACGTGCCCGAAGACCGCAACGGCAGGGGCCTGGTGACCCAGTACACGGCCGCCATGAACTCCATCCTCGGCGACCACTACCACGCGCCGTACTCCAACAAGATCGGCATCCTCGACGAGACCGCCATAGAGGATCACGCCAGGCGCC
>JBAYRM010000085.1:0-8151 GCA_041676665.1 Trueperaceae bacterium
ATCTGGAAGCCTATGTCCATATGCCCGGTATCGGGCTCCATGGCAACGAACGTGAGCATGCCCTTGAAGTTGCCTTCGTACTCGGCTATGGGCATGTCGCGGTTGGGGACGGGGACACTGAAGCGCGTGCCGCCCACCAGGTACTCGGTGTTCATGGTCACGAACGGCGAGGGGTGGTTGCCGGCCACGTAAGGCAGCTCGATGATCTCGACCGTTTCGAAGGTCTTGAGGTCGATGCGGGCGATGCGCGGCGTGTTGTTACCGTTGATGAACGCGTAGCGGCCGTCGGGCACGCCGTCGGTCATGGACATCTGCACGTGGTGCGAGTCGTCCCAGTACACGGGGCCGTACGACGTGTTGAACATGGCCTTGGTCTCTTCCGAGTAACCGTAGCCGTTCTCGCCGAACTGGCTGAAGACGGGGATGGTCTTGAGGGTGCGCCCTGAGGGCAGGCCGACGACGCTCATCTGGCCGTTGAAGCCGCCCGACAGGAAGGCGTAGAACTCGTCGTGCACGCCCGGGGCTACGTAGGTTCTTGCGGCTGCGTCGCTTGCTGTGCGAGTGGCGCTGCGAGCTCCCTGCGCCAGTACCAGGCCGGCGGTCACCAGAGCTAACCCCACAACCAGTAGCAGCCAATGTTGTTTCTTCATTCTCTTCCTCCGATGGAGAGATGGGGAGAGGGGCCTCGGCGCTTGGGCTGCTCGGGAGCCTTCAGTGCCGTGGCGTGGGCGGCGGAGTTTCAGGCGCACCTCCTGGTCTGGTCCTTAGTCCCATCCTGGACATTGGACTCCAGATTAAGTTCGAGTTAGGTCCTATCGCCAGGGACGTAAGCCCCACAGTTCGCGCCGGTTCATCCCACAACCAGGCCGGTGCGTCCCACATACCTGAGGCGTTCGCCCCACATTCGCCTAGTTACTGCCCATGTTTAGTAATCGGAACGACTCCGAGTTATGGTCGCCGCTGGTCGCGTGAACTCATGGAACCCCGTGCTGCAGCGTGTAATCTCGTTAAGTAGCTTGCGTCCCGCCCAAGCCGGACGCGCACTTGAGGAGTAACTTCTGATGATCGTGATCTTCATAGTCACGCTTGCCGCGACCCTGCTGATCCAGATGTACCTGCGCAACACCTACGCCCGCTGGCAGCAGCAGCCAGCCGCGTCCGGTCTGTCCGGCGCCGAGACGGCGCGCACCATCCTCCGCGCTAACGGTCTGGACCACGTGGCGGTTGAAGAAGTGCCGGGCCAACTGACCGACCATTACGACCCCACCAAGCAGGTCGTGCGGCTAAGCACCAACAACTACCGCACCGCCAGCGTGGCGGCGCACGCCGTAGCCGCTCACGAGGTGGGTCACGCCATCCAGCACGCCAAGGCGTACGGGCCCCTCAAGGTCCGCTCCGCGCTCGTGCCGGTGGCCAACCTAGGCGCGCGCTTCGCGCCGTGGCTCATCATCGGCGGCTTCATGCTGAGCTTCACCGGCCTGATCCAGGTCGGCGTCATCCTGTTCGGCGCCGCCGTGCTGTTCCAGGTGGTCACGCTGCCGGTCGAGTACGACGCCAGCCGCCGCGCCGGGCAGCAGCTGCAGGCGCTAGGCATCGCCACCACCAGCGAGGTGGCCGGCACCAAGCAGGTGTTGAACGCCGCCGCCCTCACCTACGTGGCCGCCGCCGCCACCTCCGTCATGTACCTGCTTTACTACATCTCCATGTTCATGGGCAGCCGCGACTGAGAACTAAGTAGCCTTGTTGGACAGGCTGCGTCCATAGGCTGTATGCTCACTGCCACGTACTACAAGCTGTAGTACCTAGCCGCGTCGCCCTTCTGCCAGGAAGGGGCGCCCAGCACGGGCGTCGGGGGAAGCTGGTGCGAACCCAGCGCTGTCCCGCAACGGTATCCGTGCCCCGCTAAGTGGGGCACGGGAGTCCGAGTACCCGCCGCGCGGTAAGTGCCTTGGCCCTCGATGGAAGGGCGGAGAGTGGTGCAGCAGTGATCCGCGCAGCAGACACAGTGGCGAAGCTTCCCTGGAGCGGTCCCGGCCGCACCGAGGCCCGTAGTGCCAGGCAGCCCTACGCCTGGCTCAACGAACAGAGCCGGGCGTTCCTGGCGGGCGGCTACCTGCTGCCCGGCGTTACCCCCGAACAGCGTTTGCAGCAGATCGCGCAGCGCGCCGAGCAGCTGCTACCCGGCATGCACGGCTTCGCCGACAAGTTCCTCGATTACATGAGCCGCGGCTGGTACTCGCTGGCATCGCCCGTATGGGCCAACTTCGGGCTGAACAGGGGCCTGCCCATCTCGTGTTTCGGCTCGTACGTGCCCGACAGCATGGACGGCATCCTGGGCGCCGCCACCGAAGTGGGCATGATGAGCAAGTACGGCGGTGGTACCAGCGCCTACTTCGGTGACGTACGCGGTCGCGGCAGCCCGATCACCGATAACGGCCAAAGCGAAGGCGCCGTTAACTTCATGCGCCTCTTCGACACCCTGATCGACGTAACCAAGCAGGGGGCCACGCGCCGCGGCTCGTTCGCGGCGTACCTGCCGATCGATCACCCCGACACCCGCGAGTTCTTAGAGATCCGGTCCGACGGCAACCAGATCCAGAACCTCTTCTTCGGCGTCACGGTCAAGGACGCCTGGCTGGAGGCGATGGCGGCGGGGGATCAGAACAAGCGCGAGCTGTGGGCCCGCGTGCTGCAGGCGCGCAACGAGGTCGGCATGCCGTACATCCTGTTCGAGGACAACGCGAACCGCGGCGCCGCCGACGTGTACCGAGACCGCGGGCTCGCCATCCGCTCCAGCAACCTGTGCAGCGAGATCATGCTGCCGGTAGCCGAGGACGAATCGTTCGTGTGCTGCCTCTCGAGCATGAACCTGCTGTACTTCGACGAGTGGGAGCACACGGACGCAGTGCAGACGCTCGTGCAGTTCCTCGACGCGGTCATGAGCGAGTTCATCGACAAGACGGCCAGCATCCCGCACCTGAGCCGCGCCCGCACCTTCGCCGTCAAGCACCGCGCATTGGGGCTCGGCGTGCTCGGCTGGCACTCCTACCTGCAGGCGCGCATGGTTGCGTTCGGCAGCCTCATGGCCGCCTCGCTCAACCGGCGCATCTTCAAGAACATCCGCGCCGCCGCCTACGAGGCGTCCGCCGACCTCAGCCGCCGGTACGGCGAGCCGGAGGTTCTTGAGGGTTACGGCCGCCGTAACGCCACCCTCATGGCCGTGGCGCCCACCACCTCCAGCTCGTTCATCCTCGGGCAGGTGTCGCAGTCAATAGAGCCCATGCGATCCAACTACTACGTGCGCGATCTGGCCAAGTCCGTAACGACCTACCGCAACCCAGCCCTGAAGCAGCTGCTCATCGAGAAGGGCAAGGACACGGAGAGCGTGTGGCGCTCCGTGCTGGAGCACGACGGCAGCGTGCAGCACCTCGAGTTCCTTACGGACGACGAGAAGAGCGTCTTCGCTACCTTCCCGGAAGTCAGCCAACTGGACCTCATAGTGCAGGCCGGCCAGCGACAGGAGTTCATCGACCAGGGGCAGTCGCTCAACCTCATGATCCACCCGGCCACGCCCACCAAGGACCTCAACGGCCTGTACCTCGAGGCGTGGCGGCGCGGCGTTAAGAGCCTCTACTACCAGCACAGCGTCAACGCGGCTCAGGAGTTCAACCGCGACCTGCTCACCTGCACCGTGTGCGAGGCGTGAGCGTGAGCGCAGAGGCCACCGCCACGCGCGCCGCCGCGTCCGCCGCCACCCGCCGCAGCCTCACCGAGCCGCGGCTGAACCTGCGCCCCGCCGAGTACCCGGAGCTGCTGGCGTACCGCGACGCCATACGCCACTCGTACTGGCTGCACACCGAGTTCAACCTCACGGACGACGTGCACGACTACCGAGTGGGCGTGTCTGACGCGGAGCGCAACGCTATCAAGAACACCATGCTGGCCATAGCCCAGGTGGAAGTAGCCGTTAAGACGTTCTGGGGCGACATCTTCAAGACCTACCCCAAGCCCGAGGTCGGCGCCGTGGGTTACACGTTCGCCGAGAGCGAGGTGCGGCACCAGGACGCCTACGCCCACCTGCTGGAGTTGCTGGGCCTGAACGGCGAGTTCGAACGCCTCGACCAGTTCCCGGCCTTCAAGCAGCGGGTGCTGTTCCTCAACTCGCACTTGAGGCCCCTGCCGGCGGGCGAGCTGGAACCCGAGCAGGTGGGGCGCGAGGCGGCGCTGCGCCTGCTGCTGTTCAGCGCCTTCATAGAGCACGTGAGCCTGTTCGGGCAGTTCCTGATCATGAAGGGCTTCAACAGGCACCGGAACCTGTTCAAGGGCATCGCCAACATAGTGGAGGCCACCAGCAAGGAGGAGCAGATCCACGGCATGTTCGGCTACCAGCTCGTGAACATCCTGAAGGAGGAGCGCCCCGACTGGTTCGACGTCGCCTTCGGCGAGCGGGTGCGCTACGCCTGCCGCGCCAGTTACGAGGCGGAGCAGGGGGTGCTCGACTGGATCTTCGAGGCGGGCGAGCTCGACTTCCTACCGCGCAACGTCATGGACGCTTACCTGCAGCAGCGCTTCAACCACTCTTTAGAGGCGGTGGGGGTGGCGCCCGTGTTCAAGCCTGACGAGGCGTTGGTGGCCGAGACGCGCTGGTTCGAGGAGGAGGTGCTGGCCGGCAAGCATTACGACTTCTTCCATAAGCGGCCCACCAACTACACCAAGAAGACCAAGCCCGTCACCAGCGACGACCTGTTCTGACGCAGGGCCCACTGTCCTGACGCAGGGTCCGCGCAGTGGCGCGCCGTGACTCCACATGCGGCGCGGCGCACCTTGGTTGCGCTTCTGCGCTGTCCCTAGAGCCCCAGGTAGGCGCGCCTGATCATGGGGTCGCCGCGCAGCTTCTCCGAGGGGCCATCTAGCACTAGCCGGCCGTTATCGAGCACGTACGCGCGGTCGGCTATCTTGAGCACCTGCGTCACGTTCTGCTCCACCAGCAGGATGGGCAGGCCCGTCTCGGCCACGCTGCGGATGACGTGCATGACCTCGCGCACCAACAGGGGCGCCAGCCCCAGGCTGGGTTCGTCCATGATGAGCATGGTGGGGTGCAGCATCAGCGCGCGGCCGATGGCCACCATCTGCTGCTGACCCCCCGAGAGCGAGCCGGCCGCCGCCTTGCGCTTGGTGTACAGGTCGGGGAAGAGGCCGTACACGTTCTCGAACCCCTCCTCGCGGCGTTTGCGCGCGGGCGGCAGGTAGGCGCCTAAGGAGAGGTTCTCCTCCACCGTCATGTCGCCGAACAGCTGCCGGCCCATGGGCACGTGCGCCAGCCCGCGCAGCGCCAGGTCGTGCGGCTTGAGGCCGCCCACCTGCTCGCCCTTGAAGATTATCTGCCCAGCCAGCGGCTTGATCATTCCCGACACGGCGCGCAGGATGGTCGACTTGCCGCTACCGTTGCCGCCCACCAACCCCACCAGCTCGTGGCTGCCCACGTGCAGTGAGACCCCGAACACCACCTGTAGCTCGCCGTAACCCAGGTCGGCCTCGACGACGTTAAGGATGCGCTCCTGCTCCGTGGCTGGGCGGCTCATTTCAGTCGTCATCGTCGCCTCCACCCAGGTACGCCTCGACCACACGTTCGTTGTTCATAACCTCGGCGGGAGCGCCGTGCGCGATCTTCTCGCCGAAGGCCAGCACGATGACTTCCTGGCACAGGTCCGTAACTGCCTCCATGATGTGCTCCACCATGATGATGGCAATGCCCGAGTTGGCCAGGCCGCGCACGAAGGCGATCATCTCCTTCAGCGCGGGCGGGTTGAGGCCCGCCATGAGCTCGTCGAGGAACAGCACCTTGGGCTCGGTGGCCAGCGCCTTGGCGAGCTCCAGCCGGCGGCGGCGCGCAAGGTTGAGGTCGGACGACGGCTGCAGGTAACGGTCGGCGAGGCCCACCTGTTCCAGCACGTGCATGGCCCTTTCCTCCGCGTTGGCGCGGTTAGAGGTGTGCAGGAACGCGGGGATGAGCACGTTCTCGAGCACGGTCAGGCCCTCGAACGGCCTCTCGATCTGGAACGTGCGGCCCATACCCAGCCTGGTGCGCGCGTAAGGCGCCATGCGGTCGACCCTGCGCCCGTAGAACGACACGCTGCCCTTGTTCTTGGCGTAACCGGTGAGGGCGTTGAAGAGCGTGGACTTGCCGGCGCCGTTGGGCCCGATGAGGCCCAGGATGGCGCCCTCGTCGAGGGTAAGCGACACGTTGTTGACCGCCGTGAGGCCGCCGAACTGCACCGTGATGTTGTTAGCCTCGAGTGCTCTTGGCATAACGCCTCCTCACGATGCGGCGCTCGATCTCGCCGAGTATGCCTCGCGGCATGAACAGCACCACGAGCACGATGAGTAATCCGTAGATGAGCAGGTTGGCCTGCGCGAAGGTGGTGCGGAAAAGCTCGCTGGCCAGGGTGATAAGCGCGGCCCCCATGAGCGGGCCGAACAGCGTACCGCGCCCGCCGATGATAGCCACCAGCGCGATCCTTACCGAGAGGTGCAGCTCGAACATGGGGAGCGGCTGCAGGGCCGAGAGGAAGATGCCGTAGATGGTGCCGCCCAGCGCGGTGAGCGCCCCGGAGATCATGAACGCCCACGACTTGACCGAGATGGGGTTGATGCCGGCCGCCTGCGCGGACGCCTCGTCCTCGCGCACGGCGCGCATCTGGTAACCCAGGCGGCCGCGGGTTACGAGCGCCACCACCACCATGACCAGCAGCATGTAGCCGAGCGAGAGCCAGAACTCCACGTGGCGGCTGAAGAGGTCCAGCCCGAACGGCTCCTTGAGGCTGAAGATGAAGATGCCAACGGCGCCGCCCGTTAGCTGGCGCTCGTTGATGGCCACCAGCCGCAGGATCTCGGCGATGGCTATGGTGCTGAGAACGAAATATGAACCCCTGAGCCCGAACGTGAGCCGGCCCCAGAGGAACGCCAGTATGGCGGCGAAGCCCATTGCCAGCAGCGCCGACCACCAGGGCGCCAGGTCGAAGCGGGAGGCGGTTACCGCCACCGTGTAGGCGCCGAGGCCCACGAAGGCGGCGTGCCCGAGGCTGGCCTGGCCTGACCAGCCGCCCAGGAGATCCCAGGCGGACGCCCACCCGGCCAGCAGCATGAGGGTGATGCCCAGCGTTAGATAAGAGGGGAACAGGAAGTACCAAGCGCCGAACGCTACGCCCACGAGAAGCAGGCGCGGCCAAGGCGACGCCAGAATGCCGCCACGAGCGCCCGCGGGCTGAACGGCGGGGGAGTCGGGGGTGTTCGTCATACGCGCTTCACCGTGCGCCCGAACAGGCCCTCAGGCCTGAGCAGGAGCACGAGGAGGAAGGCGAAGAGGCCGTAGGCGTCGCGGTAACTCGAAGAGAGATAAGAGGCTCCCATGAACTCGACCACGCCGAGGAGCAGACCACCGCCGATGGCGCCCGGCACGCTGCCGAGGCCGCCCAGAACGGTGACCACGAACGCCTTGAGCGTGTAGGCAGCGCCGGCTGTGGGGATGGCGAAAAGGAGCGGCGCCAGGATGACGCCGGCAGCCATCGCCAGCGCCATGCCTAAGCCGAACACCATGGCGTGAATACGCGGGGTGTTGATACCGACCAGCTCGGCTCCGAGCCGGTTCTGCGACGTGGCTCTGATGGCGCGACCTACCTCGGTGCGCGTGAGCAGCAACCACAGCGCGGTGATGAGGACCAGCGTTACGGCGCCAGCGATGAGCTGCGCCACCGGCAGCCTCACGCCGCCGACCATGACGGTCTGAATGGCGTAAGGCACGTAGATGGACCTCGGCTCGGCCCCGAAAATGAGGAAGAGCACGTTGGCGATGACCAAGCCGAGGCCCAGCGTTAGAAGCAGGGTGCTGTCGCCCGGTATATCGACCAGGCGCGCGATGAGCAGACGTTGAAGTATGACCCCCACCAGGAAGCCGGCGGGCGCCGCTATGAGCAGCGACACGTACGGGTCGAGGCCGAGCTGGTTGAACAGCACTATGGCCACGTACATCCCGAGGATCACGAACTCGCCGTGGGCGAAGTTGATGACCTTCATGACGCCGAAGATGAGCGACAGCCCAACTCCGATCAGCGCGTAGATGCCGCCTATCAGCAGCCCACCGCTGAGGTTCTG
>JBAYRM010000086.1:0-8149 GCA_041676665.1 Trueperaceae bacterium
TAGGCCCCCGTGGACGCCGCCAGCACGAAGCTGGCCAGCGCAACACCCCAGATCCAGCGGCCCTTCAAGTCAGGCAGCGCTTTCCGGCATACGAAGCCGCGTGCGGAGCTCCGAGAGGAACGAGGCCTCGTCCATGCTTATGCGCGACGAGAAGAGCGGGCCGCTGGCCTTGGCGATGTGCTCGGCCAGCCCGTAGAGGAACTCCTTGAACTCGCGGCCCTCATCGTCGTCGTGAAGCACCGCGCCGACCTCGCTTATCAGCGCCAGCAGCTGCTCACGTGGCAGGCTGCCGTTCTCGTTAGCGCCTTGCTCCTGCTCGGTCTGCTCGCCCTGCTGCGTGCCGGCCAGCAGCTGCTGCACCAGCTGGTTATGGGCGTAGCGCCGCTCGGCGTCGTAAAGGTAGCGGCCGGCGGCCATCATCTCGCGGAAGTACGCGACCACACCGGTGCGGTCGGCCGTGACTGTTGCCAGTACGACCTTGGCGGCGGCGTCTAGAAGGCGTTGTCGGTCTGACTCGGAGTAGTTCATGGCGGACCTCACCCCAAGTGTACGTGCCTAGACCAGTCTGCTGCGTATGCGCGAACTGATGGCGTCGACCACGATGATGAAGCCCACGATGACGAGCAGGAACATGCTGACCTCGTCCCAGCGGCGGAACTGCAGGCGCTGGATGAGGGGCAGGCCGATGCCGCCGGCGCCCACCATGCCGAGGATGGTGGCCGCGCGCAGGTTGATCTCGAGCCGGTAGAGCACGTGCGAGGCGAACTCGGGCAGCACCTGCGGCACCACCGCGAACAGGAACGTGTGCAGCTGGTTGCCGCCCGACGCGCGGATGGCCTCCATGGGGCCCTGGTCTATGCCCTCCACCACGTCGGAGAAGACCTTGCCGAGGTAACCGATGGAGTGGATGCCCATGGCCATGATGCCGGCGGTGGCGCCGGGCCCGGCTGCCGCCACGAAGATGATGGCCAGCACCAGCTCGGGGAAGGTGCGCACCGCCACCAGTAACGCCTTGCCGGGCATGGCCCAGCGGGTGCCGCCGAGCAGGTTGCCGGCCGCGAAGAACGACAGCGGGAAGGCGAGCAGCGCGCCCAAGGTGGTGCCTACTACGGCCATGAAGAAGGTGGTGACCATGGAGGTCCACGCCAGGTTGAACACTTCGGTGTTCGGCCTGACGAGGCCGCGCATGAGCGGCGCGAAGTTGCGCTCCAGGCCGGTCATGAAGCGCGCCCAGGTTGGCAGCTGCATGGTTACCAGCGCCAGCACGAATAGCGCCACCAGTAGCGCGACGCCAGCCAGCATGAGCGCACGGTTGCGCCGCATGTGCGGGGGCGGGCGGGGGATCTCGAAAGTGGTTTCGTTAGCCTTGAGCATGAGGGCCTCAGATGAGCTTCGAGCGCGCCCACACGCTGAAGCCGTCGATAGCTAGAACGATTACGAAGATGACCGCGATGAGCGCGCCGGCGCCCGTGTAGTCGAACCAGCTCAGGTAGTTGTTGAGCAGCTGTCCGATGCCGCCCGCGCCGACCAGGCCGATGACCACCGAAGCGCGCACGTTGATCTCGAACACGTAGAGGATGTACGAGACCATGGTGGCCGCCACCTGCGGCACCACCGCGAAGATGATGGTGCGGTTGCGGCCCGCGCCCACAGCGCGCAGCGCCTCCAGCGGACCCGGGTCGATGGACTCCACCGTTTCGGAGCCGAGTTTGGCCAGCACCCCGATGCTGAAGAACGTCAGCGCGACCACGCCGGGCAGTCCGCCGAGGCCGAGTACGGCTACGAACAGCGCGGCCCACAGCAGGTCGGGTACCGAGCGCAGCACGGTGAGGAGCGTGCGCGCGACGCGCATGGTTATGGGGTCGGTGCTGGTGTTACGCGACGCGAGGAAGATGAGCGGCGTGGCGATGAGCGTGCCCACCACGGTCGCCACGTAGGCGATCTGGATGGTTTCCAGCAGCTTGGGCCAGATCTGCGGCAGCGCGGTCCAGTCGGGCGCCATGCGCCCGAAGAAGCGGAAGAAGTCGGAGGTGCCGGTGATGAGCGCCTCGAGGTTGAAGTTGGTCTGCCGCAGCGAGAGCACCAGCAGAGCCACCACGAACACCAGCGTGGCGGTGGTCTTGAGGCGGCTGGCTGCGGGTGGCCGCGGCAATTCGGCGGGTTCAGGCACCGCGCAGGTCCTTCTGCTCGAGGGGGCGTCCGTAGATGTCTTCGAACACGGTGTCCGTGGCCTCGTCCGGGGTGCCGTCGAACACTATCAGGCCGTCGCGCATGCCGATGATGCGGTCAGCGTAGTCACGCGCCATGTCTATGAAGTGGAGGTTGACCATGGTGGTGATGCCGTCCTCCCGCGCGATGCGCTTGAGGTCCGACATGACCGCGTGCGAGGTGGGCGGGTCGAGGCTGGCCACCGGCTCGTCGGCCAGCATGACGCTCGGCTTCTGGGCCAGCGCCCGCGCTATGCCCACGCGCTGCTGCTGCCCGCCGGACAGCGCGTCGGCGCGCACGAACGCCTTCTCGGGTATGCCCACGCGTGCCAGGCACTCGTGAGCGTACGCCACGTCGGCGCGCGGGAAGGCGCTCAGTACGCCGCGCCAGGCAGGCAGGTCGCCCAGGCGGCCGGAGAGCACGTTGCGCAGCACGCTCGAGCGCTTCACCAGGTTGAAGGTCTGGAAGATCATGCCGATGTCTGAGCGGGCGCTGCGGAGTGCGCCGCGCCGGGCGGGGGTGATATCGACGCCGTTCACGTTCACGTTGCCCTTGGTGGGCACCACGAGGTTGTTGACGGTGCGGATCAGCGTCGACTTGCCGGCGCCGGAGAGCCCGACCACCACAACGAACTGGCCGCGGGGGATGTCCAGCGAGACGCCCTTGAGCGCCTTGAGGCCGGTCTTGTACACGACCTCTACGTCTTCGAAACGGATATGAGTCACGACGAACATAACGCTACACGAGAACGGGCGGCGAGGCATAGACCCCGCCGCCCGTGGCGTGCGTGCTGCTGCCCCTCAGGGGGCCGCAGGCTTAGTTGCGCTGGAAGGTGGCCGAGACCTCGCGAACGATGTCGTACACGGAGGGGTCGGTGATGCGGCCGAACTCGGTCACGTTGAAGAGGGTCTGGGTCAGGGCCCGGCCTTCTTCGGTGTTGGCGATGTCGATGAGGGCCTGGGCGATCTGGTCCATGAGCTCGGCGTCGAGGCCCTGGCGCACGACGATGCCGTCGTTGGGGATGTTGTCGGAGTAGCCGAGGATGCACACGACTTCCTTCACATCCGGGAAGTCGGCTTCGATGGTCTCGCGGCCGTCGGAGCCGGGCGAGCCGCCGAAGGTGACGGACACATCGACGTCGCCGTTGTAGACGGCGAGGGCCGAGGCGTCATGCGAGCCAGCGAAGACGGTGGTCATCTCGGTGTTCGGGTCGATGCCCCAGGTGTCCTTGAGGGTCACGAACGGGAACTGGTAGCCGGAGGAGGAGCTGGGGTCCACGAACGCGATGGTGGCGCCGCGGAGCTGCTCGAACTCAGTGATGCCGCTGTCGCAACGCACGTTGAACTGGGCGCGGTAGGTGGTGCTGCCTTGACGCACGGAGGCAACGAGGGGCAGGGCGCCGTAGGCGTCCATGGCCTGAACCATGGCGGCGGGGCCGAACATGCCGACGTCGACGCGACCGGTGCCGATGGCTTCAACCAGGCCCACGTAGTTGGTGGAGACGAAGGTCTCGACCGGGATGAGGAGGCGCTCGGAAAGCATGGCAGCGATCGGGTCGAGGCTGTCGACGATGGCGTCGGCCTCGCGGCTCGGCACCATGCCGATGATCAGCTTGTCGGGGATCTCGCCCTGAGCGAAGGCGTTGCCGCCGAAGAGGCTCAGGACCAGGATGGCCGCAGCGATGGTAGAGAAGATTTTCTTCACTGATTCCTCCAACACGTTTGGTGCTAACGGCGCCGCTCTAGTGGGTAACGGCCTGTGGCTGTTTGGCCCACCCGGCTCCGATGCGGGAGTAAGAGTAGCACGGCGCGTGAGATATCACACTTCAGGTTTCGCTAACTTTCAGCGCCCGCCGGTGTCGGCCTGCAGCGGCCCGCCGCCGCCTCGGAACAGCTCTTCGTAGGCGTACAGGCCGGGCGCCCCGCCGGTATGCAGGAAGACCACGTTCTCCTCCTTGCCGAAGCGGCCCTGGCGCACCAGGTCCACCAGGCCCGCGGCGGCCTTACCCGTGTAGACCGGGTCGAGCAGGATGGCCTCGAGCCGCGCGAACAGTTCCACCGCTTCGACCATGGAGTCGGTGGGGTAGGCGTAACCCTGGCCCACGTAAGCGTCCTCGACCTGAATGTGCTCGGCGGTGACCTCGTTGTTGGAGCCGATGGCCGCCGCGGTTTCCTTGGCGTGGGCCAGGATCTTGGCTTCCTGCGCCGTCTGGTCGGCCCTTACGCTGATGCCGGTCACGGGGAGGTTGGCGTTCATGGCTACCAGTCCCGCCACCACGCCGGAGTGCGTGCCGCCGCTGCCGCTAGCCACCACCATGTGGTCGAACGCTACGCCCTTTTCGAACGCCTGCTGCAGGAGTTCCTGCGCGCACGCCACGTACCCCAGCGAGCCGAGAGTGTTGGAGCCGCCGCCGGGTATCACGTACGCCGTGCGCCCCTCGGCTTCCAGGTCAGCCGCCATGCGCTTGAGGCCCGCAGCCAGGTCGGTGCCGCCCGCCACTACCTCGATCTTCTCCACGCCCAGCAGGCCGAAGAGGAAGTTGTTGCCGCTGGCCTGCGGATCGTAGCTGCCGGCAATGCGCTCCTCAATAAGCAAGCGGCAGGCCAGGCCCTCCTTGGCGGCCGCCGCCACCGTCAGGCGGCAATGGTTCGACTGCACCGCGCCCGTGGTTACGAGGGTGTCGGCGCCGTGCGCCAGAGCGTCCGCCACCAGGAACTCCAGCTTGCGCGTCTTGTTGCCGCCGCCGGCGAGGCCGGTGAGGTCGTCGCGCTTGGCCCAGATGGTGGGGCCGCCGAGGTACTCGCTCAGGCGGGGCAAGGGCTCGAGCGGCGTGTAGCCCTCGGTGTAGCGGCGGCGTGGGTAACGACTGAGTTGCATAGGGGCCTCCTGGCGGGTCCTGGCCTTGCTCGTGGCGCGGTCAACAGCGCCGGGTTGCAGATGGGCGCAATCATACGTCCGTGTATGCTTTAGCCCACGCTAGTTGTGCCGCCGGGTGCATATCCGGCTGGCTACGGCGCGCCCCGTCAGGTCACGCTTTGGCGGTTGCCGGAACGGGGCGCGAGCCCGCTGAAGAGAGGCTGGCATGAAGATACAGAACAGTCACGAACCCGCCGCGGCGCAGGGGCATGTCACGGGTTCCGGGCTCGGGTCGCCGTTCGAACCGGTCGAACGCAACCCCGGAACGGCGCTCGAGCTCGATTGGGTGCAGGGCGCGCGGGTGAACCTGAGCGCCGCCGAGCGGCGCGCCGCCACGCTCACCACCCGCCGCAGCGTCAAGAAGGAGTGGCAGGCCGCGTGGCTGCTCAAAGCCGTTAGCGTCATCGACCTCACCACCCTGGCTGGCGACGACACGCCTGGCCGCGTGCGGCGCCTGTGCGCCAAGGCGCTCGCGCCGGTGCGACAGGACCTGCTCGAGGACCTGGGCGTAGCCGACCTGGGGCTTACCACTGGCGCCGTGTGCGTGTACCACGACATGATCCCCACCGCCGTGCAGGCCCTGCGCGGCACGGGCCTGCCCGTGGCCGCCGTGTCCACCGGCTTCCCCGCGGGCCTCTCGCCCTTCGAGACCCGCGTGGAGGAGATAAGGCGCTCCGTGGCCGCGGGCGCCACCGAGATAGACATCGTCATCTCGCGCCGCCACGCGCTGCTGCAGGACTGGCAGGCGCTCTACGACGAGATCCGCGTGTTCCGCGAGGCGTGCGGTGAGGCGCACCTGAAGACCATCCTCGCCACCGGCGAGCTGGGCACGCTGCGCAACGTGTACCGCGCCAGCCTGGTGGCCATGATGGCGGGCGCCGACTTCATCAAGACCTCCACCGGTAAGGAGAGCGTGAACGCCACCCTGCCGGTGAGCCTCACCATGGTGCGCGCCATCCGCGACTACGCTGAGCGCACCGGTTACCTGGTGGGCTTCAAGCCCGCCGGCGGTCTGCGCACCGCCAAGGACGCGCTGGCGTGGCTCATCCTCATGAAAGAGGAGCTGGGCCGCCGCTGGCTGGAGCCCGACCTGTTCCGCATAGGCGCCAGCTCGCTGCTGGCCGACATCGAGCGTCAGCTCGAGCATCACGTAACTGGCCGCTACTCCGCCAACTACCGGCACCCGCTCGGATGATTTCTATGAGCGTATGCACCCACACCGCCTTACCCGTGCGCTCGGCGCATTACGCTTGCCAGCGCCCCACAGCTAGGAGCCTCACATGAGCGTCAAGGGCAGCAGTTCCAAGGGAGCAAGCGTGCGCGAGATCTTCTCCACCATGGAGTACGGCCCCGCGCCGGAAGCCGACGACGTGGCGCGCGACTGGCTGAAGCGCCACGGCAACAGGTTCGGGCATTACATCGGCGGGCGCCTCACGGAGCCGGTATCGGGCGAGTACTTCGCCACCCAGCACCCGGGCGACGCCAGCGAGCTCGCGCAGGTAGCCCAAGGCGACGAGGCCGACGTGGCCGCCGCCGTAGCCGCCGCTAAGGAGGCCCTGCCCGCCTGGCAGCAGCTCGGGCCGCACGGCCGCGCGCGTTACCTCTACGCGCTGGCGCGGCACATGCAGAAGCACGCGCGCCTGCTGGCGGTGGTGGAGGCGCTCGATAACGGCAAGCCCATCCGCGAAACGCGCGACCTCGACGTGCCGCTGGCGGCGCGCCACTTCTACCACCACGCCGGCTGGGCGCAGCTGCTGGAGAGCGAGTTCGCCGGTTACGAGGGCGTGGGCGTGTGCGGGCAGATCATCCCCTGGAACTTCCCGCTGCTCATGCTGTCTTGGAAGGTGGCTCCCGCCCTGGCGGCCGGTAACACGGTGGTGCTCAAGCCGGCCGAGTTCACGCCGCTCTCGGCGCTGCTGTTCGCGGAGCTGGCCAGCGAGGTGGGCCTACCCGCGGGCGTGCTCAACATCGTCACGGGCGACGGCCGCACGGGCGCCGCGCTGGTGGGCAACGAGGGGCTCGACAAGGTGGCGTTCACCGGCTCCACCGAGGTGGGTCGCAGCATCCGCAAGGCCACCGCCGGGCGCGGCCTCAAGCTCTCGCTCGAGCTGGGCGGCAAGTCGCCCTTCATTGTCTTCGACGACGCCGACATCGACGGCGCCGTTGAGGGCGTGGTCGACGCCATCTGGTTCAACCAGGGTCAGGTCTGCTGCGCTGGCAGCCGCCTGCTGGTGCAGGAGAGCGTGGCGCAGCGGCTGGAGGCCAAGCTGATCGAGCGCATGGAGAAGCTGCGCGAGGGCCCCTCGCTGGATAAGTCCATAGACATCGGCGCCATCATCGCGCCCGTGCAGCTCAGCAAGATCGAGCGCCTGGTGCAGCAGGGCAGGGACGAGGGCTACGCCTGCTTCCAGCCCAGCTGGTCTGTCCCGAAGGACGGCTGGTACTACCCGCCCACGCTCTTCAGTAACGTGTCGCCCGCCGCCACTATCGCGCAGGAGGAGATCTTCGGGCCGGTCATCGTGAGCATGACCTTCCGCACTCCCGAGGAGGCCGTGGAACTGGCCAACGACAGCCGCTACGGGCTGGCCGCTTCCGTGTGGACCGAGAACGTGAACCTGGCCCTCGACGTAGCCCCCAAGCTTAAGGCGGGCGTGGTGTGGGTCAACTGCACCAACGTCTTCGACGCCGCCGCTGGCTTCGGCGGCTACCGCGAGTCGGGCTTCGGCCGCGAGGGCGGCCGCGAGGGCATGTACGAGTACCTGAAGCCCAGCTTCGTGCCGGGGCTGCCGACGTATTCGAGCGAGGAACTGGCGGCGCCAGCCGGCGCCGACGAGCTGGACGCGGGCGTGCGGGAGAGCTCCGCGACGCCGGGCCTGCCGGCAATCGACCGCACCCCCAAGCTGTTCATCGGCGGCAAGCAGAAGCGCCCCGACGGCAACTACGTCTACCCGGTGGTGGGCGAGGGCGGCAAGCGCGTGGGGCAGGCGCCGCTAGGCAACCGCAAGGACGTGCGCGACGCCGTGGA
>JBAYRM010000087.1:0-8109 GCA_041676665.1 Trueperaceae bacterium
CACGCGCTCGGGGAGCCGCACGGTACCGCCTAATCCCGGCAGCAGTCCGAGCTGCACCTCCGGCAAGCCGAAGCGCGTCTTCGGGCTGCTGCTCGCCAGTACGTAGCGCGCCGCCAGCGCCAGTTCGGTGCCGCCGCCCATGCAGGCGCCGTCCACCGCCACCACGAGGGGTTTGCGCCACTCCTCGATGCGCGCCAGCAGGGCGTTGCCCTGATGAATGGCCGCCTCCACCTCCGCGGAGCTGCCGTACTGGAGGAACGACGACACGTCGGCGCCAGCCAAGAAGGCGCCCGGCCTGGCGTTGGCCAGCACCGCTCCTACCACGCTGCCGTCGGCGTCCAGCTGGTCGATGGCGTTAGCCAGAGCCTGCAGGAAGTCGGCGGTGAGGAGCGCCACGCTGCGCTCCGGCTGGTCGATCCACAGCAGGGCCACGTCGCCGCGCCGCTCGACCCTGAGGCCGCTGGTCACGCTGTTGTCGGCGCTCGTCATGAGTCGATCCTCTCTAGCAGCATGGCGTGGCCCTGGCCGCCGGCCGCGCAGGCGGTCACGAGGGCCCAGCGGCCGTCCTCCGCGTGCAGCCGGTGAGCGGCGGTGGTAACCAGCCGCGCCCCGGTGGCGCCGAACGGATGCCCCAGGGAGATGGAGCCGCCCCAGGGGTTAACGCGCGCCATGTCGACCTCGCCGAACGCGCCGCTGGCGCCCAGCCGGCTACGCCCGAAGTCGGGCGACGCCCAGGCGGCCAGCACGGCCAGCACCTGGCCCGCGAACGCCTCGTGGATCTCGACCACGTCGATGTCGGCCAGCGTCAAGCCGTTGCGCGCCAGCAGCCTGGGCGCAGCGTAGGCGGGCCCCATGAGCAGCTCGTCGCCAGGGTCCTGCGCCACGAAGTTAAAGTCCACGATGCGCGCCAAGGGCACGCGCCCCTGCAGCACGGCCTCCTCCTCCGCCATGAGCACTACGGCGGCGGCCCCGTCGGTCAGCGGGGAGGCGTTGCCGGCGGTGACGGTGCCGAACGGCTTCACGAAGGCCGGTTTGAGGCGCGCCAGCTGCTCGAGGCTGCTGTCGGCTCGCACGCCGCTATCGGCACTGATGACCGCGCCCTTGGGCGGAACGGTCACGCTGATGAGCTCGGGCCCGAAGCGGCCAGCCGCCTGCGCCGCGGCGGCGCCCTGATGCGACCTGAGCGCGTAGGCGTCCTGCTGCTCGCGCGTGACGCCGAAGCGGGCCGCCAGCCTGTCGGCGCTCTGGCCCATGGACTCACCGGTGGTGAACTCGGCGATGGCGGGCGCCTGCGGCAGCAGCTTACGCAGCTTGAGACCCTTGAAGAACGGCCCCCAATCCTTGAGGCCCTTGTACCTGCGGCTGTCGAACAGGCGGCGGCGAACGTCGCGGTCGAACCCCACGGGCACGTCGCCCAGCATCTCCACTCCGCCCGCCAGCGCGGCGTCGGCGTGACCCGTTGCCACCGCGAGGGCGGCGTCGGCGATCGCCCGGTTAGCCGAGATGCACGCCACCGTGACCGTGTGGGCCGGCACGCCGTCCGGCACGCCGGCGGCTAGCGCGGCGTCACGCGCCACGTTGCTGGTGGCCACGTTCTGGATGACGCTGCCCATGACCACCTGATCGATCTCGCTGGCGGCCACGGCCGCCTTCTGCAGCACGCCGGCGAGCGCCATGCGGGCCAGGTCGTACGAGACCAGGTCGCGGTATTCCGTGCCCGCCCGGCTGAACGGCAGGCGCCCGCCGGCCACCACGACCACCGAGCGGCCGGCCCGTTCTCGTAGACGCGGGTCGCTATTTGTACTGGGTTCAACCATAGTGAGGCGAGTGTACTACCGCGGCCCTACCGCGCTCCTCGCGCCGCGGGCACGCCGGGCCACTAGCCTCTGTGTGCAAAGGCCAGCAGGGGTTTCAGTCGGGCGCCCCCAGCAGCTCGCGCAGCTCGTCGTCCGCCTCCGGCCGGGCGCCCACGCGGGCCACCACCCAGCCGGCCAAGCGGTTGGCGCGCGCCGCTGCCACCTCCGGCGACCGGCCCCGCAGCCAGGCGGCCAGGAACGCACCAGCGTAAGCGTCGCCGGCGCCGGTGGCGTCGACCACCTGGCGGGCGGCCGTCGGGAAGTGCGTGCCCTCTCCGTGATGGAACAGGTACGCCCCCTCGTCGTCGAGTTTCAGCATGACCATGGCGCCCGGGTACACCTCAGCCAACCGCGCTGCTATGGCGTGCGGGTCCTTGCGGCCACTCAGGATCTCGCCCTCCTCAAGGTTAGGGAACAGCACGTTCACGCCCAGGTCGGCCGTCATGCCAACGAAGCGGTCCACGCCCATCTCGTCGATCATCTGGAACGAGCCGGGATCCAGCGACAAGGTTCCGCCGCTGGCGACCACCGTTCGCGCCGCCTCGCGCACCGCCGCTCGCGGTGGGTCGTCGAAGAACGACCAAGCGCTGAGGTGCAGGTGACCGGCGCGCTCTAGCAGCTGGCGCGGCAGCTCCTCCGGCAGCAGGTAGTGGTCGGCGCCCTTGCCCGACACCATGGAGCGCTCTCCCGAATGGTCTATCCACACCGCCACGGCGCCGGTCAGGTGCTCAGCGGTGAACGACCAGTGCGCGCTCACGCCCTCAGACCTCAGCTCCTCTTGCGCCAGCTGCCCGAAGCGGTCGTGGCCCAGCTTGCCCACGAAGGCGGTGGGCAGCCCACAGCGCTGCGCCCACACCGCCACGTTGGCGGCGCTACCGCCGGGGGCCAGCTCCACATCGCCGAACAGGTCGCCGCCCTGCAGCAGCTCGGAGCGGGTGCGAATGAGCACGTCCCAGGCGTAGTCGCCCACGACCACCAGGGGCGCGTCTGGTTCACCGGTCACAGGCGTTCGAGGTCGCTCTGCAGCTCGGTGGTGGCTACCGGGCCGTCGGCGCCCACGTACAGGTTGATCTCGCTCCTCACCCCGAAGTCGTCGAAGTAGGCGCCCGGCTCGATGGTGAGCCCGAGACCCGGCATGAGGAGCCTGGTGTCGGCGGTCTCGAAGTCGTCTAGGTGTGCAGCGGCCCCGTGCGTGGTGCGGGTGCCGAGGCTATGCCCCGTGCGGTGCGTGAACGCGTCGCCCAGCCCGGCGGCCTCCAGCACCGCGCGGGCGGCGCGGTCGGCTTCGGCGCCCGTGGGCCAGCGGCCGGCGGCGTACGCACTGGCGATGGTCTTGAAGGCCACGTCGCGCGCCTCCCTCACGGCCTCCCAGACCGCCAGCAGGCGCGCGCTGGGGGCACCCGTTACGCCCATCCAGGTCACGTCGGCGTACGGCGCGTCGGGCGCGTCGACCTTGGCCCACAGGTCGATGAGCACCACGTCGCCGGGCTGTAGTACGGCGTCGCGCACGCCTGGCAGGGGGTGGTAGTGCGGGTCACCAGCGTGGGCGCCGAAGCTCACGTTAGGCGAGCTGCCGGTCACCAGGCCGAGCTCCGCGAACTTGGCCTCGATAACCGCCTGAACCTCGGCCTCACTCACCTGCTCTGCAGCCTGGACCTTGCCGGCCAGGAACTGGAAGGCGGCGTCCTTAGCCTCTATGACCCCGGCGGCTGCCGTGAGGTGATCGTCCAGTTGCTGCTCGCTCCACAGTTCGAGCACCTGCGCCACGTCGCCTGACGACACCACCTCAACGCCAGTGGCGCGCACCCGCTCAACTGTTCCGGCGTCAACCGTGCCTATGTACGGGTTATCGCCGCCCGGCGAGTACTCCATTGCCACGCGCGCGAGGCCGCCGACCAGGTTCTTGAGGGTGGCGTCGAAGTCCTCGCGGCTGGCGTAGCTCACGACCTTAACCGGCAGGTCCTCACGCAGCGAGCCGCGCTCGATAGCGTGAACGGCCAGCGTTGGCGTACCGGTCGCGGGCACGAACAGCAGCACGCGCCGGCTGGCGGTGTTGCCCTCAAGCAGGGGCCTGATGAGGGCCTGCGCCCCCGGGTTGCTACGGCGGAAGTCGTACAGCAGCCAGCCGTCCAGTTCCTGACGCTGCAACTCGGCCTGGATCTGCTCAAGGCGCCTAACGCGCGGGGGTTCGCTGGTGAGAGACATGGCGGGATGATAGCGCGGCGGCAGCGGTACACTCTGCAGTCAGCGGTCGCCCGCGGCGAGGCCAGGGCTGGCGACCGGCTCGCCCAACATTCCCACCAACCAGCAAGCGAGCAGCGGAGGACCACGTGAGACCGATAGACCACAGCGCCGTGCAGACCGAGTTGAACGAAAGGCTCGGGCGGCCCCAGTACCTGCACCTGGAGACCACCACGGGCTCTTACACCAAGTTCGGGCCGGAGAAGAAGACCCCGGTCATCGCGTTCGTACGCAACGCGCAGGTGACCTACTCGCGCGGCACCATCACGGGCACGGGCCCGTACCGCGTTGGGCTCAAGCTCGACGACGGCTGGGTGTACGCCGACGGCTTGACCGATTACGAGGTCAACGGCCGCGGCGAGCTGCTGCTGGCTGGCCTCGATCATGAGGGGCAACTGACCATGGCGCTGCAGCTGTCGGCCAGCCCGTTCCGCGAAGGCAGCGGTGACGACCGTGAGCGGTGAGCCCACGGCGCGCCCGTTCGATCCCGCCGGCGAGCGCGGCATCCTGGTGGTGCTGCCGCACCCGGACGACGAATCGTTCGCCACGGGCGGCACGCTGGCGCGGGCGGCCGCGGCGGGCGTGCCCGCCACATACCTGTGCGGCACCTACGGCGACATGGGCCGCCGCATGGGCAAGCCCGCCTTCACCAACCGTGAGGACCTGCGCGACGTGCGCACCAGGGAGCTAGAGGACGCCTGCGGCGTGCTGGGTTGCGGGCTGCGTTTCATGGGTCTGCGCGACAAGTGCATCGAGTTCGAGGATCCCGCCGCGGTGGCGCGCGCCGTGCGCGAGGTCATAGCCGAGCTGGCGCCCTCCACCGTGATCACCTTCTACCCGGGGCACGGGGTGCACCCGGATCACGACGCGCTGGGCCACGCCACCGTTCTGGCCGTGCGCGGCATGCCTGCAGACGAGCGCCCGCAGGTGCTGGCCGCCGCCGTGGGCGAGCGCGAGCAGATCCTCGCCGAGCTGGGACCGCACCACGTGGTGTGCGACATCGCGGCGCACGCGCCGATCAAGCTTGACGCCCTGCGCGCCCACCGCAGCCAGACGGAGGTCATGTTCGCGCAGTGGGACGAGGAGCGCCAGGGTACGGGCGCCGGTCCCGTTAACGCGGGCGACGCTCAGGCCAAGGCCTTCCGCGACGAGTTCACTAAGAACGAGCGCTTCTACGTGCTTGACCCTGACGCGCCCACGCTGATCGAGAAGCAGCGCTGAGCCCTGGGCCGCAGGACCGGCCCCGAACCACAGCGTTACCGCGCGGAGTAGTAAAACTCCGCGCGGTTCGCTCGTTAGCTTGGGCTCTGCCCCCCTAACGGTCAGGCGGACGTGCCGCCGTTCGCGTCCTCGTCGCCATGACCGGGGTCAGTGGCTAAGGCGGAGTCGGTGGTGGTCACCAGCTCGCCGCTCGCCGGGGCCGGGACGCTTGGGGCAGTCTCGGCGGCGCGGCGCGGCAGCAGGTCCGTAAGCCAGCTGGCTTCGATAGCGCCGCTGCGGGCGAGCAGCACCAAACCAACACCCACCAACAGCAGCGGGAGGAGCCAGGAGCCGCCGCCGTCGAACAGCGCCAGTAGCGCCACGGCCGCCAGCGCGCCCGCCGGGTAGATGGCCCACCGCTGCGGCTCGAGGTTGAGGCGGGTGAGGGCGTAGAACGTGGCCGCCAGGCCCGCCAGGAACACGAAACCGCCGAGGTTGCCAGGCAGGCCGCTCAGAGCGGCCGTGGCCGCCAGGCTGGCGAACGCGCCTGCGGGGATGATCGCCCACCAGTTCTTCGGGTTGTTGCGCCACACCACCACGAACGCCAGGCCCAGTAGTGCCAGGAAGAGCGAACCCGTGCCGCGCCCCGGCAGCAGCGTTACGAGCGCCAGGCCAGCGAGCGGGATGGCCAGCAGTCGCAGCCCCTGGCTACCGGTGCGTGTTCCGTGGCTGTGAACGTAGTACGCCAAACCGCCGAAGATGGCGGCCGTAAGCAGGTTGCCCACGAGCGACATGCCGAGGTTCGTGAGCAGCACCAGTACGCCCAGGCCCACGAGCAGTAGTCCTGGGACGAGCCTGCCGCTGCCGTTACCGCTACTGGTAGCGCCGCCGCTTGGACCCCCAGCGCTGCCTCCGCTGGCCTCGCCCGCGCCGCCAACGGTTCCGTTAGCAGCCCCGTTCACCGTGCCGTTCACGTTGTTCTCGATCTCGTGGTTCATCCTCGCCTCCCGCTTTCATTAGGATCAGGTTCTAGGGTGTACGGCGCGCCCCGCTGGCTTGTCGCCGTGCTGCACTCACGGTATGGCGGAGGGCCCACGCCGCACATCGGCGGTGAGGAGGTCCCACCCTCCGCCTTCGGGTCTACCCCCGCTTCATCCCAAAGGTGGAGGCAACCAACCCCCGCTACCGGTACGCTTGACCGGACTACTCGGCGCGCCGCGTGCTGGCGCAAGCGGGCCGCAACCCGACTGCCGCGCCGAGCGCGCAAGCCGAGCTGGAGTGACGCTATGAGCAAGGCCGACCAAGACCCCATACGCATTCTGTTGGTCGACGATCACACCGTCGTCAGGCGCGGCCTGCGCCTGGCGTTCGACCTGGAAGACGACCTGGAGGTGGTCGGCGAGGCCGCCAACGGGCAGGAGGCGCTGACGCGCGTGGCTGAACTGCAGCCAGACGTGGTGGTTATGGACCTCCTCATGCCGGTCATGAACGGCGTGGACGCCACCCGCGCCATCAGGCGCGACTTCCCGGAGGTGGAAGTGGTGGCCCTCACCAGCGTGCTCGAGGACCGCCTGGTGATCGACGTGGTGGAGGCCGGCGCCAGCGGCTACATGCTGAAAGAGACCCGCCCCGACGAGCTGTTCGAGGCGGTGCGCGCCGCCGCTCGCGGCGAGGTGCGGCTGGATCCCAGGGCGCAGCAGCGCCTGGTGCGCGAGGTGCGCGCCCCAGAGGCCAAGGAGCCGCTGACGGACCGCGAACTGGAGGTCCTCAAGCTGGTGGCCATGGGCGCCAGCAACAAGGGCGTGGCGCAACAGCTAGGCATAAGCGAAGCTACGGTCAAGTCGCACGTCTCGAACATGCTCTCCAAGCTCGGCCTCAAGAGCCGCACCCAGGCCGCCCTGCACGCCATCCGCGAAGGGTGGGTGGTGCGTGAGCCCTGAGTCCTCACCGGACGAACTGCGCTGGCATCAACGCCTCTCGTCGAGACTGACGCTCCTGCTGCTGGGCGTCGTCTTCGTCTTGGCGATCGCCACGGCCATCCTTCTGTGGCGTGCGCTGGCTGCCGTGGGCATCAGCGCCGCGGGCCTCGACCCCGGCGCCGTGGCCGGCGACCCTGCCACCGTGGGGCAGGCGCTGGCCGAGGCCGACCGCGCCACAGTGGGCGCCATCCTCCGCAGCACGCTCATCAACCTGGCGGTCATAACGGCCGTGACCCTCCTGGGCGCCACCGCCTTCTCGCGCGCCCTGCTGGTAGAACCGATAGCCAAGCTCACCCAGGCCAGCCGCGCGCTGGCGGCGGGCGACCTTAAGGCGCGCGTGGGCTCTGCAGACCCGTCGGAGCTGGGCGAGCTCTCGCGCTCGTTCGACGCCATGGCCGACAGCATCAGCGGCGCCCAGGACCGGCTCGAGGCGCAGGTGGCGGCGCGCACCACCGAGCTGCGCTCGCTACTGGACCTATCCAACACCGTGGCCATCACCAGCGAGCTCGTCCCGCAGCTCGAAGCCGTGCTGGAGCGGCTGGTGGCCTCCGAGCACACAGTCTGGGCGGAGGTGCTCGAGCTAGACCCGCAGGGGCACCTAGTGACCCTCGTGCGGCGGGGCGAGCGGCCCGAGGTGGAGGACCTGGCTCCGGGGCTTCCCACCATCCGCACTGAGAGCGACCCGCTGCCCGCCGATGAGGTGGCGCCCTACGCCGTGGTGGAGGGCGACGCCCTGGCCTTGCCGCTCAGGGTGCGCGACCGGGTAGTGGGGGCGCTGCAGGCGGTGGCGCCCCGCGGTAGCGGTTGGGACGAGGAGCGCCTGCGCTGGATAA
>JBAYRM010000088.1:0-7967 GCA_041676665.1 Trueperaceae bacterium
AGGTACGGCACCTTCTTGGTGCGCGCCACGTTGGCTGCCCGCACCTTGCCCTCGATGCCGCGCACGCCGAAGCCGCCCGGCACCAGGATGCCGTGGTAGCCCTGCAGAGCCTGAGCGGCGTCGTCGCCCAGCTCCTCCGAGTCCACCCAGTCGATGTCAACCGCCGCGCGGTTGGCGATGCCCGCATGCTTCAGCGCCTCCATGAGGCTCAGGTAGGCGTCGGGCATGGCCACGTACTTGCCCACCACCGCGATGCGCACGCGCTTGTCGGGCTGGCGCAGAGTGCGCACAGCGTCGTGCCACACGCGCATCTCCGGCGTGACCTTCTCGAGGTTGAGCATCTTCTCAACGTAGCGGCCCATGCCCTGCTGCTCGAGCATCTCAGGCACCGCGTACACGAAATCGGCGTCGTAAGCGTTGAAAACAGCCTCCGGCGCCACGTTACTGAACAGCGCGATCTTGCGCATGGAGCCCTGCGGCACAGGCGAATGCGAGCGCAGTACCAGCGCGTCCGGTTGGATGCCCACCCCGCGCAGCGTCGCCACGGAATGCTGGGTGGGTTTGGTCTTGTGCTCCTCGCTGGCGCCCAGGTACGGAACCAGGGTCACGTGCAGGTACAGCGTGTTCTCCCGGCCGACCTCGAAACGGATCTGCCGAATGGCCTCCAGGAACGGTAACGACTCGATGTCGCCCACCGTGCCGCCCACCTCGACCAGCACGATCTCGGCGTCCGCCGCCTCACCCGCGCTGGTGATGCGCGCCTGGATCTCGTCGGTTATATGAGGGATCACCTGCACCGTCTGAGACAGGTAAGCGCCGCGGCGCTCCTTCTCGATGACGCTCAGGTAAACCTGCCCCGTGGTGACGTTGTTGATGCGCGAGAGGTCCACGTCGAGGAACCTCTCGTAGGTGCCAATGTCGAGGTCGGTCTCGGCGCCGTCGTCGGTCACGAACACCTCGCCGTGCTCGTAGGGCCGCATGGTGCCGGCGTCCACGTTCACGTACGGGTCGATCTTCACCGCCGTAACCCTGTACCCGCGTGCCCTGAGGAGCGCGCCGATGCTGGATGTTGAGATGCCCTTCCCGAGACTCGACACGACCCCACCGGTCACGAAGATGTACTTACGGTCCATGCCTCACCTTCCCGGGATTGCATGCTAGCACCATGAGCGCCTCGCCTCTGCCGCGTGGCGTGCCAGCCAGCGGCTAACAGCCAGGGTGCGCGCGGCAGCGTGATACAGTCGCGCCTAATCAGCTGCCCGCGACCGGGCGCGGAACGAAGCGGCGCCCGCGGGGCAACGCGAGTTGGAGGCAACAAGCATAGTGGCAGACGGCCAACCGCCATTGCAGGCCGGCGCGACGACCCCAGGCAGGTCGGGAGTGCTCTTCGTCATGACGGGAGCATCAGGGGTCGGCAAGGACACCATCCGCAACGCAGCCATGCCGTTCGTGGAGGACCTCGAGTTCTCGGTGTCGGCCACCACCAGGGGCCAGCGCGAGGGCGAGGAGCACGGCGTTCAGTACTACTTCCTAGAGCGCCAGAAGTTCGTCGAGATGATCGACAACGACCTGTTCCTCGAGTACGCCGACTTCGTGGGCGAGTACTACGGCACGCCGCTGGAGCCGGTGAAGGAAGCGTTGGCTGAGGGCCGCGACATGCTGCTGGAACTCGAGCTGGTGGGTGCGCGGCAGGTCAAGCGCCGCATGCCCGAGGCCGTGATGATATTCATCGTGCCGCCCTCCCTCACCGAGCTCGAGCGGCGCCTGCGCGGCCGGGGTACGGAGTCGGAGGAGAAGATCCAGAAGCGGTTGGCCAGGGCCCGCGAAGAGATCCGGGCGCTGCGCGAGTTCGATTACCTCATCGTTAACGACGAGGTCAACGAGGCCGCGTCGCTGTTCCTCAGCATCATCCGGGCTGAGCGGTCCCGCGCCCGGCTGCTGAGCCAGAAGCAGGTCGAAAGCTTCCTCCGCGAGGAGTGAACCTTGCGCAGGTACCACCGCTTTAGGGGCTGCCCGCCGCGTTTGTAGTACACTCAAACGCTTAGGGCCGCGCCGGTGGCGAGCGCGGCTACGAACCTGACACTTTACGTTTAGGCCCGCACGCGGGCACGAGCATGGAGGCACCGCAGTGGCACAAGAAGGTTACGACACCCTGATAGCGCTCACCGACTCGCGTTACCGGCTCTCGATGATAGTGGCGCGGCGCGCCGCTCAGCTCAAGTCGGGCATCCCCAGCATCCTCGACGTAGACGTGCTTCCGCGCACTGAGAACAGCGTCACCATAGCCATGAAGGAGCTGGAGACCACCGACCGCATCAAGTGGGGCGACGAGCTCCCCAGCATGGAGGACCTGCGCCGCGTGGCGGAGCCGCCCAAGCCCGCTCCGGTAGCCAGCTACGCGCCCACCCCGTTCGACGACGAGGACTGAACCGCACCACCCCTTAGCAACCCTGTCAGCCAACCGCCGGAAGCCCCGCGCCTCCGGCGGTTGTCGTTGTCTGACGGCGCTCCCGCCACCGAAAGCGCGGAAAGTCAACTGGTATAGTGCATAAATATGCCAAGTAAAGATTATCGGCAGCGCCTCATCACCGAGCTGGTCGAGGAGGAGTTCATCTCGACGCAGGCCGAGATAGCAGAGAGGCTGGCGGAGCAGGGCATCAAGGTCACGCAGGCCACGATCTCGCGCGACGTCACCGAACTGCGGCTGGTGCGCGTACCCGCAGCGCCCGGCCGGCACCGTTACCGCGCCACACCGCTCGTGCAGCAGACCGACGTCATGCAGGAGCTGGGCCAGCGTTTCAGGCTCTTCGTCAGGCACATAGACCGGGGCGAGAACACCATCGTGGTAACGACCGACGAGGGGCACGCCTCGGGCGTGGCGTTCGTCATCGATAAGCTCGATCGTGAAGAGATAGTGGGCACCCTCGCAGGGCAGAACGCCATCCTCGTCGTGTGCCGCTCGGCTGAGCTGGCGCAGACGGTGCAAGAGGAGTTCGAAGCGCTGCTGGAATGAAGTCCAGGACATGCGTTCCTCACAGCGACCCGTGCTAGCCTGACGGCGTTTGGAGGAGCCTGGATGCATAAGTGCACGACCGCACTGATCAGGCGTACGGCTCACTTGCTGGCCGCGCTCGTCATCACCGCCAGCGCGTTCGCAACGAGCCTCGTCGTTTACCCATTCACCAGTCAGGATCCCGTCCTCGGCGTCGCCATGGCCGACGAGGTAGCCGCAGCCTTCTTCGATCACGCCATCGTTCTCGGCCCCGACGTAGCAGCAGGCGTCGTGCCGCCGCTGGTGGTAATAGACGGCTATATCAACATCGGCCGCGTACTCGGCAGCGCCGTGTGGACCAGTCACACGGGGCCCGGCCTCCTGCGCTCCGGCGCGGGCGTCGACGTGGCCGTCAGCGGCACCGTGGAGCAGTACGACGAACGCACGGTGCTGCGCCTGGAAGTGGCCTACCCGGGCGGGGCGCGCCACGCTGAGCTCATCGCCGAACCTGGCGACAGGGGCAGGCTCGTGAGTCAAGCGGTGCGAGTCGTCGCGCCGCTCCTCGGCCTGGAAGCCGCCCCGACGCCAGTGGCTTCACCGCCCCTGGAGGGCGCGTACGGCGACTACGTGCAGGCGCTGTTCCTGGCGGCCAGCGGCCTGGTCACCGACGCCGCGGCCGTGAGGCCGCAGATGCAGGACCCGAACTGGCCCGCCCGCGGCTCCGAACTGTTCGACGACCTGCGCGCCGTGGTCGATGGCAACGTGCACCTCGCGCAGGCGTCCGTTCTGGCGCCTTCCGATGCCGCCCGCCGGGTGGCGCGCCGCGCGCTAATGGCGCTGGCTCTCGACACTCTGCACGAGGCCGGCGCAGAGGCGGCCTTCGGTGTTCTCGCCGAGCTCACGGGGCTGGGGGTGGCGCACGCCTGGGGCGGCATCCTGGCCTCCGATAGGGGCGACTTCGAAGCGGCCGAAGCGGCGTTCGTCGGCGCGGCCGCCGCCGATTACCCGTACGCCCTGGCGCTGCAAGCCTCGTTGCAGTTGGCTTTCGGCAACGCCGGAGCGGCGCTGGACCTGGTCGATCAGGTGTCGAACCTGGGCCCGGCAGCCGGTTCCGCCGCCCTCACGGGCGCGTACACCGTAGCCCTCCTGGCGGAGGACATCACCAGGCAGAAGACCGCACTGCTGGCCCTCAGCCGCGCTGCGCCCTTCCTGGCGTACCCGCTGCAGGAGCTCTCGTTCATCGCGTTCGACGAAGACGACGCCCTGGCCGCCGCCGAAGCGCTGGCGGTCGCCGTGGAGCTCGAACCCGACTCCTCGCTGTTCTGGACCAACCTGGGCTGGGCCCGCTACCTGCTGGGCTTCCTGGACGCCAGCGCCGAGGCCTCCCAGCGCGCCGTAGCGCTCGACGGCAACGCGTACATCGCCGCCTACAACCTGGGCCTCGTGCACGCGGTCGAGGGCCGGCTCCGTGCGGCGCTCGAGTCGTACGACTACGCTGTGTCGCTCGATCCCGCCATTCACGACGAGGTCATAGTTGACCTGGTCAACGCGCGTGACCTCTACCCGGGCGTGAGCGCGGTCGAGTACGCGCTGGCGCGCCTTTACGAGGCCAAGGGGCAGCGACAACTGGCGCGCGACGCTTACAGGCGCTTCGTCCAGCTGGCCGCCGACGAAGGGCGCGCCGACGAGTACGCGGAGTACCTACAGGTAGCGCACACCCGCGTCGACGCTCTCGGCGCACCGCTGCCGCCGCTCGAGATCTTCGGCGAGGTAGCCCTGCGGTTGGGACAGCGCGGCCCCGTGGCCGAGCCGTTCCACCCGGGCGACCCCCTGTTCCCCAGCTTCGAGCTGAGCACCGCCGGTGATCAGCTACCCGGGCTGGTCAACGTGACCCTGGCGCTGCTGCCAGCTGACGCCGAGGCCGGCGCCGAGCCGCTCGCGTCGGCTAGTGCCGCGGTAGAGGTCCCGCCCGGCGCCGTTGGCTACGTGGTCGATTTCGTGTGGTTGCCGCTACCCACCGACCTGGCCGCCGGCACCTACCGCCTGGAGGTCAACGCCGTCAGCGGCGCTGAACTGGCGGTCGAGGCGTTCACCACGTTCCGCGTGGCGGGCGCAGTCGAACCGCTGCGCCAGCTGTTCGGTCGCAACGTGGTCATGACCGGACTCGAGATCGACACGCCGCTTTACGGGCGCGATGATCTGGCAGCCGCAGACCGCGTGGTGGGCCGCATGCTGCAAGAGCTGCGCGACGCCGCGCCAGCCGCAGAGGCCGCACTGCCGACCGTTAGCGGCGGACGCTACGACGGCATGACGGGGTCACAGGTGTTCCTGGGCGCCTCCGCCGGCGACATCAGTGAGTTCCTGGCCTACGTGGTCGCGTCTGACACCAACAACGCGCGCTTCACCTTCGTGGACGCGTTCGCCCAGTGGGCGCTCGACGGAGCGCCCACGGCCTTCTGAGCCCCGGCCGGGCCTCAGCCTGCCAGACGCCCGAAGATGCGGCCAAGGGCGACCCACGTTCCGGTGGCGCCGCCCAGGGTGGTCAGCACGAACACTAATAGAGCCCGCGCGGCGCGGTTGCGCCACCAACCGCGCCACGTGGTCACGTCCACCTTGAGGGTCTCGAAGTCGCCCACGCTGGGGCGCCTGAACCACACCTCCACCAGCGCCGCCACGGGACCGATGCCTATGAGCGGGTGCAGAGCGGTGAAGGGAGAGGAGACCACGGTCGCCAGGATGGTTAGCGGGTGCGCCAGCGCGATGATGGCTCCCAGGCCCGCCAGCGAGGCGCTGATGAGCGCCCAGTCGCCGATGAGGCTAAGGCCCAGATCGGGGCTGCGCATGAAGCCGATCACGAAGCCCGCCACCAGCACGGCCACTATGAGCCACGGGATGAGCTTGGGCCACACCCCTGGCGGGGGCAGCTGCTCGAGCCGCGCGATGGTGGCCAGGTCGCCAACGTCCTGACCTGCTTCGGGCTCGGGCATGCCCGGCACTCGGCCGTCGCCCTCCAGCGCGGCCCGCATGCCCTTCAGGTGGCCGGCGCCTATGACCACCAGAACGTCCTTGTGCCGCGGCGCGGCGCTGCCTGCACCGGATTGGGTGATGAGCTTGGAGACCATGTACTGGTCGCGCTCGGTTATGAGCGGCAGGTACATCTGCTCGGAGTTCTCGGCGAACTCAGTGAAGGTGGCCTCGAGGATGTCGCCCTCCTTCAGGCGCTCGATCTCCTCCTCCTCGATCTCGTCACGACTGAAGACGCTGGCCAGCAGACCAGAGAGAAGCATGAGGCGCTTCCACCAGCCCATGTTGCCGTACACGCGCCGCAGCGTTATGCCGATGTCGCGGTCGACCAGCAGCAGCGGCAGTTTCGCCTGCTTGGCGCTGGCGATAGCGGCGCGCATCTCGGCGCCGGGCTCGATGCCGAACTGGTCGGCCAGGCGCTGCTGGAACGCTGAGAGAGCCAGGTTAACGGCCAGCATGGCGGCCTTCCCCTGACGGATGATCTTGAAGAGGTCCACCTTCTGCCAGTTCTGGCTGTCTGTGAGCGAAGCGTAGCGCCCCTGATCGAGCTCGATAGCGATAGCGTCGAACCCGCCGGAGTTCGCCATGTTGGCTACGACCTCTGCGCTGGTCTTAGACACGTGGGCCGTACCGAGAAGCGTGAACCTCACGCCTCCGTGCTCCACCACCGCCACCGGCTGATCGCCAGCCATGGCGGTCAGCTCAGCGGCCGTGGCCCTGGCGGGCTCGACCGGGCCCGGCGCCGCGGCGTCTCCCAGCCCGGGCTCTGCGTCGCTCTGCGCCGGCTCGTCGACCGGCTCGTTGGCATTACTCATCCGTAGAGTCTACCGTCAGCCGCCCGCGCCTAGGTCGCGCGGGCTTGCGAGCCTCCCGAAGCGAGCGGGTTGCGCCTAAGCGCAATAGAATCGGGGAAATGGTTCCGCAAAGCAGCCTTTACGAACAGATCCGCCTGGCCCGCATCTGGTTGCCGCTCCTGATCGTGGGCGTGGTCCTGATGTTCCAGTTCGTAGTCCTACCCGTAGGAGAGGGCGCCTACCGGATCTGGGCGCCGGTGATCTTCTACAGCGTGCTCGGTCCCATCGCCACGTACGTGACCCTCAACTGGATCGCCAGCGAGGTTCAGGGCCGAGAGCGGGCGCAGGCCGACCTGGCGCGCCTTTACGTCGAGCTGCAGGCCAGCCACGAGATGCTCGGCGCCATCCACGACGTCACCGCGCGCTACGCCGCGGCGCCCGACCTGGAGGCCGTCATGCGCGTGGCCGCCGAGGGCGTGGTGGAGGTCACGGGCGCGGACGCGGTCGGCCTGGTGGTTGGTTCGGTCGAGATGGGGGCGTCGTACGGCGTGAACCTTACGCCTGAGCTCGAGGCCGACGCCCGCGAGCGCGACCGCCACATGGGCAAGGTGGTCACCGAGGAGCCGGCCACCGACGAGGCGCGCCTGCTCACCCGCGGCGGCGAGCGCTTCACCGTGCTGAGCCACTCGCTTGAGTGGGGCAGCAGCACCGAAGGCTCGCTGCACGCCTATTACGAAGCGCCGCCGGACCAGCGCAGCCGCGAAGCGTTCGGCATCCTGGCCAGTCAGTACTCCGCGGCCGCCGAATCCACCCGGTCGCGCATGCGTGACCTGCTGACGCTGATGGAGGTCGACCGCACCGTGCGCGCCGAAGGCAACCTCCAGCGCATGCTGCTGACGGTTCTGAACGAGATGATGAAGCGCGTGGCGGCTCCCGCGGGCGGGGTGTTCCTCGCCGACGAGGAGGGCACGCTGCAGATGGCCGCCAGCGTAGGTCTGCCGCAGGGTTCGGTGCCGCTGGCCTACCGGGTGGGTGAGGGCATCGTGGGGCAGGTCGCTGCCAGGCGCGAGCCCGCCGTGGTGGGCTCTCAAAGCGTTGAGGAGCGCGCCAACGCCGGCCCGCTGCTGAGCTCCGCCAGCTCCGTCCTGGCCATGCCG
>JBAYRM010000089.1:0-7652 GCA_041676665.1 Trueperaceae bacterium
CCACCCGGAAGTGACCATCGACCTCAAGGTCCTGGTCGTAGCCGAAGAGGGCGCCTAGGCGCCGAAGGCCCCAACGGCCAAGTTTCGGCCCCCAGCAGGTAACACTGCTGGGGGCCGAAACTTATGGTCTCCGTCGCGGCTTCGGTAGCGGGAATCACCCCGCGGCCGGTCAGCCGCCCGCGGCCGCTGCTACGCTCAGCGCAGCCGCTCCACGCGGATGAGGTTGGTGGTTCCCCGCGTGCCGAACGGCACTCCGGCCGTGATAATGAAGCGGTCCCCTTCCGCCAGAAGGCTCTCGGCGTTAATGGCCTCCGTGGCCACGCGCACCATCTCGTCGGTGTCGTGGATGTCCTCGCTCAGGTGCGGCACCACTCCCCACACCAGCATCATCTGGCGTAACGCCCGCGGGTTAGGCGTGATGGCCAGGACCGGCGGCTGCGGCCGGCAGCGCGAGACACGCAGCGCCGTGCTGCCGCTCGACGTGAACGTGACTATCAGCTTGGCGTCGAGGTTGTAACTCATCTCCACAGCGGCGATAGCCACGGCGTCCGGCGTGCTGGCGTCAGCTTTGGGCGTGCTGCCGCGGAACTTCTCGTGGAAGTCGTCATCCGACTCCACGGCGCGCGCTATGCGGTCCATCATCTTCACGGCTTCGATCGGGTGGGAGCCCACCGCCGTTTCGGCGGAGAGCATGACCGCGTCCGTACCGTCGTAGATGGCGTTAGCCACGTCGGAGGCCTCCGCGCGGGTGGGCGTGGAGTTCTGGATCATGGACTCCAGCATCTGCGTGGCGGTGACCACCGGCTTGCCGGCCATGACGCACGCGCGGATGAGGTCCTTCTGGATGAGCGGCACCTGTTCCGGCGGCATCTCCACACCGAGGTCGCCGCGCGCCACCATGATGCCGTCGACCTCCTTGATGATCTCGTCGAACCGGTCCACGGCGCTTGGCTTCTCGATCTTGGCCATGAGTTTGGCGTTCGAGCCCGCCCGCGACATGTAATGCCGCGCCAGCAGCAGGTCGTCGCGGTTGCGCACAAAGCTCATGGCCACCCAGTCCACATCGAGTTCAGCGCCGAGCTTGAGGTCCTGCACGTCCTTATCGGTCAGTGCGGGAATGCTGAGCGTGGCGTTGGGGATGTTGATGCCCTTGTTGTTACTGAGCACGCCCCCGATCACGACCTCCGTCTGGATCGTGTCGCCCTCGAAGCCGATGGTCTTGAGGCTCAGGCGCCCGTCGTCGAGCAGTAAGGTATCGCCGACCTTCACGTCGTTGACGAGGCCCTTGTAGGTAACCCCGACGCGCTCGCTGCTGCCCGGGCTGTCGTCGCCCGTGGTGAGGTCGAAGCGCGCGCCCTCCTTCAAGACCACCTTGTCGCCTTCGAAGCGGCCCACGCGGATCTTCGGTCCCTGCAGGTCCTGCAGGATGCCGACCGAGATGCCGAACTCCTGCGATGCGTCCCTGATGTTGGCCACCGTCTGGCGGTGCAGGTCCTGATCGCCGTGAGAGAAGTTGAGGCGGAAGACATTGACGCCGGCCAGCAGCAGCCTGCCGATCATCTCCTTTGAGTCCGTGGCGGGCCCCAGCGTTGCGACGATGCGGGTGCGCCTGGTGCCCATGTGCGGCTGTGCGCTCATCGCTTCAGCGCCGCTTTGCCGAGGAAGCGCGCGGCGTCGCCGAGCTCCTGCTCGATCTGCAACAGCCGGTTGTACTTGGCGGTGCGGTCGGATCGGCTAGCGGAACCCGTTTTGATCTGGCCCGCGTTGGTGCCGACCGCCAGGTCCGCGATGAACGTGTCCTCGGTCTCGCCGGAGCGGTGGCTGATGACGTTGCGGTAACCGAAGCTCTTAGCGAGCTCGATGGCGTCCATGGACTCCGTGAGAGTGCCGATCTGGTTGACCTTCACGAGGATGGCGTTGCCGACGGCCTCATCGATGCCGCGCTGTAGCCGGTTGCTGTTGGTCACGAACAGGTCGTCGCCGACCAGTTGCACGCGGCCGCCGATGCGCGCCGTTAGCTTGGCCCAGCCCGCCCAGTCGTCCTCGGCCAGACCGTCCTCGATGGAGAGGATGGGGTACTTGGTGACCCACTCCTCCCAGTAATCGATCATGCCGTCGGTGTCGAGCACCTTGTTCTCGGCTTCAAGGTGGTACTTGCCGTCCTTGTAGAACTCGGTGCTGGCGGGATCCAGCGCGATGGCTATCTCGTCGCCGGGCGTGTAGCCGGCCTTCTCGATGGCTTGCAGCAGCACCTCGATGGCCTCACGGTTACTCTTGAGATCGGGCGCGAAGCCGCCCTCGTCGCCGACGTTGGTGTTGTAGCCCTTGGCAGCGAGGACCTTGCGTAGATGGTGGAACGTCTCGACGCCCGCGCGCAGCGCGCCGCCGAAGGTGGAGAAGCCAACGGGCAGGAGCATGAACTCCTGCATATCGACCGCGTTATCGGCGTGCTGACCGCCGTTGATGACGTTGAGCATGGGCAGCGGCAGCACGCGCCCGTTGGGTCCACCTAGGTAGCGGTACAGCGGGACCTGCAGCGCGCTGGCAGCTGCCCTGGCGGTGGCCAGGGAAACGGCCAGGATGGCGTTGGCACCAAGCTCGCCTTTGTTGGGGGTGCCGTCGAGTTCGCTCATGGCGCGGTCCACCGCCGCCTGGTCGAGGGCGTCCATGCCGAGCACCTCGTGAGCTATGCGGTCGTCGATGTTGCGCACGGCGTTCTGGACGCCCTTACCGAGGTAGCGCCCGCCGCCGTCGCGTAGCTCGACGGCCTCGTGGGCTCCCGTTGAGGCGCCGGACGGAACCAGGGCGCGCCCCTGGTCGCCGCTGGCGAGCGTCACAACGGCGCCCACGGTCGGGTTACCGCGCGAATCGAGTTGTTCGATCGCGCGAACGTCTTCGATGGTGGTCATCGGTCCTCCTGGATTTCTTGCGGTTTAGCTGGTGCGGAGCGGCACGACCATGGCCAGGTAACTGGGGTCGTTCAGGTCGTTCACGACGCTGGGTGACGCGTTCATGCCGGAGAACCGCAGGCGGATGTCGCCCGCCACGGGTGCCAGCGCGTCGATTAGGTACTTGGAGTTGTACGCGAGCTGGATCTCTGAATCGGTACCTTCCTGCATGACGTCGATGGCTTCCTGACTGCGACCGAAGCTGCCCTCGGCCGTTATCTGCAGTTGGCCATCCTTGACGAACAGGTCTACCCGGTTGTTGGCGCTCTTGTCGGCCATGAGCGCCACGCGCGACACGGCCTCCGCCAGGTCGACGGCGGGCAGGGTGATGCTGACCGGGTAAGTGCTCGGGATAACGCGCTCGTAATCTGGGAACGTGCCGTCCATGAGCTTGAGGTTCAGTGAGTAGCCCGCGTGCTGCACGCCGAGCTGCGCTCCGTCGAGCTCGAGCTCAACGTTGCCTTCTTCGAGTACCCGTAGCAGTTCTTCGACGCTGCGTGCAGGCACGATGATGTCGGCTTCGAGACCCGTTCCCTGATCGAGGTGGTAGTAGGCCAGCCGGAACCCGTCGGTGGCGACGGCGCGCGTGTGCGACTCGCGGAGTTCCAGCTTCACGCCTCTGAAGACCGCCTGGAAGTCCGCGACGGCGGCGGCGTACCGCACCGCGCCTAGCGCCCGCGACAGCAGCCGGGCGTCAAGCGCGCCCCCGAGTTCGGTCGCGAAACTGAGCACCGGGGTGGAACTGGGCGACATGAGCTGCAGCTTGGTGGTGTAGTTACCGGAACTGACCTGCATCTCGGTCTCTGCGAATTCGATGGCGACGTCGGTTCCGGGCAGCGCCCGTACGACCTGACCGAACACGTGGGCCGTGACCGCGTAGCTGCCGTTACCTTGGGCGTCCGCGCTGACTTTCGCGCGGATATCGACGTCCATGTTCGAGCCACTCAGTTCGAGAGCGCCGTCCCTGACGTCGATCCTTAGCAAACTCAGACCCGGGTTGCTGGACCGGTTCGGGATGATGCGTTCGACGCGGCCGAGCGTATCTGCCAGGCTCTTCTTTGGGACGAGAACCCTCATCAAATCTCCTTGACACTCCCGTTAGGCTCAGCCGGCGGACGGTGTTCCGCGCGTGCTGAGGCGGGTAAAGCATACCCGAAAGCGCTGGTCCTACGGGTCGGCTCTAGGTTCTTGGCCTTATGAAGTCGTCTCGTTTCCAGCTTGTGATCAAGAGCTCTTCGTTCTTGGAACTCGATGGACGTTTGCCGAGACCCCATAGGCACGAACCCAGACGACATAAGCATCTATCTGTTAGAAGGTCCTATTAGTAGGGCCTGCGGAAAGTGTGGAAAAATCGTTTACCTGCCGTTGGTAACGGAACCGGGGTTGTGGGCGATTTTGTGGATAACCCGGGGTGGGGTGTGGAGAACGTTGACGGCCGTCCATACGTATCCACAAGTGCGTCGGTGACGGGGTTACTCCACAGGGTTACCAACAGGTTCTATACAGCTACTCCACAGGGTTATCCACAGATGGGTTACGCCGGGGTCGGTTCCGTACGGCCTCAGACGAGCGTTTCCTTGAGCGTGCGCACCTCGCGTGCGATGGCGTCGCCCTGGTCCACCTGCGTCTGAACCTTGTTGACCGCGTACATGACGGTGGAGTGGTCGCGACCGCTGAAGTACGAGCCGATTTCCGGGAACGAGTGGGGTGTCAACTCCCGTATGAGGAACATCGCGATCTGGCGCGGCACCACGAGCTCCTGGCGCCGACTCTTGCCCTTCACGTCGTCGGGCCGTACAGAGAAGTGCTCGGCGGTCTTGTGCACGATGTCGTTCATGGTGAGTTGCAGGTCGCTGGGGGCGAACACGTCGGACAGCGCCTTGGCTACGGTTTGCCGGTTGAGCGGCTGCTGGCTCATGGAGGAGTAGACGATGGCTCTAACGAGGGCGCCTTCGAGTTCGCGGACGTTCGAGGTGACGTGCCGGGCGATGTAATCGATGACGTCTGGCGGTACCTTCACGCCGCGGTACTCGGCGTTCATCGCGAGGATGGCGATGCGCGTCTCCAGCTCGGGTGCCTGGATGTCGGTGATGAGGCCCCACTCGAACCGGCTCCGGAGCCGGTTCTCGAGGGTGGGGATGTCTTTCGGCGGTCGGTCGGAGGACATGATCAGTTGCTTGCCGGACTCGTAGAGAGCGTTGAAGGTGTGGAAGAACTCCTCCTGCGTGCGCTCCTTGCCTGCGATGAACTGGATGTCGTCGATGAGCAGCACGTCGATGCTGCGGTAGCGGTCGCGGAAGTGCGTCATGCGGTCTTCGCGGATGGCGGTGATGAGGTCGTTAGTGAACGCCTCGGTGGTCACGTACTCGATCGACATGCTTGGGTAGCGCTCGGCTACCGCGTGGCCCACTGCGTTCATGAGGTGCGTCTTGCCAAGGCCAGCGTCGCCGTAGAGGAAGAGCGGGTTGTACGCCTTGCCGGGCGCTTCGGCCACCGCCAGGGCGGCAGCGTGAGCGAAGTTGTTGTTCTCACCCACGATGAAGTTGGTGAACACGTACTTCGGGTTGAGCTGCGGTGCGGAGTTGCGCGCGGGCGCCGCGTCAGCGGCCGGTTCGGGTTGAGCGCTGAAGATGTCCTGTTGCTCGGGGACCTTGCTGGGCAGCAGTTGGAAGCCCAGGCGCGGATTGGCCACCCCTAACTGCTGGAGCGAACTCTCGATGACGGCGCTGTAGTGCGACCGGATCCAGTCGCGCGCGAAGTTTGTGGGCACGCCGATCATGAAAGAGCCGTCCTCGATGCCCAGCAGCGTGACGTTGCTGAACCAGGTTCGGAACTCGACCTCCGGGATTTCGTCGCGCACGCGCGAGATAACGTCGTCCCAGATCCCTCCGTCGATACCTGACATCGTCCTCTACCATCCTTAACTAAGCCCGGCCCAACGGCGGCGCGGACGTATATATGACTTCGTTACATCCGCTCACCCTAGGGGCAGCGGTCTCGCTACCGGTGGGTCGGCTCCTGGCGCTAACGCCCTGCTGGCGCGCCGAAGGGACGACCTACTCGCCCCGGTTTCCCGAAGCGGCCGGTGTGCGTAACTGTGGGGCCTGGCGTTCCGGGCGCGCCCTCGCCCAGACCGTTCGGCCTCGGCTGCGGGGTCCCTTGGCGGTCCGCCGGGGCCAGCAGTCTAGCAGATGCAGGACGTTCACCCTACACCCATTCGACCCTGCTGTGGCGGGGTTCAAGCCGGTAGGCGCGGTAGCCGGCGACCGTTTGACCGCGTGGTACCTTCTTGACTGCGCGCGACCACGGGGTGCGTTAGCGTGAAGGTGAGAGACCAGAGGTAGCGAAGATGCGGTTCGAGTTCGATGTGATAGTGGTTGGCGGCGGGCACGCGGGCATAGAGGCCGCCGTGGCTGCAGCTCGCCTGGGCGCGAGGACGGCCATGGTCCTGCCGAACCCGGACAAGATCGGCCTCATGCCCTGCAACCCCGCAATAGGCGGTCCGGGTAAGTCGCAGCTCGTGTACGAGGTGCAGGCGCTGGGCGGGGTGATGGGCAAGCTCGCCGATCAGACCGCTATCCACACGCGCACCCTCAACGCCTCCAAGGGCGCGGCTGTTCAGTCGCTCAGAGTGCAGAACGAGCGCGACGGGTACGCCGCCGCAGCGCGGGCGCTAGTAGAGGCGACACCCAACCTCCAGGTGGTGCGGGCAGAGATCGCCGACCTGGAGGTGGACGCTGGCCGGGTCGTCGGCGCGGTCACCACGGACGGTCGGCGCCTGCAGGCGCCTGCGATGGTGCTGTGCACGGGCACCTTCCTGGCTGGGGTTGTGTGGTACGGGAAGCAGCAGCGCCCGGCCGGCCGCCAGGGCGAGGCGCCAGCGCGGCACCTCTCCGCCAGCCTTAGGGCCACGGGGCACGAGCTCCTGCGGCTGAAGACGGGGACGCCGCCCCGCATCCGGGCGGACTCCGTCGACATGAGCGTGCTGCAGGAGGTGCCCTCGGACGACCCGCCGGGCACGTTCAGCGGCGTGCCCGGCCCTCGGATGACCAGCACACCGACCTGGCTCACACGAACGACGCCAGAGACGCACGCACTGATTCAGGAGAACCTGCTGGAATCCGCCATGTACGGCGGTGAGATCGACGCGACCGGACCGCGCTACTGCCCCTCCATCGAGGACAAGGTCGTCAGGTTCGCGGATAAGGACCACCACCTGCTGTTCGTGGAGCCGGACGGCGTTAACACCAGCGAGCTTTACCTGCAGGGCCTCTCGAGCTCCATGCCGCCGCGCGTGCAGGACGAGATGATCCGCACGCTGCCGGGCTTCGAGAAGGCCGCTATCCACCGCTACGCCTACGCGGTCGAGTACGACGCTCTGGACCCGGCGCAACTAGACGTGACCCTCATGTCGCGGAAGCTCCCGGGGCTCTTCTCGGCCGGCCAGATCAACGGCACCAGCGGTTACGAGGAGGCGGCGGCGCAGGGCCTGATAGCGGGCCTTAACGCGGCCCGCTACGCCGCTGGCATGGAGCGTGTGACCGTGCGGCGCGATCAGGGTTACCTGGGCGTGATGCTCGACGACCTGGTGCGCTGGGGTATCGAGGAGCCGTACCGCATGCTCACCTCCCGCAACGAGTTCAGGTTGCTGCACCGCCAGGACAACGCGAACGAGCGCCTCATGGGACTCGGCCATGAATGGGG
>JBAYRM010000090.1:0-7593 GCA_041676665.1 Trueperaceae bacterium
CATGACATCGACTGTATACCCCTGGGGGTATCGTGATTGTGGGCGGCAGCCGTTGTGGGCTTGGCGCAGCCTGGCCCGCAACGGCGCTTTTCGCCAGACAGGAGAGAAGATGGCCATACTCGGTTTCCTCAGCTCGACAACAGGTCGCTGGGCGCGTGTGCTGGTGGGCGCGCTGCTGGTGGTTATCGGCGCGGTCGCCGGCGGTTGGGCTACCTTGCTGGCGGTGGTCGGCGCGGTCTTCGTACTGGTCGGAGCGCTCGACGTCTGCCTTCTGGCGCCGCTTTTCGGCAAGCCGCTCAGCGGTAAGGCGTTCAGGGCGGCGCAGCGCGGCTAACTTCTACGAGACCGGGTCCACCGCGTAAGCGCGAACTTTAGGTGCGTTACCGTGTAGCGCATGCCTACCCGTAGCGGCTCACAGTTAGCAGGCTTTGGCGATTACATCGGTGCGGCCATGCCCACCTGGGACTGCCCTGGCGCGGCCGTGGCCGTGCTGCGGGGCGCCGAGGTAGTGCACCAGAGCGTTCACGGGGTGCGCGACCTGCAAGACCACGCGCCCCTCACGGCCGATACGCGTTTCCCGCTGGCCTCCGTAACCAAGTCGTTCGCGGCCATGAGCCTGGCGCTGCTGGTCGACGACGGCAAGCTGAGCTGGGACACACCGGTAAGGGAGTACATGCCGGAGTTCGTGCTCAAGGACGCCTACGCCACGCAGCACGTCACAGTGCGTGACATGCTAAGTCACCGCACCGGCCTGCCGCGCCACGACCTCGCCGCCTGGCGGCTCGACCTGCCGCCTGCTGAGTTCGTGAAGCGCCTGCGTCACCTCGAGTTCAGCGCCACCTTCCGCGAGAAGTTCCAGTACAACAACCTCATGTATAACAGCGTGGCGCACCTGGTAGAGACCCTCGCTGGAGTCAAGTGGGCGAGTTTCGTGACCAGCCGGATCTTCGAACCGCTGGGCATGACCGCCTCCAACTTCTCGCCCGAGCCGCCGCAGCCAGGCCAGCCCGTGGCCAAGGGCTACCGCGCGCAACGCGACGAGAGCGGTGCGGTCGAGCAACTTATAGAGACACCGCTGGGGTCGCATACGGAGCTCTCGCCCGGCGCCGCCGGGGCTCTCTTCTCCACCCTGGCCGACCTCACGCGCTGGCTCGAGGTCCACGTCAACGACGGCGTGAGTGGCGGCCACCGGCTGGTCTCCACCGCCAACCTCAAACAGATGCACCTGCCGCACACCATCATCCCAGCGGGCGGCGTGAACGAGGCCCTGTTCGGAAACACCATATTCACGTACGGGCTGGGCTGGATGATCGAGCCGTACAAGGGGCACACCCTGGTTCACCACGGCGGCAACGTGGAGGGCCACAGCGTCATCGTCGCGTTCGTGCCGGGCGCCGAGCTGGCGGTGGTGGTGCTCTGCAACCTGGCAGGGACCTTCCTTCGTAACGCCCTGCTGTACGAGGCTATCGACCGCGGACTCGGGCTACCGGCCACCGACTGGAGCGCGCGGTTCCACTCGTTCGTAGACCCCCAGGTGGCCGGCCAGTCGCGCAGCAAGGCCACCACCGCAGAGGAGCGGCTGACCAACGCGCCACCCAGCCGCCCCCTAGAAGCGTACGAAGGTGAGTTCGAGGCCGCCGGCTACCCAGACCTGGCCGTACGCCTGGAGGGCGACCGCCTGCAGGCCAGCACCGTGGGCAGCCTGCCGTTCACCGACGTGACCCACTACCACTACGACGTGTTCGAGTGGGACCTGGGCCACTGGGACCAACGACTGAAGCTGCGCTACCTGAGCAACGACCAGGGCGAGCTTTACGCCGTTTCCGTACCGATCGAGCCGGCGGTGCCCAACGTGACGTTCAGGCGCAAGGAGCCAACCCTGGCCCCGCACGTGCTGGAGAGCCTGGTGGGCACGTACCTGCCGCCGGTAGAGGGCGCCGGGCTCACCATCTCGAGTGCCGAGGGCAAGTTGTACGTGACCCCCGCCGGGCAGGCCACCATTCCGCTGCGGTGCTACAAGGTCGCCGACAACCAGGTGGGGTTCACGTGGGAGCGTGCGCGCCTCGACTTCGAGTTAGAGGACGGCGTGGCCCGGCGCCTGCATTTCAAGGCCGAAGGCATGACTTTAGTGGCGGTTCGGGCCGAATAACCAGGCCGACCAGCGAGGCCGACAATCGGGGGCGACTACCGAAGGCGAGTAACGAGGCCAGGCCGCAGGCTCAGCCACCGAAGCCGGCAACGCGCGCCAGCGCCTCCGCCTCGTCGGCGACGAACCAGGCGACCCCGCCGCGGTTGCTCTCCCTTATCAGCGCCAGCATGCTCTCGCTGGCTTGGTTCGCGTTGTAACCCACCACCACCAGGATGAGGCGGTAGGTGCTGAACTTCTGCAGGACCGTGCCCGCGAGACCGGTGCTCAGATCGAAGAACTCTGGTGCCAGCATCTCTGCCCCGAGCATGACGAAGCGGGCGCCACCGAACGCGGCGTTGCCGACCAGGTCGGTGGCGTCACGCTCGTCAGCCACCCGGCCTGCGGTGAGCTCTGCCACCACCGCGCCTGCCACCTGCCGATACACGAGCTCGAGTTCCATGAGCGGCATGCTAGCCCGCCAGTAAGCTCGCCGAGGCCATTAAGCGCGTTTTAAGTGCTCCTGCCTAGTCTGGTCTGGAAAGGGTTCAGCCCTAGATTCGGAGGCACTCATGAAAGAACTCCATCCACGTTCGCCGTGGACCGTTCGGTCGATGCCACTGCTGTTGGCGACCGCGGTCGCCGCCTTCCTGATCGCGGCGTGCGGCGGCGCGCCCACGCCGCCCCTTGAGCTCAACTACTTCCTGCTGGTGCCCAACAACGCGGGCGCTAACGCCACGGTCGAGGTCATGGGCGCGGCCGACGATCCGGGCACGCTAGCGCGTGACGCAGGCGGTGCGTTCCAGCTGGAAGCCTCGGCGGTGGCCGCTACACCGCAGTTCGGTCCCGATGGCCGCATCTACGTAGCCGACGCGAAGCCGCAACCTAACGGCAGCACTCCTGGCAGGATCCTCGTGTTCAGCGCCGCCGAGGCCCTGGGCACCGCCAGCCCGGCAACGGTGGCGGAGATCACGAGCCCCGGCCTGATGCAGCCCGTAGCGCTGGCCTTCGACAACAACGACAACCTGTGGGTGGTGGACCGCCGGAACTCGACACAGGGCGCCTTCGTGGCCAACAGGATCCTGAGGCTCGGCGACGTAGCGGGCCTCACAGGCAGCAACGAACTCGCGCCCGAGGCGGTAATCGAGCTCGCCCTGTCGCCAGTGCCTACGTCAACTCAGAACACCTTCCTGTCATCGATCCACTTCGACTTCTCGGGCAACCTCTGGTACACGGATCAGTTCGACTGGTCCGTGGGGCGCATAGACAACCCCGCCAGTATCAACGGCACCCAGCTCGACTTCGCTCCTAGCGTGCAGTTCGCGTCGGTTGACTTTGTGGCGCCCATCCAGTCCGCCATCCGTAACCCTGGTTCGCTGGCGTTCGACCTGAGCGGCCGACTCTACGTGGGCAACCGTGGCCAGACCGTGGTCGCGCGCTTCGACGATCCGTACGGGATAACTGACCAGGACCGCGAGGTGGCAGCCGCGGCCACCATCCGCGTCGGCGGTACCGGCCTTACCAACACCAACCAGGTCGGTTTCGACAAGGAAGGCGCCCTGTGGGTCGCTTCGACCAGCGCGGGCGAGAGCCAGGCCTCGGACCTGGTGCGCCTGAACGTGCCGGCAGCGGCGTCCGGCCAAGTGACCGTGGAACCGACCGCTCGCTTCGCATGGTCGAGCGGCGGCAGCAACTTGGGCGGCCCACTACTCTTCTTCCCTCCCAGAACCCAACCCGACTGAAGCCTCTGACCGACGCGCGCTAAACTCTCCTGTAGTCGAGCGCCACTTCGAGCCCGGAGCCGCCAGGCGAGCACCGGGCTCGACGCTTAGCAGGAGGGACCTCAGTGAACATCCGCGTGGTCAGGCCCGAACAGCATCACCGTGCCGCGTGGGAGGAACTGTACGCGGGTTACGCCGAGTTCTACCGCACGCAGCAGACTCCCGCCATGCGCGAGCGCGTGTGGAGCTGGCTGCACGACGAGGCCGAGGAGCTAGAGGGCTTCCTCGCGCTCAGCGAGGATGGCAAGCCAGTGGGGCTGGCGCACTTCCGGGAGTTCAGCCGCCCGCTAGCAGCCAGCAAGGGCGGCTTCCTCGACGACCTGTTCGTAAGCCCAGCGGCACGGGGCAGCGCTGCCGCACGGTCGCTGCTGCTGGCGCTGCGGGGGGAGGCCCGCCGGCGTGGCTGGACGGTGGTCCGCTGGATAACGGCGGACGACAACTACCGGGCGCGCGGGCTTTACGACCAGTTGGCCATGAGGACCTCGTGGCTCACTTACGACATGGCTCCCGGCACAGAGCCGGAGCCCCGCTGAGCGCTGTGAGACGGATGTGCCAAGAATAGGCGCGGTCCGTTGCATGCTGAGGTAGATGAACGGAAGCAACCTGATAGACAGGCGAATCGAAGCGCTGGCTGACTGGCGCGGCGAGGTCCTCGCTAGAGTCCGCAGCCTAATCCACGAAGCCGACCCCGGGATCGAAGAAGAGACCAAATGGGCCAAGCCCACCAACGCCGGCGGCGTGCCGGTGTGGTCGCATGGCGGCATCGTTTGCACTGGTGAGGTGTACTCCGACAAGGTCAAGCTCACCTTCGCCCACGGCGCCAACCTGCCCGACCCGAACGCGCTCTTCAACGCCAGCCTGCAAGGTAACGTGCGGCGCGCGATCGATATCCGGGAGGGCGACGAACTCGACGCGGCCGCCTTCAAGGAGTTGGTGCGGGCCGCGGTGGCGGCCAACCTGCGCTGACCCGCGCTTAGCGCCGGTTCGTTAGAGAAGCGTGCCGGTAAGCACCAGCTTCGCCAGTGCGAAGAAGATGATTATGCCCACCACGTCGACGATGGTGGCCACGAACGGGGTCGATGATGCCGCCGGGTCTGCCCCGAAGCGTTTGAGAACGATGGGCAGCAGCGAGCCGGTGAGCGAGCCCCATAGCACCACCCCTACCAGCGCCAGCGACACCGTTACGGCGATGAGCAGCCAGTGCTCACCGTAGGCGCCGAAGGCCACGCCCCACACGGCCACCCGCACGAAACCCAGCGCACCGAGCAGGAGGCCGAGCACCAGCCCCGCCGCCAGCTCGCGCCGGGCGACCAGCCACCAGTCGCGCACCGTGACCTCGCCCAGCGCCATGGCGCGCGTCACCAGCGCGGCAGCCTGCGAGCCCGAGTTGCCGCCGGACGAGATGATGAGCGGCAGGAACAGCGCGAGGACCACGGCGCTGGCTATCTCGGACTCGAAGAAGCCCATGGCCGTGGCCGTCAGCAGCTGCCCGACGAAGAGGATCACGAGCCAGAAGGCGCGCTTACGGATGACGCCGGACAACGAGATCTGCAGGTACGGCTCGTCGAGAGCGGACACACCACCGAGCTGGTGGATGTCCTCCGTGGCTTCTTCCTCCGCCACGTCCAGCACGTCGTCGACCGTGACGATGCCCACCAGCACTCCGCCGCCGTCCACCACGGGCAGCGCCGAGCGGTCGTGCCTGCGGAACATGGTCACTGCCTCTTCCTGGTCGCCCGCAGCGTCGAGCGCCACGAAGTGGCGGTCCATCATGTCGCCGATGCGTGTGCTCGGGTCCACCAGCAGCAGTTCGCGCATGCGCAGGTCGTCGACCAGCACCCCGCCTGGCCCGGTCACGTAGACCACGTTGAGGGTCTCGGAGTCGCGCCCGAACTTGCGGATGTGCTCCAGCGCTTCGGTGATGGTCCAGGCCGGTTTCACGGCCACGTAGTCGGGCGTCATCAGCCGGCCTATCGACTCCTCCGGGTAGGCCAGCAGCTCCATCGCGACCTTGCGCTCCTCGGGCTGCAGCAGGTTCAGTAGCCGGCGCGTGACCTTGCCCGGCACCTCCTCGAGCAGCGCGGTGCGGTCGTCGGCCGACATCTCGTTGATGATCGACGCCACTTCCCTGTCGCCTAGCCCCGCCAGCAGGCGCTCCTGCGCGGCTACCGAGAGGTACTCGAACGTGTCGTAGGCGCGCTCCTTGTCGAGCAGCCTGAAGAGCACGGCCTCGACGTCGTCGGGCGCGGCCTCCATGACCTCCGCCAGGTCCGGGGTGGGCACGTGCCGCAGGCGGGCGTGCAGGTCCTCGAAGCGCCTGGCCGTGAGCAGCTCCTGCAGCTCAGTTGCCAGCGCCTCGAAGTCAGTCACGACTTCAGGCACAGCCGCGCTCCAGCCTGCCGCCTGGTGCACAAGCGCACGAGCCTATTGCTTGTACTTGTGCGTACAAGCGTCTTGCTCGTGCACTATGGGGCGAGCACATTTCTTGCACCTTTCCGCACTTGAGGTCGAGCCCCGCGGTTGTCAGCCACCGCGTACCCGCCACTAACGTCCGGAGGGCGCTCATGCCGTCCCTAGTTGAGCTCGTCCAGCGTGAGCCTGAACGAAGGAACGAAAGTCTCGAGGAAGTACCGCAACGCCGGGTCGTCGTCGCTCTCTAACTCCCTCAGGATCGACTGCTCGGCCTTAAGGAACTCCTCGTTACCGGCCTTGGCTTCCTCGATGCACTTGAGGTACGCCGTCAGCTTGTCGGCCCGCTTCACCACGCGCCACTCCTCGCTGTCCTGCTCCGAGTGGAAGAAGAGGTCGCCGTACTCGCCCCGCAGCTCCTCAGGCAGCATGGCCAGGAGCCGGTTACGGGCCACCGTCTCGATGTCGAACAGCGCCTCCTTGATGGTCGGGTTGAAGTACTTGATGGGGGTCGGCACGTCGCCGGTGATGACCTCCTCAGCGTCGTGATACACGGCCAGCAGTGCCGTCCGGTTCGGATCGACCGAGCTGCCGAACTTGCGGTTGCCGATGACGGCCAGGGCGTGCGCGATCATGGCCACCTGCAGGCTGTGCTCCTGCGTGTTCTCAAGCCGCGTGTTGCGCATCAGGCCCCAGCGCTGGATGAACTTCATGCGTGAAAGGTAGGCGAAGAAGTGACTGGTCACGCCCGCTATGCTACCGAACCCGCCCCGTGACCGGACTACTTGCGCGTCACGCGCCCACCGGGCCGCCCCCGCGCTCCAACCCGCCGCCCCACCGCCCGTCAGGTATGCGTAGGCACGGTTCACGTAACAGGCGTGTAAAAGGCCGCAAATAGCGTAGCCTCGTTATGAAACAATCCATTGACGCGGTACCGCACACGACGTAGGCTCACACCGTAGGAGGACATACGTGAAGCGTCTCGCCCTCATCGCCATTGGTGCAGTAGCTCTGCTACTCAGCGCCTGCGCACCGACTTTCGACCTCACCAGTCAGGTGCCGGTCCAGATTCTCTCGATCACCGCGCCCACCACTAAGGGCGCCACGGTGGTAGTTCAGGGCCGCAACTTCGGTGACGGTCGTACAGGCGGAGCGGACGCCAACTACGTCCTGTTCGCTCGCACCTCCCAGACCACTCAGGGCCAACGCCTGCCCGTCAGCTCATGGGCGCCGCAGCGCATAGAGTTCGCCTCACCCGAAGAGGCCGGCAACGGCTGG
>JBAYRM010000091.1:0-7540 GCA_041676665.1 Trueperaceae bacterium
GAGCGCGAGACCATCGACGGCAAGCTCATTCATAAGGCGCACCAGATGGCGCTGGAGGGCAAGGGCGTTGCCGAGATCAAGGAGTGGATCGTGGCGTCCGCCGTTGCGTCCGAGCGCCGCGTGCAGGAGCTCGAGGAGCGCGAGAAGCAGGCCGTTCAGGAGCGCGAGAAGGCCGCTGCCGAGCAGGGCAGGCACGGTCCGCTGGAGCCGCGCCCGGAGCCGCGTCCGGTTGGCGAATCCGGCGACTGACTCACCACTACCGCCACGTCGCCGCGGGTTAGTAGCCTAAGGGCGCTATGTCGCTGATCGACGGGCGCTACGAGGTCATAGCAGAACGACCGCTGGGCGGTGGCTGCACGCTGTTCTACGCCACCGCGCCCGACGGCACGCCGCTCCGCATCGAGTGGTTCGACCTGACCCCCGGGCGCGAGGTCGAGTTCGAACGGTACCGGCGCCTCCTCAAACACCTCAAGAAGTTAGGCAAGGCCGCCTTGCACGACGTAGTGTCAAGGCCCGGCGCGCACTACGTGGCGTGGCATACGGCGCCGGAGGGCGCGGTGCCGGCGCGCGACCCGGAACTGGCGCGCCTGCTAACAGAGCATGGCTACGCGGCCGAGTCGGCCGAACTCCTCAAAGCCAACGGCCGCAGTGCCAGCGTGGGCCTTTACGGCCTAACTTTCGGCGACGAGGTGGCGCCTCAGGGCCTTGAAGCGCAGGAAGAAGGGGCGCCCGCCCGGCCCCTCAGGCACGTCGACGAGCCGCCACTGAAGTGGCTTCAGCGCCTCTCCCCCACCGCTCTCAGCTGGTCCATCAGTGGGCTCTTGCTGCTGGTGGCAGCCGTGCTCGCGTTCGGAGCCACGCGTTCGGGCTCGGTCAACCGGTTGGTGATCGTGCCGGACCTGGTGGGTCAGCAGGCCCAGCCCGCCGCCGACGCACTGAACGGCTTGGCGCTCGCGGTGGAGCCGGTGGCGCTGGCTTCCGACCTGCCCGCGGGCACCGTCCTGGCGCTGGAGCCGCCCGCCGGCGCCGAGCTGCGGCCGGGGCGCAGCGTCAGGCTCAGTTACGCGCTGCCGCCGGGGCAGGCCGCACCGACCGAGGTGCCGGCGGTTACCGGCCTGCAGTACCCGGGCGCGGCGACCAGGGCCCTGCAAGACGCGGGGTTACGCGTCGGCGAGGTGGCCCACGTCCACGCGCCGCAAGCGGCGGGCACGGTGGTCGCGCAGGGGGCCGAGGCGGGTCGACGCTTCGGCAGCGGGGCAGGCGTTGACCTGGTGGTGAGCCTGGGGCCGACCGAAGTGCAAACGTTCGTGCCGCAGCTGGTTGGGCTCGAGCTCGAGGAGGCGCGGCGGTTGGCGCACGTGGCCGGGATCTCGGACGACCGCATCTTCGTAGACGAGGTGGCCGCCACGCGCGGCTTCGCTGGCCAGGTGCTGAGCCAGTCACTGGCGCCTTACCTGCCCGTCAGCGCGGCAGGCGCGGTCCTCCGGCTGATAGTGCAGGTGGGTTCGGCAGGCGGGGCGACAGCGGGCGCCCCTGACCTGGTGGGCCTGCCCCTGGCAGAAGCGCAGCGCGTGGCTGGCGGTTGGAACGTTTCGGTTACCTCGCTGGCTAACCCGGGCCTGCCGGAGGGGGTGGTGGCGCAGACGCCAGCACCGGGCGAGACGGCGGAGGGCAACGACCTCGCGCTGCTGGTGAACGCGCATCCTGTATCCCTGTCACTGGACGGCGTGCGCGTGGTGGTGCGCGAGCCCCAGTTGCGCGAGGTGGCTTACGCCTGGACGATCTTCCCGGGCATCCGCACGCAGGAGGCTGAGGTGTGGGCCACCGACATCGAGGGGGTGCGGGTGCAGGTGGCCGTGGAGCAGGTCACGGGCGGTGAGATCTTCCGCGGGAGCTGGCTCACGAACGCGCCGGGGCCGGTGCGCCTAGAGCTGTACCTGGCGGGCGCACCCTACGGCCAGCCCCTCCTGGTACCCTAGGCGCTCCCGTACCGGCGGCTGCGCGCGCTCGGGGTATAGTTGCGTTTGGCTAATCGGCCGCTGCCTATGAAGTGGGCGTTGCGGCGGCGGTAGATCGCGTCACACACGGCGGGTAGGCAAGCCCCGCCTCGGCAGTCGAAGGGGACTAGTGCTTAAGACGTTCAGGGACCTGGGCAAGTACATAGGGAAGCACCGCACGGCGTTCGTCATCGCCACGGTGATGATCCTGCTCAACGGCTACTTCTCGACCCTCATCCCCATCATTCCGGGCCGCGTCATCGACGGCTTAGGCGCCGGCGGCATGACCTTCATCGACCTGCTAGCTCAGGTCGGTCTGCTGGTGGGCGTGGCAGCCATCGCGGGCGCGTCCATGGTCATCACCCGCCGCCTGGTTCTGGGCGCCAGCTGGGACATGCAGTTCGAGATCAGGCGCGACATTTTCGAGCATTTCACCAAGCTCGACGGCGGCTACTTCGACCGCACGCGGGTCGGCGACCTGATGGCACGCCTCACCGCCGACCTCAACGCCGTGCGCATGATGATCGGCATCGGTATCTACCAGATCATCAACATCACAATCGTCTTCGCCTTCACTGCCTACCGCATGTACCAGCTCAGCCCCACCCTCACGCTCATCACGCTCGCGGCGGCGCCAGTCATCTCGCTCTCGTTCTTCCTGATCCTCCGCATCGTTCACCGCCGCTACCAGCGCGTGCAGGAGCAGTTCTCGAACGTTTCGGCCATGGCGCAGGAGAACTTCTCCGGCATCCGCGTCGTTAAGGGCTTCGGCATGGAGGACCGCGAGGTCGACAAGTTCGGCGACCTCAACAACGAGTTCGTGCGCCGCAACCTGAACCTCGTGCGCATAGAGGGCCCCCTGCACCCGCTCATGGAGTTCCTCTTCGGGCTCACCGTCTCGTTCCTGCTCCTGGCAGGCGGTCGGCTGGTGCTGGGCGTGGGCGGCGACCTCACGATCGGTGAGTTCTCCAGCTTCGTGTTCCTCTTCGAGGGCATCCAGTGGCCCATGATCGCGCTCGGCTGGATCGGCAGCATCCTGCAGCGCGGCACCACCTCATGGCGGCGCCTGAAAGAGATCCTCGAGAACGTGCCCGAGGTGCAAGACGACGCCAACACCGACTACTCGCTGCGCAGTGTCAAGGGCGAGATCGAGTTCCGCAACGTGACCCTCAACTACAGCGGCCGCAAGGTGCTGGACGACGTGAGCTTCAAGATCAGGGCTGGCGAGGCATTAGGCATAACGGGTCGCACCGGCGCAGGTAAGACGCTGATCGTGAACCTCATAACGCGCATCATCGACCCCGACTCCGGCCAGATCCTGGTCGACGGCGTGGACCACCGCAAGTACCCGGTGGAGGTGCTCAGGCGCTTCATCGGGCTGGTGCCGCAGGAGCCTTTCCTCTTCTCGGTCTCCATAGCCGAGAACATCGCTTACGGACTGCCAGGGGCGCCCGCCGAGGAGCTGCGGCCGCGCGTGCAGCGCGCCGCCAAGCTGGCCCAGCTGCATGACGAGCTGGAGGAGTTCTCGCGCGGCTACGAGACCGAGCTGGGCGAGCGCGGCGTCACGCTGTCGGGCGGCCAGCGGCAGCGCACGGCCATCGCGCGCGCCCTGATCCGCGAGCCCGCCATCCTGATATTCGACGACGCGCTATCAGCGGTCGATACGCAGACCGAGTCGCGCATCCTGGAGGGCCTGGCAGAGATGCAGGAGGGGCGCACCACCATCGTGGTCGCTCACCGCGTGAGCGCGTTCCAGAACGTGGACCGCATCCTGGTGCTGGACGACGGCCGCATCGTGGAGCAGGGCACTCACGACGAACTGGTGGCGCAGGACGGCTGGTACGCCGACGTGGACCGCCGCCAGCAGCTCGAGTCGGACCTGGAGGCAGCATGAGCCGCCGCCCGGTAGACCTGCTAGATACCGACCTGCCCGCCTACTCGGTGCAGGCCGCCAAGGACGCCTACAAGAGCAACAAGAAGGCGCGCCGCAGAGCCATGCGCGAGGAGAGCGTGCGCGACGAGGACGGCGAGGCGTTCGAGAAGGGCTACGACCAGGGCATCATGCTGCGCCTGCTGCGCTACCTGAAGCCGTACCGCCTGCAGCTCACCCTCTCCGTGTTGCTCCTGCTGATCTACAGCCTCCTAACGCCGGCGTTCCCCACTCTGCTCTCGTGGGCCATCGACCGCTACATCGTGGCCTCATCCCCCGAGTACGCCGCCCTCACCGTCGACGAGCGCCTGAGCGGCCTCACGTGGCTGGTGGTGGCGTACATGGCGCTGCGCGCGCTGAGCTTCGCGCTTCGCTACGGCTACACCTACCTGGTCGCGTGGATGGGCCAGCGCGTCATCTTCGACGTGCGGCGCGAGATCTTCAGCAAAATCCAGCGGCTGCACATGGGGTTCTTCGACCGCACGCCTGTAGGGCGCCTGATCACCCGCGTTACGTCCGACGTGGACGCCGTGCAGCAGATGATGACCGACGGCGTCGTCGGCCTGATCGCCGACGTGGGCCTCATGGTCGGCCTGCTGGTCTACATGTTCTCCATCAACTGGCGCATGGCGCTCATAACCCTGGTCGTCATGCCGCCGCTGTTCCTGACCCTCAACTTCCTGAGGCGCCGAATCCGCACCGCGTACCGCGCCACGCGCCTGCGCACGTCGCGCTCCAACGCCTACCTGGCGGAGAACCTGAGCGGCATGAAGACCGTGCAGCTCTTCAACCGTGAGGCGCGCAACCAGCGCGGCTTCGACGACATCAACCTCGACCTGCTGGAGGCGCACTACGAGCAGGTGCGCTGGTTCTCGCTGTTCTTCCCGGCGGTCAACATCATCGGCGCACTCAGCACGGGCCTCATACTCTTCTACGCCGGCACGCAGCTCCTGGGCGAGAGCGCCGCCCCCACCATCACGATCGGCGTGCTGGTGGCGTACATCCAGTTCTCGGGCATGTTCTTCAGGCCGCTGCAAGACCTGTCGGAGAAGTTCAACATCATCCAGGCCGCCATGGCCTCGTCCGAGCGCATCTTCGGGCTACTCGACACGCCTGAGCGCATCAACGATCCGGCGGATCCCACCCGCTTCGAGGACCGCTTCCGGGGCGAGGTCGTGTTCGACGACGTGTGGTTCGCCTACGACGAGGACGAATGGGTGCTGCGCGGCGTTGACTTCACCATCAAGCCGGGTGAAAGCGTGGCGTTCGTGGGACACACGGGCGCCGGCAAGACCACCATCATCAGCCTGGTGAGCCGCTTCTACGACGTGCAGCGGGGCGCCGTGAGGATCGACGGGGTGGACGTGAAGGATTACGACCAGGTCGAGCTACGCCGTCACGTTGGCATAGTGCTGCAGGACCCGTTCCTGTTCTCGGGCACCATCCGCAGCAACATCACGCTGGGCGACGACAGCATCCCCCAGGAGCAAGTGGAGGAAGCGGCGCGCTTCGTGAACGCGCACGACTTCATCGCCCGCCTGCCCGAGGGTTACGACACGCCCGTGCTAGAGCGCGGCGCCGGCTTCTCCACGGGCCAGAAGCAGCTCATCGCCTTCGCGCGCGCGCTGGTGCAGAACCCGGACATCCTGCTGGTGCTGGACGAGGCCACCGCCAACGTGGACACCGAGACTGAGGAGCTCATCCAGGACGCCCTCGAGAAGCTCATGCAGGGGCGCACCAGCATCATCATCGCCCACCGCCTCAGCACCATCCAGGACGTGGACCGGATCATGGTCATGCGCAAGGGCAAGCTCATCGAGGAGGGCAACCACTTCGAGCTCCTGAAGAACGACGGTTACTACCGCCGGTTGTACGAACTGCAGTACCAGGAGCGGCCGGACCAGTAAGCCCGGCCCGGCCGCCCCTTACCGCTCATCGCGGCTGTTACTCGATGACCACACGGTAGATGAGGGTCACTTCCTGGCCCGGCTCCAGCGGGGTCAGCAGCGTCCAGCGGATCATGGTGAACTCGTTGGGTTCGGCCACGCGCCGGCTATCGTCAACCCCGACCAGCACGGGCGGTTCGGAGAACTCGGTGCCGTCGACGGAGAACTCTGTCAGCAGGCGGTTCTCAGCGCTGGGGCTGGCGGAGTTGCCCACGTAGGCCATGCCGGCGTCGACCGGTCCGAAGATCTGCACTCGACCAGCGGGCAGGGTGGTCTCCCCCGAGTTGGTGGCGATGATGCGGAACTCGACTACCTGTCCGGGGATGGCGCTGGTCGCGGCGCTGAAGCGCTCCTCGCGGCTGCCGTCGGCGGCGGTCACCTCGCTCACGACGTAGATCTCGCTGCGGAACGTGATGGGGTTGTCGGGCGCCTGAGCCGCCGCCAGGCCCAGCAGTGCCAGTAGCAGGGCCGAGGCGGCGAAACGCCTGAGTGTGAGTGTGCGCGATCTGGATGGTCTCATCGCCTACGACGATAGCAACGGAAGATGACGGCTGTTTGAGTGAGGCCTACACGGTTGCCTAATGCTGCCGCGGCTACTTGAAGCGCGGGCCTAGGGGGCGCCGTTGTCCTGCGCCACAGGGAAGGCGCCCAGGTGGGCGTAGTCCACGTAGTCGGACGCGACTTCCAGCCCGGCCGCGGCCGCCGCCTCGAACCAGGCGTACGCTGCGTTCAGGTCCTGCGGCACGCCCACGCCGTGCAGCAGCAGCTTGGCGTACTCGAACTGGCCCATGGGGTCGCCGCCGCTGGCCGCGCTGGCGTACCAGGTAGCCCCCATCGCTGGGTCGAGCGGCACGCCCATGCCCCTGATGTACAGGTCACCCAGCGCTAGTTGCGCTTCGGGCAGGCCCTGCTGGGCGGCGCGCTGGTACCACTCTGCGGCCCGCGCGTTGCTCCAGTCCTGCCCCATGCCGTTCTGCAGCATGAAGCCGAGGAAGTACTGCGCCCTGGCGTTACCCGCCTCCGCGATGGGCTCCCAGGTCTTGCGGGCCGCCACGAAGTCGCCTTTGCGGTACGCCTCCAGGCCGCTCTCGTAGGTGCCGGCGGGCGCGCCGCCGACTCCGTCTGGGCGCAGCGCCATGACGAACTGCAGCAGCACCAGCACGAGCAGCGACACCGCGAGGGCCCACAGCAGGTAGATCCGCAAGCGTGGCTCGCCGCGCGGTTCCTCCTCGGGCGAGAAGAAGCCACCCACCGAGTCACGCTGGTGATCGGCACGGTCCTCACGGTCCAAGGGCTCCAGCGGCGTGGTGCGGGCGGGTCCGACCGGCGTGGCGCGCCGCCCTTCGTAACCAGGCGCGTCTTCCGGTGCGAAGGCGTAAGGGTCGTGCGGCGAAGGGGTCCAGCGCGTGGACGCGGCGTACCTGGGCGGCGCCATGCCGTTCGTTGCGTCGTCGCCCGCGCCGTGCCCGCTGCTGACACCCGCGCACGGGCTCGGCGGCAAGTCCTCCTCTGAGAGGGTGACTGGCGGCTCCTCGTAAGCCACGCGTAACCGCCTGGGGGTGGGGCCGAGGCGGTCTGCTTCCTCTTCCGGCACCGTGTTCTCTTCGAACGAAGCGTCGGGCGCGTCTGCGTCGGCCGCGCCTGCGTCGGCCACTGGTGTCTGGCGC
>JBAYRM010000092.1:0-7433 GCA_041676665.1 Trueperaceae bacterium
GTTGGGGCTTGTGTGCGTGGGCGTGCCGCACGTAGGGCGGCAGCTCCTACCGGCGAATGGCCCTCAACCCGTACCTTAAGTGAAGAATAATTCGGTTGGTGCGTTACTACCGCTGGTGATGCCGCCGGCGGGAAAATGTTTCTGACTCTTACCTCACTTGCAGATTCGCGTCGTTAGGGAGCCGATGTTTGCCCATGTCAGGTGCTTTCATCGTTCGTCCAAACCCTTTCGGCCGGATTCCAGCTTCCCCTCATGGCGCCGCCTAGGATCGGCCCGATGAAGGCGTTGATGTCTTCCATCAGGTGGGGGAAGCTGGCGGGGGAGGTTTGGCGGATGCGCTTCAGGAAGGCGCTCCACTGAGCTTGTCGCCACGGGTCGGCCGAGAACGCGGGCTGGAAGAGGCGGTGCGCATCGGGGATGGGCGTTCCTCTCCGTGTGAAGGTCGCTTCGACCGCCCTGTAGAGGTCGAGGGCTTCGAAGGCCTGGCTGGTAGCAAGCTGGTGGATGTCGTAGAAGTCCTTGTAGCGGGAGTTGACCTCGTAGAGGACGGTGGCGGCCTGGAGCTTCTCGGCGATGACGGTTTCCAGCGAGTAGGCGAGTACGTTCGGCGGCGGCGTGTCGAGGAGCGTCGGGTAGTCGAGATCTGTGGGTCCTGTGGGAAGGGCGTCGCCGAAGCCGACGTCGATGCGGAGCCGCTCTCTGGCTGAGCCGAGGTAGGCGGTCAGTTCGATCCTCACGCCGCCGTACTCGGTGGCGGCGCGGTTCTCCTCGCCTCGGATGGTGTTCGGGTCGAAGTGGACGCCGTCGGGCAGGTTGATGCTCGCGATGTCGTGCACCATCTGCACGGTGTGGGCGACCTCGGCTGGCGTCGCCCGGCCCATGAAGGCGATGTCTCGGGTGGGGCGCGAGGCGAGCCGGAAGCTGCCGTGCAGGTAGAGGCCGCCTTTGAGGATGAGCCGGTCGCGGTGGCTGCTGCGCGCGAGGCGCGCCAGCCACCTCTCTTGCACGTAGAGCAGTTGCAGGCGGTTGTAGTCGACGCCTTGGTCGCGTGCGAGGTTCCTCAGGCGCTGGCGCACGGAGGCGGCCATGTCTGACTTCATACGAGCGCCTCGAGGTAGGTGCGCATCTGGCCGTGCACGCGGCGTACGCGCGCCGCCTCCATCACCTCGGCGGGGTTGGGCCTTGGCTTACGTCTGCGCATGTAGGTCTGGAGGGCTTCCAGGAAGAGGTCGTTGCCGAGCTCGTTGCGGTAGTAGAGGATGTCGGCGAGGGTCTTCTCGGGGGAGTAGACCTTGAGAGCTGTAGGGCCGGCGGGGTGCTCCTCGATCCCGTAATGGTAGACGCGTTCGGAGAAGTAGTAGAAGCGCACGGGCGGGTAGTCGATGGGGGGTGTGCGGGCCTTGTTGGGGATGGCGAGGTCGATCTCTACCGGCACGATCGTGCTCAGTTCGTGGAAGGAGAGGGCGCTGCGGAGGCAGACGACGCCTTTGGGGATGCGGAGCGCCAGCTCGATGTACGTTTCGTCCGTTAGGGCTGGGGCGGTAGCGTCGCGGTAGACGCCGCGCTGGACGCGCTCGGCGCGGCCTTGCTCCACCCAGGCCGAGAGCAGGTGCGGGTCGATGCCGGCGTCGACCACCTGCTGGCGCCGCAGGTAGCCGTGGTGCTCCTTGAAGAGCCGCTCGAGGCGGGTGGCGGGGGTGTGCTGGTCAGGGGCTTTCATGTACTGTAGGTACCTTAGCACGAAGCACCGACGGTTTGTGGGCAATGGGGTCATTTGACGGGTTGGCGCGAGATAGGTGGGGCGCGCCAATCCGGTGCGTGGGTTACTACCGCCGGTGAACCCCCGGCGAGGAATTGTCTCTGAGTGCGTCTCTGGGCGCTCTCCGGCTGTGGCCGGAAGCGTTCTCGGGGAAGCGACTGTCTTCAGCATAGGGAGGGCAGTCCGCTCCGCTGGCATCGTGGCGCCCTGCCCGCCCGTTGGTTTATCCTTCACATGGCGATGGTGTCCGCCGCAACCGCCCAGCGCTGGCTGATGACGCCTACTCCTGAAAAGCGCTGGGAGGTCTCATGGCGATTTTCGGACTCATGCTCGGCGGCGCGCTCGGCACCCTCGCCCGCTACCTGGTGACGCTGGCGTCGCAGTCGCTGCTCACCACCTCGTTCCCCCTCGGCACCATCCTCGTCAACGTGCTCGGCTGTTACCTGATCGCGCTACTGACTGGCCTGCGCCACGGCGGCCTCCTCGCGCCCGCCTGCCACTTCGCGCTCGAGGGCCACGCGCTGGGGCAGGAGGGCGCCTGGAACCGCGCCAGCCTCTACGTGCTCGCCAACCTCGTCCTCGGCTACCTCGCGCTCGTCCTGGGCCGCGCCACCGCGGCGCGCCTGGGCGCCGGGGCTCCATGAAGATACCTGGACCCATCGGGGGGACACGGCCGCTACGTCTACCACAAGTGAAGGGGGTCGTCACCCGCCCACGGCGCGCCACGCTAGCCGCAGCAGGACGATGCCGACGAGCAGCCAGGCCAGCGCCACGAGGCCCAGGCCGGCCCAGCCTAGCGCCGAGCCCTGCGCGAGGCGCTCGTGCGCGGCGGCGCGGTGCTCGGCGAGCACCATCACCAGCTTCGCCGCCAGGGGTGTCCGTGGGTCGCAGTAGGCGCGGTAGAGCACCGTCAGCTCGGCCCTGAGGCGGCGCGCGCTTCTTGAGGGCCGTCAGCACGCCCCAGCACAGGGCGCGAGGGGGGCTCAGGCACTGTGCGGCAGCGCGGCTGCCCGCGTCTCCACCCGGCGTTGCGACGAACCAGAAGAACCGCCACGGATACACCCGCGTGGCGTTCACGGCGGCGCGAGCCGCTTGTAGAACCATCGCTTGACGACTTCCACCGCGCCCAGATAGAGGCTCACGAGGGGCGCCAGCACGGCGAAGTACTTGGCCGGGAGGGGGACGAAGCCGAGCGCGGCCCCGAGCGGGGTATTGGGCAGGAGCACCGCGACCGCCGCCACCGTCAGAGCTACCAGTACCAGCGGGCGGCTGGGCCGTGAGCGGAAAGCGACGCCACGGGTGCGGATGACGAAGATGACGAGCACCTGCGTGACCAGCGATTCGACGAACCAGCCGGTCTGGAAGAGGCGCTCGTTACCTTCGAAGAGCCGCAGGAGGATAGCGAATGTCGCGAAGTCGAACAGCGAACTGACGGGGCCGACGACGGTCATGAAACCGCGGATCAGGTTCAGATCCCAGCGGTGCGGCCGCGTCAGGAACTCCTCGTCTACGCTGTCGGTGGGGATCGGCAGTTCGGAGAGATCGAAGAGCAGGTTGTTCGCGAGCACCTGCACCGGCCTTAGCGGCAGGAAGGCTAGGAAGACCGACGCTGCGGCCATGCTGACCATGTTGCCGAAGTTGGAGCTGGTCACCATCAGGACGTACTTGACGATGTTCCCGAGGGTACGGCGCCCCTCGACGATGCCCTCCCGAATGACGTCGAGGTCGTGCTGCAACAGGATCAGGTCGGCGGCTTTCTTCGCGACGTCGACGGCGCCGTCCACCGATAAGCCGACGTCCGCCGCCTGCAGCGAAGGGGCGTCGTTGATGCCGTCTCCGAGGTAGCCCACGGTGTGGCCGCGCTGCTTGAAGGCGAGGATCACCCTGTTCTTCTGCCCCGGGGTCATGCGGCAGAAGAGGTTGACGCCAGCGATGCGCGCCGCGAGCGCGTGGTCGTCGAGGGCCTGGAGTTCGCTGCCGAGCAGCACACCCCGGACAGCGACCCCCAGCTCCCGGCACACGTGTTGCGTGACCCGAGCGTCGTCCCCGGTCACCACGGCGACGTCGACCCCGGCGGCCGCTAGCGCTGCGATCACCTTCCCGGCGCCCGCCTTCGGCGGATCCTCGAACACCGCGAGCCCCGCGAAGGTCAGGTCCGCCTCGTCAGCGGGGCTGGCGTTGGCCCGGTCGAGGGGCTCGGCCTTCCACGCGACCCCAAGCACCCGGTATCCCTCGTCGCCCAGGGCCCTGTAGCGCTCAGCGATGGCTGAACGGGCCGGCGCGTCGAGAGGGCGGAGATCGTCGGGCGCGCTCCCCTCGTAGCGGCTCGACAGGGCCAGGGCGTCCTCGACGCCCCCCTTCGTCACCAGGATGCGGACGTCCCTCTTGGCGGCCAGCACCGAAACCCGCCGGCGCTCGAAGTCGAAGGGGACCTCGTCGGCCTTCGTCCACTGGCCCATGTCGATCCCGCTCCGTGCCAGGATCGCTTCGTCCATCGGGTTCCGCGGCCCCGATCCGAGCGCGCTGTTCAGGTAGGCGAGCTCGAGCACGCGCCCGCTCTCCGCTCCCTGGGGGCTCAGGGTCTTGACGAGCCTGATGTGCGCCTCGGTCAAGGTTCCGGTCTTGTCCGTACAGAGGACGTCCATGCTCCCCAGGTCGTGGATTGCCGCGAGGCGCTTGACGATCACCTTCTTGCGCGCCATGCGCAGTGCGCCGCGCGACAGCGTCACCGACACGACCATCGGCAGAAGCTCCGGGGTTAGGCCGACAGCGAGCGCAGTGGCGAACAGGAACGACTCCAGGTACGGGCGACCTCTGACCAGGTTGACCAGCAGCACGAACAGCACCAGCAGCAGAGCGACGCGGAGGATGAACAGGCTGAAGCTGCGCGATCCCGCCTCGAAGGCGGTGGGGGGCGCCCGCCGCGATAGGGTGTGACCGATCTTGCCGAGCTCGGTTGCGGGTCCAGTCTGCATCACCAGCACGCTGCCGCTGCCGCTGATCACCGAGGTCCCCATGTAGACCGTCCCCCGCGCATCCACATGGCCATCCGGCAGGCCGCGCGCGGCGCTCTTCTCCGCCGGGTACGGTTCGCCGGTCAGCAGGGCTTCGTTGACGAACAGGGCGTGCGCCTCGAGCACCGTAGCGTCCGCGGGCACCAGGTCACCGGGGGCGAAGGTGATCACGTCACCGCGAACGACCTCCTCAGCGAGGATCTGGCGGGTGTCGCCGTCCCGGACGACGCGGGCGCGCAAGCTGGCGTAGCGCCGCAATCGGTCGGCTGCCCTGCCGGCCCGGTGCTCTTGCACGAAGTCGAGCGATACGCTGAACAGCACGATCACGACGATTATCGATGCGCTCGCCAGATCGCCCGTCGCGCCGCCGAACGCCGCCGCCACGAGCAGCATGACGATCAGCGGGTTCGTGAACCGCCCGAGGACCTGGAGCGCGACCCCGCGCCGCGGCGCGCGCTCCAGCACGTTGCGGCCTTCGGTGCGGAGCCGCTGCGCCGCCTCCGCCTCCGAGAGCCCTAGGAGCCGCTCATCAGGCGCGACGGGCTCCAGGCTCATGCCAGGGGCCCCGTGCGCGTTCGCCGCCACAGCAGCATGCCGGGCAGCATCGGCAACCAGAAGCTCAGACCGCGGAACAGAAGCGTGGCCGCCAACGCCACGGGGACCGAGACGCCTACGAGGCCGAGGGTCACCACCGAGGCCGCCTCGAAGACGCCGAGCCCGCCGGGCACCAGACCTATCGTTCGGAAGAGGCTAGAGATCATGAAGCTCGCGAACACGCCCGTGGGCGACGCGACCACCCCGAGTGCGAGGATCAGGATCCACAGCGTGGCCGCGTCCAGCATCACGACCACGAGCTGGAAGGCGCAGCTTCGGGCGACGAGCCCCGGAGCCCGAACGAGCCGGCGGTCGGCTTCGTGGAGGAGCTCCAGGACGCGCCGTACCGGGGGCAAGCGCCGCGCCCAGGCGGCGCGCGGCGCTTCGCGCCCCGACAGGTACAGGATGGCGCCGACGAACACCGCTCCCAGCGAACCGAAGAGCACCGCGGCCGCGATGACCAGGTAACTAGCGTGGCCGTCGATGATCGCGATGCCCACGGCGATCCCAAGCGCTGCCACGAACGCGGCGTAGTAGGAGACGAGGCTCACGACCGCCGAGGCCATGACCGTTGCGCGGGGGATGCCTCGGTTCTCTAGGGCGGTAGCCATCACCAGTGTGCCGCTCAGGCCAGCCGTCGGGAGCACCTGGTTCACGAACTGCGTCACAAGGCTCAACGCGAAGGCGCGTACCGGCAGCACGCGGTAGCCGGCCGCTCGCGTCACGACCTGCCAAGTCTGGCCCTGCGCCACGTACGTGGTGGACTGGAGGAGAAGGGCGCCGGCCAACCACCTGGGTTGCGTCCGCTGGACCAGGCGCCCCATGTCGCGCACTTCCGATAGGTTGAGGGCAACGAGGATGACAACGGCGAGGATGACCAGCCCGATGACAAGGGAGCCGTTACGGATCTTGCGCCCAGCCGGTGAGACGCTCACGGCTCACCGTTCCCCCGAGCAGTTGTCCGGCACGCATCGCAAGCGAAGGCGCCGTGATGCAGGAAAGCCGGATAGCGTGATTGGGCGAGCCTGCCCGTAGCAGGGGAGAGCACCACGGCGCGAGCCGACGGGGGACCTGCCAGTCGGAACCCGAGGCATCAGCCGGCCGCTGTCCACCCCGCGTCCACCGCCACCTCGGCGCCGTTGATGCCGCTGGCTTCGTCCGACACCAGGAAGAGAGACAGGTTGGCTACCTCATCGGGCTGCAGCATTCGGGGGTTGGCGGCATGCCATCTGCCGTACTGCGCCAACGCTTCCTGGTCGAAGGTGGAGGGGTCGATGCCCGCCATGATGTTCGTCTCGACGCCCCCGACAATCAGGGTGTTGCAGCGGACGCCGAACGGGGCGTAGGCGTAGGCGGTGTTGCGCGACAGGCCGAGCAACGCGTGTTTCGATGCCGTGTACACGGCGCCGGCTGAGGCTCCGGTCACGGCCGCCACCGAGGCCACGTTGACGATCGCGCCCCCGCCGCGCTCCTTCATATGCCTGACGGCGGCGCGACTGGTGACGAACGGGCCGTAGAGGTTGACCCCGATCACCCGCTGGAAGGTGTCGTCCTGGAAGTTGGCCACGCCCTCCATGCGGTCCATGATGCCGGCATTGTTGACGAGGGCGTCGAGGTGGCCGTACGCATCGATGGCGTGTTGGATGAGAGCCTAGGCATCCTCGCGCTTGGAGATGTCGCCCGGCACGCCGGTCATGGTGTCGCCCAAGGCGCTGGCTTCGGCTATCACCGCGTCTAGGTTCGCGGAGTTGATATCGCCTGCGACGACGGTCGCGCCTTCCTTGGCGAACAGCAGCGCCGTCGCCTTTCCTATCCCGGAGCCCGCTCCGGTCACGACAGCCACTTTGCCCGAAAGCCTCATGCTCGCCTCCCAACCACGCTCCTTGAAGTCGGCCCGTCAGGAAGGGCCTTCATCAGCCTCATTAGACACGGGGACGCAAGGAGCAATGCCCCATCTCACACCGCCAGGACACCGGCTCACCCGGTCCCAGCGTTCAGGCCCTCGGCGTCCGTTGACGCGGGCTCAGAATGCCGGAAGCCGAGCAGCCTGAGCCCGTTGGCGACCA
>JBAYRM010000093.1:0-7429 GCA_041676665.1 Trueperaceae bacterium
CCAGCCGAGCTTGAGGCGCTGAACCACCTTCGGGTCGGTGTGGAAGCTCGCCAGCAGCGGCAACTGCCTGCGCCGCGCGAGCCAGGTACCCCAGGCGCCGAAGAATATCGGGTTGATCACGTGCACCACGTCGGGCTCGAACGCTAGCAGCTCCTCGGCCAGTTTCGGCGAGGGCCTTGCAGCGGTGTGCTCCGGGTACCAGGGGAAAGGCACGCCTGGCGCCGCCAGCACCTTGTGTCCGGCGAACTCCGCCGGGGCGCCAGGTGGCGCAAGCACCAGCACCTGGTGACCAGCGGCGGCTAACGCCTCCAGAGTGGCCACCAGGCGAGTGACAACGCCGTCCACCTTCGGCAGGAACGTCTCGGTGATCAGCGCGATACGAAGCGGCCTGTCGGCGCCGCGACCGGCGCCGCTCAGGCGTAGCCTGCCAGCAGCTCGTCGAGCTTACCTGCGCTGGGCCTCAGTTCGTTGTCCGCGAGGGACGACAGCGGTCGGTTGATCAGGTTGCTGGTTTCGGCCAGCGAGGGGCGCTCGGCGTCGTAATAGAGGATCCCGGTTAGCAGCTCGCCCGCCTCTTCCGCGCGGCGGATGCGGGTGATGGCTACGGTGGCGTCGTTGGCCTCGTAGTCCGCCTCGAGCTTGCGCAGGGTCATGCGGGAGCCGTCGTGCAGCTCCACGACCTGGAACTCGCCCGGGCCGTAGTCGGCCACCACGATCTCGTCCTCCGCCGGGAAGAAGCCGATCTCCTGGAGGGTGACCTGGTGCTCGCGGCCGTAGGCGTAGCTCTTGGTGGAGTCCGGCTCGTCGTTGAACGCCACGCAGGGGCTGATGATGTCGATGACCGCCGTACCGCGGAACGAGAGGCCGGCCTTTACTACCTCGCGCACCTGCTTGGCGTCGCCCGCGAAGGCGCGCGCCACGAAGCCGGCGCCAGCCGCTAGCGCTTCGGTGCAGATGTCGATGGCCGGGAACGGGTTGGTGCCCGCGTACTTGAGCTTCTGACCGTAGTCGGCGGTGGCGGAGAACTGGCCCTTGGTCAGGCCGTACACGCCGTTGTTCTCGACTATGTAAACCATGCGCACGTTGCGGCGCATCATGTGCTTGAACTGCCCGAGGCCGATGGAGCCGGTGTCGCCGTCGCCGCTGATGCCGATGGCGCGCACGTTGTGGTTGGCCTGCAGCGCGCCCGTGCCGAGCGAGGGCATGCGCCCATGCAGCGAGTTGAAACCGTGGGACTGACCGAGGAAGTAGGCGGGCGACTTGCTGGAGCAGCCGATGCCGGAGAGCTTGATGATGTCGTGCGGTCTTAGGTTGAGCTCGTAAGCCACCTGTATGAGCTGTGCGGCCACGGAGTTGTGCCCGCACCCCTTGCAGAGGGTGGAGGGGGCGGCTGCGTAATCCGCCTTGCTTAGGCCAAGCGCGTTCAGTTTGGGTGCGCGGTCCATGCTCAGGCTCCTTCCGTGGCGGCGCCCAGGTAGGGGGCGAGCCGCTCGACGACCCACGCCGCGGTTAGCGGCATGCCGTCCAGGTGCGCGATGGGTCGGATGCGGGCGGCGTACTCGGGCATCTCGTCGCGCAGGATGGCGGTCAGCTGACCGTCACGGTTCATCTCAATCAGGACCAGGTTCTCGTGGCGCGCTATGAACTCCCTGACCTCGGCGCCGATGGGCAGGGCCCGGATTCGCATGAAGCTGGTGGCCACCCCTTGAGCGGCGAGCTGATCGCGCGCTTCCTCGATGGCGTAGCGCGTCGAACCGTAAGCCACGATGGCCAGCTGGGAGCCGGGCGTCTCTTCTATGACCGCTTGCGGCACCAGGCCGCGGGCGGTGTCGAACTTGCGCGCCAAGCGTTTCATGTTGGCTTCCCAGTCGTCGGGTCTCTCGGAGTAGCGGGCGTACTCGTCGTGTCCCGTGCCGCGCCCGAACCAGGCGCCCGACGGGTTGAGGTTGCCGGGCAGCGTGCGGTAAGCGATGCCGTCGCCGTCCACGTCCTTGTAACGACCCCAGTCCTTGACCTGCTCGAGCTCGGCGGCGCTGAGCACCTTGCCGCGCTGCAGCGGCTGTTCGGGATACTCGAACGGTTTGCCCATCCAGTTGTTCATGCCGATGTCGAGGTCTGACATGACGAGTACGGGCGTCTGCAGGGTGTCGGCCAGGTCGTGCGCCTTGTAGCCGAACTCGAAGCACTCCTCGATGGACGAGGGGAACAGCAGCACGTGCTTGGTGTCGCCGTGCCCGATGGTGTAGGCGAAGCCCACGTCGCCCTGGCTGGTGCGAGTGGGCAGGCCGGTGCTGGGGCCGACGCGCTGGATGTCCCACAGCACTGCCGGCACTTCCGCGTAGTAGGCGAGCCCTAGGAACTCGGCCATGAGCGAGAGGCCGGGGCCGCTGGTGGCGGTAACGGCGCGCGCTCCGGCCCACCCCGCGCCGACCACCATGCCGATGGCTGCCAACTCGTCCTCGGCCTGCACAACGCTGTAGGTGGCGCGGCCGTCTTCGTCGCGCCTCAGCTTGCCGAGGTAGTCGCTGAGCGCGTCGATGAAGCTGGTGGAGGGGGTGATCGGGTACCAGCCCGATACGCTCGCGCCGCCGAACACCGCGCCGAGTGCGCCAGCCTCGTTGCCGGTCATGACTATCAGGCCTTCGGTGGCGTTCATGGGCGCCACCTTGTACGGGTCGTTCTTGGGGAGGTTCTCCGTGGCCCAGTCGTAGGCTAGCTTCACCACTTCGAAGTTGGAGTCCACCAGCTTGGCGCGGGAGCCGAAGTGGTGCTCCAGGGCGCCTTTCACGACGTCGAGCGGCGCCTCCAGCAGGTGCGCCACCACGCCGACGTACGTCATGTTGGCGATGTACTCCTTGATCTTGCCCTTGACGTCCACGCCCGCCAGCAGCTCCTTGACCGGCACGGGGTAGTAGACGAGGTCGGTGCGGTCGGTGCTGAGGCGCAGGTCGGAGTTGTAGATGCAGACGCCGCCTGCGGGCAGCGTGGCCACGTCCTCGGCCATGGTGTCGCGGTTGAAGGCCACGAGGATCTCGGATGGCCGCCTTGCGACGTAGCCCTGGTGGCTGACGCGGATGTGGTACCAGGTCGGCAGTCCTTGGATGTTTGAGGGGAAGATGTTCTTGCCGTGGACGGGTATGCCCATCTTGAAGAACGACCTGAGCAGGGTGAGGTTGGCGGTCTGGCTTCCCGTGCCGTTGGCCGTGGCCACCACGAGCGAGAAGTCGTTGACCACCACAGCCGCGCCTTCTTGCGTCGGCTGGCGTTCCAGCGTTTCGGTGTCACCCATGCGGTACCGCACCTCCAGGTTGGGCCGGCTCGGCACCAGGCCGCGACTCGACCGTTTAATTAGCCAATAGTACCGCCAACCAGCGCGCGCTGGCGCCGTTCGGTTAGCCGAGCGGTACCCACGAACCCCCGGCGCTTTCGAGCCGTTGGAGGCGGGTCAGGTCAGTCGGGAAGCACGGTCTTGACGATGGCGGCGTCCAGTTCCTCGTAACCGGCCAGGTCGATGGCGTCGTAGAGCTCCTGCCGCGTTTGCATGCGGTCCAGCAGGCTCTTGGCGCTGCCTTCTGACCGGAGGGTGGCGTACAGTTCGCTCTGCGCCTTGTTCGCAACACGCAGCGACGACACGGGCCAGATGACGATCTTGTAACCGAGCTCCTCGAACTCTGCGGCGGTGAGGTAGGGGGTGCGGCCGAACTCGGTCATGTTGGCCAGCAGTGGCACGCCGGGTAGGGCCTCGGCGACCTGCCGGAAGTCGTCTGCGGTCGTCAGGGCCTCGGGGAAGATGACCTCGGCGCCCGCCTGGAGGTAGAGCTTGGCGCGTTCGATGGCGCCCGCTACGCCTTCGCTGGCGGCCGCGTCGGTGCGGGCAACTAAGACGATGTCGCTGGCGGCCTTGCGGGCCGCGGCCACCTTGAGGGCCATGTCCTCCGGGCTGACGATGCGTTTGTCGTTCAGGTGGCCGCACTTCTTGGGGAGGTGCTGGTCTTCGATGTGAACCGCTGCGGCGCCCGCCGCTTCGAAGACGCGGATCATCTGCATCACGTTGAGCGCTTCGCCGTAACCGGTGTCGCCGTCAACCAGCACGGGCAGGCCCGCGCGCGCTACCTGCCTGATGAAGAACGCCACGTCGTCGATCGTGATTATGCCCAGGTCGGGCAGTCCCATGGAGGCGCTCATGGCGGCGCCCGATAAGTACAGCCCTGAGAAGCCGGCGTCGCGCGCTTGCAGCGCCGCCATGCCGTTGTGGGCGCCGGGCAGGCGCAAGATGCCGGGCTGGGTCAGTAGTCGGCGCAGGCGGGCGCCCGGCCGTTCAGTGGGCAGGTGGTCGGCTACGAGGTACGGCATTCTGCTTAGCCCCTTACCGGGCGGCCAGCGGCACGAAGTCGCGCGCGGCTGGTCCGGTGTACGCGGCGGAGGGCCGGATGATGGTGCCGTCGTGGCGCTGCTCGATGACGTGCGCCACCCAGCCGGCTACGCGCGCGATGACGAACAGCGGGGTGAACATGTCGGTCGGTACGCCCAGCTTGGCGTACGCCACGGCCGAGTACCAGTCGAGGTTGGGGAACATGCGCTTCTCGCTGGCCATGACCTGCTCGATGCGCTCGGCGACCAGGTAGGTGCGCATGTCGCCGGACTCGCGCGAGAGGTCCAGTGCGGCGGCTTTGATGATGTCGGAGCGCGGGTCGCTAACGCGGTAGACGGGGTGACCGAAGCCGATGATCACTTCGCGGTTGGCGAGGCGTTCTCGGATGTCGGCCTCGGCTTCGTCTGGCGTGGCGTAGCGCCGTTGGATCTCGTACGCCACCTCGTTGGCGCCGCCGTGTTTGGGGCCGCGCAGGGCGCCCACGCCGCCGCATACGGCGGAGTACACGTCGGAGCCGGTACCGGCGATCATGCGGCTGGTGAAGGTACTGGCGTTGAACTCGTGCTCGGCGTACAGCACGAGCGAGAGGTGCATGGCGCGCACCCAGCTTCCGCTCGGCTGGGCGCCGTGGAGTAGCTGCAGGAAGTGCCCGCCGATGCTGTCGTCGTCGGTTTCGACGTCGATGAGTTCGCCTTTGTGGCTGTAGTGGTACCAGTACAGGAGCATGGAGCCGAGGGAGGCGAGGAGCCTGTCGGCTATGTCGCGCGCGCCAGCGTCGGTGTGGTGGGCGCTTTCGGGCAGGGCGGTGCCGAGGGCGGAGACGCCGCTGCGGAGCACGTCCATGGGGTGCGCGGCGGCGGGTGTGGCTTCGAGCACGTCTTTGACCACGGCGGGTAGGCCGCGCAGGCTGCGTAGTCGCTGCTTGTAGGCGTTGAGTTGGGCGGCGTCAGGCAGGGCGCCGTGGATGAGGAGGTGTGCGACCTCTTCGTACTCGCACTCTCGCGCTAGGTCCCTGATGTCGTAACCGCGGTAGCGGAGCTCGTCGCCGCTGGCTCCCACGGTGGAGAGCTGGGTGGTGCCGGCCGTGACGCCGGATAGGGCCACTGATTTCTTCTTCTTGACCTCGCCACCGCTGTTAGCTGGGTCTGGCATCGTGCTGTTCCTTCCTGTCCGGCCGCCGCTCCTGGTTTGGCGCCTCGTGATCGCCGGGCTGGCGCGTGGGCTTAGAAGATACCGTCCGGCGCGCTCTTTCCGAGCTGTTCGGGGGCTACCACCACGTCGAGTTCGCGCACTTCGGCGGGGGTGAGGCTGCCGAGGCGTTCCACGAGTTCGAGGAAGCGGTCCTGCTCTTCTTGCGTTACGACGCCGTCGGCGAGCATGCGGAACTTGTCCACGTACTGTGGTCGCGCGAAGGGGCGGGCGCCGAGCGGGTGCGCGTCGGCTACCGCGATCTCGTCGGCTACCACGCTGCCGTCGTTGAGCGTGATCACCACGCGGCCGCCGAAGGCTTTCTCGTTGGGGTCGTGGGAGTGGTAGCGGCGCGTCCACTCGGGGTCCTCCACCGTGCTGACCTTGCGCCACAGGGCCACCGTGTCGGGTCTGTTGGCGCGTTCGGGGGCGTAGCTGCGCTCGTGATGCCAGGCCCTGTCCTGGAGCGCGACGGCGAAGATGTACATGATGGAGTGGTCGAGCGTCTCGCGGCTGGCGCCGGGGTCGAACTTTTGGGGGTCGTTGGAGCCGGTGCCGATGACGTAGTGGGTGTGGTGGCTGGTGTGGATGACTATGGACTTCACGTCGGCGACGTTGTCGATCTTGCCGCCCATGCGGCGGGCTAGGTCTATGAGCGCCTGGCTTTGGTACTCGGCGGAGTGTTCTTTGGTGTAGGTTTCGAGGATGCCGCGTTTGGGTTCGCCGGGTTCTGGCAGCGGTACGTGGTAGCGCGCTTCGGGGCCGGAGAGGAGCCAGGCGATGAAGCCGTCTTCGCCTTCGTAGGCGGGTGACGGGGCGCCCTCGCCGCGCATGGTGCGGTCTACGGCTTCGATGGCCATCTTGCCGGCGAACGCGGGCGCGTACGCCTTCCAGCTGGAGATCTCGCCTTTGCGCGACTGGCGCGTGGTGGTGGTGGTGTGCAGTGCCTGCTGGATGGCTTGGTAGGTGGTTTCGGTGCTGAGCCCGAGCAGGGTGCCGAGCCCGCCGGCCGCGGAGGGTCCTAGGTGGGCGATGTGGTCGATCTTGTGCTCGTGGAGGCAGATGCCTTTGACGAGGTCGACTTGGAGTTCGTAGCCGGTGGCGAGGGCGCGCACGAGTTGGTGGCCGCCAATGCTTTTGGTTTGGGCTACGGCGAGGATGGCGGGGATGTTGTCGCCGGGGTGGGAGTAGTCGGCGGCGAGGAAGGTGTCGTGGTAGTCGAGTTCGCGTACGGCGGTGCCGTTGGCCCACGCGACCCATTCGGGTGAGTACGTCTGGTCGTTGGGCACGCCGAAGATGGTGGCGCCGGGGTTGCGGGGGTGGGCGAGCGCTTGCGCTCTGGCGGTGGCGACGGGCCCGCGTGCGAGGGAGGCGACGGCGACGGCGGCGTTGTCGATGATGCGGTTGCCGATCATCTCTTCTACGGCGGGTTCGATTTCTACCGGGTCGGTGGCGACGGCAGCTAGCTTCCACGCGAGTTGGTCTTCGCGGGGGAGCGTTTCAGCGGATCTGTAGGTTCTTACTTCGTGTACTTTCATCGTTACCGGCGAGGATATCACCCGGTCATGTGACCGGGACCCCGCCGGAACGGTGTGAACTAGCCGCATTGGCGCCTTTGTTGGGGGGGCGCTGGTTCAGGCTTCGAGCACCGCCAGGTCGTCGAGCTCTTCGGGCTGCTGCTTGGGGGTGGGGGTGCTGCCGGCGCCTAGTTGCTCCAGCACCAACCGCCGGATCTCATCCCGCAAGCCCACATCAGCCCCCACAAACTCAGCCGCCCGCTCCTTACCCTGACCCAACCTCACATCACCAAACGAGAACCACGACCCCGACTTAGTAACCACCCCAAGATCCGAAGCCACCCCCACCAAA
>JBAYRM010000094.1:0-7427 GCA_041676665.1 Trueperaceae bacterium
CGTACCGTTCGGCTTGCATCCACTCTGGCTCGCCCTTCGCTCATGCGCGCTGTCTCTAGGCTGGCTCGCCGGTATGGTGGCTGGGGTGGGTAGCCCCAGCTGTCGGCGGAGTGTTTAGGTGAGCGCCGGGGCTCACTCCCTATTGGCGAGCTGACCCCGGCCTTAGAAGTCGTACACCAGTGAGAGCCTTAGTTGCGAGTTCTCGCTGAGATCGCCGAACTCGGTGCCGGAGCCGCCGTAGAGCACGTACGCGGTTGCTTCGCCGCGTACACCGTCGGCGAAGGAGTACGTGAGGCCCGGCATGAGCAGGCCGCTGCCGTCCAGGCTCTGCACCCAGCCCAGGTCGACTTGGGTGCGGTTGGTGGGCTCGTAGATCAGGGCGGTCATGAACTTGAGCGTCGAGGTGGAGCTGCTCCCATTGGTGGGCGCCGTGTAGTCGTAGATGGCCTGTAGCACCGTCCTGGGGCCGCCGGGGATGAGGTACTCGCCGCCCAGAACCGCTTGTAGCGAGTCGCTCCCCGCGGCTGCCCCGGCGGTGGGGGCGTCGGCGATGGTGTAGGCGGCTTCGCCGCGCAACACCACGTCACCTACTACCCCGCTGAAGTCGAGGCCGAGTACGTTCACCCGGTCGTAACTGAGTACGGGTTGGAGGAGCACCTGGCCGGGCGCGGCGCCGGGTTCGAGTCGGGCGTTTATGGTCGGTTCGCTGCGGAAGCCACGGAAGTAGGTAGCGCTGACGTCGAAGCGTGATAGCTGCATGGTGGCGCGCAGGCCGAACTGAACGTTGCTCAGCTCGGCAGCCGGGCGGTGCTCCTCTAGCGGGAGGATCCCGGCCAGGGTCACGCCCGGTGGGAGTTCTGGGGCGGGCGCCTGGCGCCAAGCGGGCCCGGGGAGGGTGCTGGGCACGAACATCGGCAGCAGGGCTAGCTCGATGTTTACATCGTCCGCATAGTAGATGCCGTGGAGCATGGGCACGGCTACCTTGTAGGCTTCGGGCGGGAACCGCATGTCTCTGGGGTTGAGAAGGTCGACGGGGTTGACGCCGTCGGTGGAGCCCCACGCGCGCCGCAGTTTGCCCGCGGTGAGCTCGAAGTCTCCCAGGTACGCCGTGACGCGAGCTTCGTCAAGTTCCAGGGTGGAGTCGCCGGTAGCTGCGTCGTAGCCTGCCAGGATGGTTGCGCTGTACGAGGCGTCGGGGAAGAAGCCGGAGCCGACCTCGCCGGAGAGGGTCAATACCGCTTCAGCGGCCGCCACGGGGAGGGTGCCATCCACCGCTACGCCGAAGGTGACGGCAGCTTGGCCGCCGAGTTGCACTGCTTGGCTAGTCGCCAAACTTGCTATCAGAGTCAGGCTGAGAATGATGAGTCGCCGCACGTCAGCGCCTCAAGAACCGTTCGGTGAACAGGTCCGTTGGCAGCTCCTGGTCGAGCTTCACGTCGCGTTGCGCGATGACGGTGTAGCTGGTCACCTGCCCGCCCCGCAGCGTTTCCATGCGGCGCTCCAGAGCTAGCGTGTAGCCGTCGACCTCCGTTAGTCCGCTAACAGTCAGGGTCTTAACCAGTTCGCCGCCCTGGTAGTACTCCACCTGCACCGGCACGAGGGTCGCTTCGGGCACGCTTATCACCAGCCGCTCGTAGACCGAGCCGGTGCCGGGCAAAGGAACGGCGGCTACTACGTATGTAGGGCCTTCCCGTACCTCGATGAGTTCGTGCGTGTAGTCGTCGGGTTCGATGCCGGTGATGTCCTCGTACGAGAAGTCGGAGCCGAAGAAGGCGTCGCCCTGCTGGCCGCCGGCGATGCGCCGCACGCGGCCTAGCGCGGGCAGGTAGACGAGCTTCTCTTCCGCGCCGTCCGCGTGAGTGAGGTTGAGGAAGCCCGAGCCGGCGATGTCGGCCGGGGCGGTGAACTTCATGACGCGGGCGTCGGTACCTTCGGCCCACATCTGCAGCTCGCGCGTTAGGGTCTGACCGCCAGCGGTGGTGATCGTCATGCTCAGCGTGGCCTCGGTGGTGGCGGGCTCCGGGCGCGCGTTGACGGCTGCCATCAGCTCGTCGGCGTCCCTGTACTGCTGCGCGTTCGCGGTGGCGATAAGTAGGGCTAGTACGAGGAGGGTGGCCAGGCGGGTCGTGTAGGCGGTGCGGGCGAGGCTAAGCGTCATGGGCTAACTCCTTCGGTGCGCGCACCCGCGAGAGCGGGTTGCGCAGGAACGTGAGGCTTGCGGCGGGTAGCAGCGTGAGAGTCGCGACGCCCACGAGGGTCACGGTGAGCAGCATCAGTCCTCCGAGGGTGGCGACGGGGACGAAGCTCGCGAAAGCGAGCGCTCCGAAGCCAGCGCCAAGGGTCAGGGCGGTGAAGAGGATCTGTCGACCCGCGCTCAGGAGCGTGTGCCTTATGGCGGGTTCGGGGGCGTGGCCGTGGCGTCTTTCCTCCATGTAGCGGACGGTGAGGTGAATGGCGTAATCGCCGACACCTATGGCGAGCGCGCCCATGAGCATGGTGGCGAGGTTGAGTGGTAGACCGAGCCAGCCCAGTAGCCCGTACTGCAGCGCGATGGTGGCCAGCAGCACGAGGATTGTGACGGCCGCGGCGCGGAACGAGCGCACGAAGCTGTCGATGATCAAGACCAGGATTATGGCCAGCGTGAGGCTGATGACGAAGTCGTGGCGCATGGCCTGCTCGATCTCGCGCTCGAGGAGCGGGTTTCCGGTGAAGCGCGCGGAGGCCAACTCCCCGAACATCTCTTCGGCCAACTGCGCTAGTTGGAGTTCCAGTTCGCCGACGCGCTCGGTTGACATCGACCTGGCTACGAAGTTGATGATCCCCTGCTGATAGTCGAGCGTGGTGAAGCGCGTAAGGTCCGCCACGCTGCCGCTGCTCTGGTAGAGCAGCAGCTCCTGCGCGACAGCCTGGCTGCTCGTTGGCAGCGCGTCCTCGCCCGTCAGGGTCAGGTTGAGGGCGTGCACCACGTTCGCGATCGACTGGCCGGGGCCCATCTCTGGAATGGCGGACACCTGTTCCTGGTACTCGAGCATGGCGTTGAGTAGCTGCGGGTCGGTCATGTCGGCTTCGAGCCAGACGGTGATGGCGGATGAGCCGCCCAGGACCTCCTCGACGGTGGCGACGCTGCTACGCGTGGGTCCGCCTTCGGGAAAGAACCCAAGGATGGAGGTGTCCGACACGATCCTCATGGCGCCGAGCGCCCCGAACGCAACGGCCGCGGCGGCCACGGCGAGGATCAGCCGTCGCCGCGCCACCACTACGGCGCCCAGTCCCGTGAGGGCCTTGCCGATGCTGCCAGGGTTTTCGGGGTCCGGCACGCGCTTGGGCTGGGGGAGCGCGTTGAGCAGTGCCGGCAAGAGCAACATAGATGAGAGCAGCGAGGCGAGCACGCCGAGTACGGCGACCAGCCCCAGGCCACGCACCATCTGCAGGCTGGAGAGCATGAAGGTTGCCATGGCTGCTGAGATGGCTAGGCCTGAGATGATGACTCCGAGGCCTGTTTCGCCCAGCATGCGGTCGATGGCCACGCGCTTGTCCGCGCCGTGCGCGAGTTCGAAGTAGTAGCGCCCCAGCATGTTGATGACGAACGAGCTGGCGACGGCCATCACCGCTATGGGGCCGATCACGGTCAGCGCCATCAGCTTGCCGCCCAGTAGCTGGAAGAGCCCCATGCCCCACACGACGCCCACGAGGATCTGCGTCAGCGCCAGCAGGGTGCCTTGTGGGGTCCGGAAGTTGAGGAACAGCATCAGCACCATCGCCGCAAGCGCGAGGCTGCCAAGCACGGGCAGGTCGCGGCCGATGATCGACTGCAACTCCATGCTGGTGAACGCCTGGCCCGCCAGCGAGTAATCCCCGTTCCACGACTCCTCTACGGTGCGCGTCACGCTGCGGGCGAGCTCCGCGGCGTCTAGCCCACTCTCCGTTTCGAGGATCAGGCTGGCGTGGCGACCATCGGTTGACACTAGTGTGACGTTCTCGTACATGGGCGACGTCTCGAGGTAATGACGTACCGCATCGACCTGCTCGGGGCCGAGCGGGCCCGCAGGGAGGAGGTCGTCTACGATGAGGAAGCCGTCGTCGTCCTCCATGCGCTTGGCGGTGGCCACCGAGGTGACGTCGACCACTCCGGGCAGGCGGCGTAGCGCCGCGGCCAGGTCGCGAATGCCCGTCAGGCCGGCGCTGCTGTAGATGTCGCCCTCCACCACCAGGAGTAGGCGGTCGTGCTGCTGGAAGGTGGCCTGTAGCTCTCTGTTCAGGGCGTCGATCGTGGACTCGTCGGGGTAGAGCGACTCGGTGGCGTTGTCGGTGGTGATGAGGCGGGCGCTGACACCAAGTAGCAGGGTGAGGATGACGAAGATGCCGACGACCACGCGGCTGTGGTCGAGCGCCAGGCGCGCGAGGCGCGTCATGTGGGGGTCGGCACGGGGCGGGCGGCGCGTTGTGGGGGGCGGGACGGGAGGTGCAAGAGGGGCTCCGTTCGGTCGAGGGGTCCGGCGAGGGATATTAAGTGAGTGTTTACTCAATATGTGAGGCGTGGCGGTAGATCGTTCGTTTCTGCACCTCCAGGTGGGCGTTAGGTCAGGCGGTCGGCGTAGGCTCGGCTAACGCTCCGCGGAGCCAGATGTCGAGCAGCTCGTCGGTGAAGGCGGTCGCCTGCACCGTCCAGTCGTCAGGTTCCAGCTGTTCGTTGGCGATCAGGAAGAGGACGAGGGAGGAGAAGAACATCGTGGCCGAGGTGCGTGTGGGTAGGTCCGCGCGGAGCTCGCCGGCCTTTACGCGCGACGCGAGGTAGCCGGCCAGCGATCCCACCATCTGGTCCACGACCCCGCGGAAGGTGTCTGCTAGCCCCTTGTTCGCCTGCGACTCGAAGAGCAGCGTGACGACCACGTCCGAGCGCTGGTGGAAGACGTTCACCCAGCCGAGGACGATGCCGCCGAGCACCTCGCGCGCGGGCAGGTCCCCCGCCTGACTCAACAGGGCGGCCGCTTCGCCGATGAAGGCGCTGCGTTGCAGGGCGGCTTCGCGCAGGAGGGCGGCCTTGTTCGGGAAGTAGTGGAAGATGAGCCCTTCGGTTACGCCCACCTCCTGCGCGATGAGCTTGGTAGGCGTAGCGGCGAAGCCGTTCTCGGCGAAGAGGCGGAGGGCCACGTCGATGATTTGCTGACGGCGGGCCTCGGCCTTCGCGCTGCGCTTCTGAGGGATCGGAGTGGTCAACGTCACGCCCTTCACTGAGTATTTACTCAATGCCGGCATTGTATGGAACGCTCGCCCCCCAGTCAAGGCGGCGGGAGTCTGAGTCTGCCTGCTAGGCCCTCCCGCTCACCTCGGGCATACGGCGCGCGACGACGAACCCGGCCAGGCCGAGCAGCGCCAGGAAGGCGAGCGCCACGTCGGCGCCGAGCAGGGCCAGGGTGGCGTTGATGGCGCCGGTCACGAGGAGCAGCACGCCCATCGCCGTGTTCGACACCGCCACGTAGTCAGTTACCTGCTCTGGTTCGGCCATGTCGATCACGTAAGTCTTGCGGCCGACCCGCACGCCGGTGTGGATGAGGGCGAGCAGGAAGAACGCCCCGCTGTACAGCCAGATGGAGTCAGCGAGCGCGGGGAGGGTGCCGAGGAGGAGGATGGCGAGTATCAGGAGCGACGCGATCAGGGCGCCCCAGGCCATCAAGCGCCGGCTCGAGCGGTCGGCGAACCTGCCGAAGTAGCGGCCGCCGATCATGCGCGCTACTCCCTGGGCGATGACGAATGGACCCAAGCCGCTAAGGCCGACTCCTCCTGCCGCGGCCAGCGCCACCAGGAAGGGCGGGCTCAGCGCCGACACGAGCAGCAGCGTCCGCATGATCACGAACTGGCGGAACGGCGCGTCCGTGCTCAAGAGCTGCCAGGAGCGGCGCAGCCACTCATCACCGCCCGTAGTGGCCGACTCCGCGGCTGGCTCCCTGGCATCGACCTACTCGATCGGCGTGCTCTTCGGGACGACAGTCTGAGGCACCGCCTTCATCTGGGTCGCTACCAGCACGTGAAGCCAATGCTGCCGCGAAGCTGATCACGCGCAACACCCCGTTCTGCGCCGCCGAACGGCCAGGCCTCCGACGGGGCCGAACAGCGCAACGCTCGCACGTAGCACGGGACTATAGTCCCCGCCCGCAGCGCTATTCTCTATCTAAGGAGAGGTGCGCCCATGGCCACCAACGACAGACTCAGTCTTCGCGCCGAGAGATCAGCGCCAGCCGGACCGGTTGCCGTGCGCGCCCCGGCGGCGCCTCAGGTTCCGTTGTCCACCGATCCGCGCCGCCACGCGGCAGCGGAGGAGGCGCGCGCCCTCAGGCGGCAAGCGCTGCTGACGGCCGCCACGGGGGTAGGCCTCGCCGTCGGGCTCGCGGCCACCTGGCTGGGCGCGCCGCCCCTTGTGGCGGGACTGGCGTTCGGCCTCTCCTACGTCGCCGGCGGCCTGCCGCTTGCATTCGAGGTTGGTGGGTCGCTGATCCAGCGCAAGGCCACCATCGACCTGCTGATGCTGCTGGCCGCGCTCGCCGCGGCGGCGGTGGGCGAGGCGCGCGACGGCGCGGCGCTGCTGTTCCTATTCAGCCTCGCCAACACCCTCGAGGATTACGCCCTGGGCCGCACGAAGCGCGCGGTCGAGAGCCTGATGGACCTGCGCCCCGATGTCGCCACCCGCCTGACGTCCACGGGCACCGAGGAGGTGCTCGTCGACCGCCTGGCAATCAGCGACCGCATCCTGGTCCGCCCCGGTGAGCGCATCGCCTCCGACGGCACTGTAGTGGAGGGCGACAGCTCGGTGGACGAGTCGATGCTGACCGGTGAGTCGCTGCCCATCGACAAGAGCCACGGCAGCCCGGTGTTCGCCGGCACCGTCAACGGCTACGGCGCACTCACGGTCGAGGTCACCAAGCTCGCCTCCGACACGACACTGGCGCGCATGATCGACCTGGTCACGCAGGCGCAGTCCGAGCGCTCGAGCGGGCAGCGCTTCGGCGACTGGTTCGGCGAGCGCTACACCCTGGCAGTTCTCGGCGGCACGGCGCTGGCGCTGCTGGTATTCCTCCTCATCGGCATGGACACGAGCCACGCCTTCTACAAGATGGCGACACTGCTCGTGGTGGCCAGCCCTTGCGCCGTGGTGATCAGCATGCCGGCCGCCACCCTCTCGGCGCTGGCGGCGGCAGCGCGCCGCGGCGTCCTGTTCAAGGGCGGCGCCGCTCTCGAGGACCTGGCGCAGGTGAGCATCCTGGCCATGGACAAGACGGGCACGCTCACGCGCGGCAAGCCGAAGGTTATCGACGTGGTGCCGGTTTCTGGCAGCGCAGAAGAACTCCTGGCGCTCGCCGCCGGCATCGAGGCCGCCTCGGAGCACCCCATCGCAGCGGCGGTGCTCACCGAAGCGCGCGAGCGGGGCGTGA
>JBAYRM010000095.1:0-7345 GCA_041676665.1 Trueperaceae bacterium
ATGCCGCCAGGGTACAGCTCCGGCTGCCCGAAGATGGGCCAGGCGTGCCAGGGGTCGCCCACCCAGCCGGTCTCGTACGCTATGTCGCCCACCGGGTACTCGATGATGAAGCTGTCGGGGATCGTGTACGTGTAGTAGCGGAAGTCGATCACGGCGCCAACCGGCACGAGCCTCAGGTTCCAGCGGTCAACGGTCACGCCGTGGCCGCCGGCTTGGGTCTCCACCCAACCGTCGCAGGAACCCAGGTCCACCTCACGGATCGGCGTCTCGACGTCGATAGCTATGGTGGCGACCGCGGAATCAAGCACCCGGTGGTCAGCCAGGTCGGTCGAAGCGGTTGGCCTGCTCACGTAGCCGTGCAGCCAGTAAGCACCGGCCCGGTCGAAGGTGCGGCTCACGGTGTGGCTGGCCTCGCCGCCCACAACCGCCACGCTCTGGAAGCGGATCGGCTCGCCCTGGAACTGCCAGGCGAAGGTAACCTCACTCAGGTCCGCAGGAACCTCGCTGGCGCTAAGGGTGAAGGAGTAGTTCTGGCCCACGCGCCCATCGGTGATGGTGTTGGGGTCGATGGCCAGCACCGCGGTGTAGTCAGGCTGACCCGCGCCGTCGGTTATGACGATGCTCACGGAGCGCGAGGCCAGAACGAAGTCCTCGAGGTCGTCGCCGTCCGCGTACGGCTCGGCCAGCATGACGTTCAGCGTGTAGGTGCCGGCCCGGTCGAAGGAGAGGGTGGTGCCGCTGCGCGCCGCGCCGGCTTCAACCGCCACGTCCGCGCGCTGCGTTGCGCCGCTGCCGACGCTCCAGGTGAACGCCACGTGTTCTAGGCCCTCCGGGATTCCGGCCGCCTCGAACGAGAAGTAGTAAGCCTGGTCGATGGCGCCGCCGACCACGAACGGCGGGGTCACGGTGAGCACAGGACCGCCGTCCCCGCCCACGGTGAACGCCAGTTCGGCCGTGGCCAACTGCTCGTACTGGCTCATGTCGGTCGGGCTGGTGGGCCTGCCCACCAGTGCACTCAGCCGGTACTCGCGCTCCTCAGAGAAGCTGCGCTTGAAGACCAGCACGGCCGCGCCGTTCTTCACGGCCGCCGTGCGGTACTCGCTCGGCGCACCATCGAAGCTCCACCCGAAGGTAACGCCGCGCACCCCGTCGGGCACGCCCTGCGCTACCAGCGTGAAGGTGTACTCCTCACCCACGCTCGAGCCGGAGGGCATATCGGACCTGATGCTCATGACGGTGCTGGAACCCTCCCCCCGCTTATCGCCAGGTGCGGTGGTACCGCAGGCCGCCAACACCAGTGCTGCGGCGAACAGCCATAGGAACGCCATAGACTTCTTCACTGAACCACTCCTTGTTCCAGTAGTTTCTGAACTAGTTCCGCGTCAGGTCAGGAGGCCGCTTCGGGGCCGACCACCTAGTCCGCGTGCTGTACAGCCTTTATAAGGAGGCGACTCTTACGAAACTCACATTCGTAAACGGGGAAACCGGGCCGGGACCCCCTCGAACCGCCGCGCGCGGGTCGTCCGCCCTATGATGCGTAGGGGAGGCGCCAACCGGAACGATCCGGACCGCCGCCCAGGAGGTTCCTCGTGCCACACTCCCAGGACGCCACCGGCGCCCCTACCCCCGCCGCCTCGTTCCGCCGCAGCGGCCGCAGCGGCCTCAAGCTCCCCACCATCTCGCTGGGCCTCTGGCACAACTTCGGTGAGGACCGCCCGCTCGACACCATGCGCCAGATAGTCCTGCGCGCCTTCGAGCTCGGCATCACCCACTTCGACCTGGCTAACAACTACGGTCCACCGCCCGGCTCCGCCGAGCGGAACTTCGGCGAGATCCTCAGCACCGACCTGGCGGGCCTGCGCAACCAGCTCGTTATCAGCACCAAGGCCGGTTACGACATGTGGCCGGGCCACTACGGCGTGGGCGGTTCGCGCAAGTACCTGCTCTCCAGCCTAGGCGAGAGCTTAGAGCGCATGGGCCTCGACTGGGTCGACATCTTCTACAGCCACCGCTACGATCCCGACACGCCGCTGGAGGAGACCATGGGGGCGCTCACCAGCGCCGTCGACCTGGGGCTCTCGATGTACGTGGGCGTGTCTTCGTACTCGGAGCAGACCACGCGCGAGGCCGCGCGCATACTGCGGGCCAACGGCACGCCGCTGCTAATACACCAGCCGTCGTACTCGCTGCTCAACCGCTGGATCGAGCGGGGCCTACTGGGCGCGCTGCACGACGAGGGCGTGGGCTGCATCGTGTTCTCGCCGCTGGCGCAGGGACTCCTCACGTCGCGTTACCTGGGCGTCGACCCGGCGGACGTGACCGCCACGCTGCCCGCAGACTCGCGCGCCGCAGCCGAGGGCTCGTTCAAGTCGCGCCTGCTGACGCGCTCCACCCTTGAGCACGTGCACGCGCTGAACGACATCGCCAGGCAGCGCGGCCAGACGCTGGCGCAACTGGCGCTGGCCTGGTGCCTGCGCGACCCGCGCGTAACCTCGGTCCTGATAGGCGCCTCCAGCGTGGCGCAGCTGGAGGAGAACTGGGCCGCCCTAAACAACCTGGAGTTCACCGACGACGAGTTAGCGCGCATAGACGAGCACGCCGTGGAAGCCGGCATCAACATCTGGCGGCGCTCTAGCGCAGCAGGCGGCGAGCCGCACCCCGAAGAGCCGGGGCAGGGCTGATGCCGGGCCGCGTTAACGGCGTGCCAGCCGAGCCGCCACCCGCGCCGCGCCGCGCCGCCTGGCAGGCACTGGAGGAGCATCAGCGGCGCATTAACGGCGTGACGCTGGCCGACCTGTTCGCGGGCGAGGACGACCGCTTCGAGCGCTTCTCCTTCACCGTGGCCGAGCTGCTGGTCGACTTCAGCAAGCACCGCGCCACCAGCGAGACGTTCGAGTTGCTCCTGGAGCTGGCGCGCGCCGCCGGCGTGACCGAGGCGCGCGACGCCATGTTCGCGGGCCAGCCCATCAACACCACCGAGGGGCGCGCGGTGCTGCACGTGGCGCTGCGCAACCGCTCGCAGCGGCCCATGCTGGTGGACGGCGCGGACGTCATGCCGCAGGTGCGAGAGGTGCTGGAGCAAATGCGCCGCTTCAGCCAAGCCGTGCGCCAGGGAGAGTGGCGCGGCTACTCCGGCGAGCGCGTGACCGACGTGGTGAACATCGGCATCGGCGGTTCGCACCTGGGGCCGCAGATGGTGGTGCGCGCGCTAAGGCCGTACGCCGACGGGCCGCGGCTGCACTTCGTATCTAACGTAGACGGCGCCGCCATCCACGACACCCTGGCGCACCTGAACCCCGCCACGACGCTGTTCCTGGTGGCGTCCAAGACCTTCACCACGCTCGAGACCATGACGAACGCCCATACGGCGCGCCACTGGCTGGTCAAAGCGGCCGGCAGCGAGGCGGCCGTGGCGCGCCACTTCGCGGCCCTCAGCACCAACCTGGAGGCCGTTAACGCGTTCGGCATCGACCAGAACAACGTGTTCGCGTTCTGGGACTGGGTGGGTGGGCGTTACTCGCTCTGGTCTGCCATCGGCCTCAGCATCGCGGTAGCGGTGGGCATGGACCGGTTCGAGGAGCTGCTGGAGGGGGCGCACGCGGTCGACGAGCACTTCAGGCTGGCGCCGCTCGCCGAGAACGTGCCCGTGCTCATGGGCCTCCTCAACGTGTGGTACGGCAACTTCTTCGGCGCCGAGACGTGGGCGGTGCTGCCGTACGACGAGTCGCTGGTGCACCTGCCCGCCTACCTGCAGCAGGCCAGCATGGAGTCGAACGGCAAGAGCGTCACGCGTGACGGCGCGCGTGTCACGTGGCAAACTGGCCCGGTCGTGTGGGGGCAACCCGGCACCGACGGGCAGCACGCCTTCTACCAGCTGCTGCACCAGGGCACCAAGCTCGTGCCGGCCGACTTCATCGTGCCCGCCGCGCCTCAGCACCCCCTGAGCGAGCACCACGACATCCTGCTCGCCAACTTCCTGGCGCAAACAGAGGCTCTCATGCTGGGCCGCAGCGAGGAGCAGGCCGGCAGCGCCGCCAAGAGCTTCCCGGGCAACCGGCCCACCACGTCGGTGGTGCTGCCGCGCCTCACGCCGCGCGCGCTGGGCAGCCTGATCGCGCTGTACGAGCACTCGATCTTCACCCAGGGAGTGCTGTGGGACGTGAACTCGTTCGACCAGATGGGCGTGGAGCTGGGCAAGGAACTGGCCAAGAAGCTGGTGCCGGAGGTGAAGCAGGGCAGGCCCGACCCCGGCGCGCATGACGCCTCCACCAACGGCCTGCTGCGCGCCATCGCAGCCATGCGGCAAAGGGGCTGACGCCGGCCGTTAATGGCGCCTTCATGAGCCGAACGCCAAGACCGTTTTCACGCATCTGACACCGCCAGGCTCAGCGCGGAGCACTATCAAGGAGCTACGTAAGCGCCAAGCTGGCGCGGATGGAGCTCCATGCCACAGGAACCGGTCCGGCTGCCGCTGCGCCGTGCGCGCAGCAACAGCGTAAGAAGAGCCTCCCTCGGCCTAGCGGCCCTGCTGCTGGCCGCCGCCCTGGCCGCCTGCACCAAGGCGCCGCCGCGTGAGGACCCGCCGCCACCACCACCCACGACGCCCACCCTGAGCGCGCCCGGCAGCATGATCGGCGTGACCACGGGCACGCTTCAGGTGCGCGCCGAGCAGGCGTGGCAGCTCACGGTAGAGCCCGCGCCAGGCGGCTCTTCGGCCATCGTCTCGCGCGTGTCGCTCGGCGCCAGTAGCGGCTCGGGTAACGCCACCGTCGCCTTGACGGTGGACCCGGCGGGCCTCAGCAACATCCCCGATTACCAGTTCGTGGTGCGGTTAAGCTCCGCGGGTCACACGGTTGACCGCACCGTCCTGTTCACGTTCCCGCACGTAACCGGTTACGCCCTGCGCAGCACAGGCGCTACCGGCGCCGGCGTGCAGCCCTTGGAAACCGCCGGTAACGGCGTGTGGCTGAGCCCAACCACGGCGGGTGAGCAGCCACGCGGGCCCGGCGGCAGCGAGCCGACCGGCGCCGCGCAGCACCCGCTGGCCAGCGCCCCGGCAGGGGAGGCCGAGGTAGGCGGCGAGACCGTTACCCTGATCGTCGGCCTGCAGGCGGCCGATGCGGGACTGGCTGCTCAGGGCCTGGCGGGCGCCCCGGCCGCGTCGGCCGTGCACGCCCTCACCACCGCCGTAGCCCAGCTAAACGGCGCGCGCGTTCAGTCGCGCTTCGACGCGGCCGGGCTGGTTCTGGTCGAGGTGCCAGCGGCCGACGCCGCCCTCGCGCAAGCGCGCCTGGAGGGGGCCCGCGGCGTGCGCTACGTGGAGCTGCCGGTGCCCGTCTACCCGTTCGCCAACGACGAGTTCCGGCACCTGCAGTGGAACCTGGACCGCGTGCAGGCCGAGCAGTTGTGGGAGGCCGCCGACGGCACGGGCGTCACGATAGCCGTGCTGGACAACGGCTTCTACCCGCGCCACCCGGACCTGGCCCCGAACCTGGTCGGGCAGTACGACGCCGGTGACCTCAAGGGCAGCGTAGAGGCCACTAATCCCGCCTGCGGCACGCACGGCACCCACGTGGCCGGCATCGCCGCCGCCGTGGCCAACAACGGCGTAGGCGTGGCGGGAGCGGCGCCCGGCGCCGGGCTCTACCTGGTTGACCTCGACTACGAGAACCAGCCCGGCTGCCCCATGAACGCGGCCAGCCTCATCCGCGGGATCGAGCACGTGGTCAACGGCGGCGCGCCGCTGGCGCAGGTCATGAACCTCAGCCTGGGCAGCAGCCTGCCGCTGGGCAACGGCACGCAGGACGCCCTGCAGGCCGCCCGCAACGCCGGCATCATCATCGTGGGCGCGGCCGGCAACACCGCCTGCCCGGCTGGCCAGGCCACCTTCGATCCGGTCTCGTACCCCGCCGCCTACTCGCAGGTGTGGGCCGTGGGCGCCACCGATCCCGCCAACCAACGCGCCTGCTACAGCCACGTAGGGCCCGAACTGTTCATCGCGGCACCGGGCGGCAATAGCTTCGGCGCGAACGAGCGTTACGACATGGTGCTCAGCACCGACTACGACATGAGCTCCGGCACCCACAACTACGGCTGGATGGAGGGCACCAGCATGGCCGCCCCCATGGTGGCCGGCGTGGTGGCGCTGCTGAAGAGCGCGGACCCCGGTGCAACCGATAACGAGATAAGGCAGGCCCTCATAGCTGGCGCCACGGACCTGGGGGCGCCCGGCAGGGACCCTCACTTCGGTTACGGCCTGGTGAACGCAGCCGCCTCGTACGAGGCGCTGGTGGGCACCACCGAGCCGCCACCCCCGCCGCCCCCGCCACCGCCGCCCGTGGGCGCAATGCGGCTGGTGGTACCGGGCTACCCGGTGGCCACGCTCGACGCTGACGGCATCTTCACGCTCACCAACGCGCCAACGGGCCCGCTGACGATCGTGGTCGAGAGCGATGAGGACGGCGACGGTGAGTACGCCGAGCCTGGTGAGTACTACGGCGAGGTCACGATAAACGTGCAGTTCGACCAGACCAACCAGGCGGTCGTGTTCCTCGACCAACAGTAGGCGCCCAGTAAGGCGCCCAGCCGGGCACGCCTGAATGGTGTAATCACTCATGCACCGAAACAGGGGTGGGTTGTGGGCGGGTTTGGCCGCCCTGTTGGCACTTACGGGAGTGGCGTGGGGTCAGGAGCAGGCAACAGTGGCCGCAGACCTACGCCCGCTAGCGAGCAGTTGGGTCAGGGGCCCCGCCATGGTCATCGACACGTTCCAGTTCGACACGCGCTTCGAGTTGCAGAGCAGCGCTGGTTCGGTAGAACCCGACCTGACCGAGGTGCTCCTCGGCACGCGCACGCTCAGGTTGGAAAGCGACGGCGACGGCCGCCAGGTCAACCTGCGCGCCGCGGGGCTGGAGGCCATGGACCTCTCGAACGTGTTCCTGCGCCTGCGCCTCAAGGTGGCGCCGGTCGAGCACCTGCGGAGCATGTACCTCTACCTGAGCCACGACGGTTTCGCCACGCACGACGCGTACGAGCTGTACGCCCAGGCCCCCGCGCTCTCTGAGCGCCGCCTGGACGACGGCGAATGGGGCGTCTTCACGCTCAACCTGGGCTCGCCTTTGGAGGCGCCTCAGGTGGACCTCACCCGGGTGACCGGCGTGCAGCTGAGCGTAGTCGACGACGGCAAGGCGCCCGTGAGCGTGTGGCTCGACGGGCTCGACGCGCTAGAAGCGCCGCAGCGCGGCGTGGTGACGGTCATGTTCGACGACGCGCGCTCGGGCGTGTACGAACTGGGGTTACCGCAGGCGCAGCGCCACGGCGTGAGGGCCAGCGTGGCCGTGATCCG
>JBAYRM010000096.1:0-7297 GCA_041676665.1 Trueperaceae bacterium
GCCAACACCTACGACGCCGTGGCGTCCGCCGACTGGGAGTTCGATGTTGTGAGCGTGGCGCAGAGCGTTGCTTTAGGTCTGGGCAGGTTGGTAACGGACATGCTGGCCTGGGCAGCGTCGGGCAGGTACCGTCTGGCTGACGACCTGGTACAAGGCTCCTCGATCATGCCGCAGAAACGTAACCCCGTCTCACTCGAACACGCCCGCACCAAGTTCTCGCGGGCGGTGGGTGCTGCCGGCATGTTCTACTTCTCCAGCCACAACATCCCGTTCACCGACCTCAACGACTTCGGGCCCGACATCCAGGGAGCGCTGGCGGCGCAACACCGCCAGCTGGTCGGAGCCCTCGACCTGTTGGCCGCGTGCCTGGAGCACGGCGACTTCGACACCGACACGCTGGCCCGCCTGGCCGCCGCCACCGACACCACGGCCACCGAACTGGCCGACGTGCTGGCGCGCGGGCACGGGCTATCGTTCCCGGCCGCACACGGCGTCGCCGCGCGGCTCGTGAGACTGATGAACGAACAGGGCAGGCCGCTGACCACGGCCCGCCCCGCCGACCTGGAGGCCGCGGGCGGACCCGCCCTGCCTGCCGAGGAGGTGACGGCGGCGCTAGACCCGGCCGCCTTCGTGAGGCGCCGCGCCGGGCTCGGCATGCCGGCGCCAGAGGTCATGACAACCCAGCTCGCCCGGGCGCGGGAGCGGCTAGCAGCCGACTCCACCGCCCTGCGGGGAAGACAGGGCGCGCTTGTCCGCGCCACGGCGCAACTGCGCGGATCGGAAAGGGAGTAAGCATGAAGAGGGTTCTACTCATCTTGGCCGTGGTGCTTGGCTTCGGCGTTGCCGCAGCTCAGACCACCATCACCTACTGGCAGTACGAGTTCCCCACCAGGGTCGACGCCATGAACCAGCTGATAGCGCTGTTCGAACAGGCCAACCCCGACATCAAGGTCGTGCAGGAGACCTTCCCGTACGACGGCTACCCGGCGCAGGTCGCCGCCACCATCCCCGCCGGGCAGGGACCCGACGTGGTTCAGCTGTTCTACGGCTGGCTGCCCGCATGGGCCGCAGGCGGTTACGTTGTGCCGCTGCCCGAGGCGCACTTCGACGCCGCCGCGCTCGACGCTAACTTCGCGCCCGTGGTCCAGGCCGCCAAGTACGGCGGCACCTGGTACGGCCTCCCCACCGCCGTCCGCAGCCTGGCGCTGTTCTACAACGCCGACAAGCTCGCCGCCGCCGGTTACGACGCTCCGCCCGCCACGTGGGACGAGTTCATCGAGATAGCTCAGGCCCTCACCATCAAGCAGGGCGCCCGCTTCGAGGAAGTCGGCTACGGCTTCGCTCCTACCGGCCAGGACCACCACCTGGTGCGCGAAGTGCTGATCCGTCAGTTCGGCGGCCAGCCGTACTCCGACGACTACAGCAGCGTGGCCTACAACAGCGAGGCCGGCGTTGAGGCCCTCAAGTTCTACACCGACTGGGCCACCACCTACGAGATCGGCGTGCCCGAGTTCGTGCCCGGCAACAACGGTTACCGCGACGGCTTCCGCCTGCTCGAGAACATCGCCATGATCATCGACGGCAGCTTCGCCATCGGCGATGTGCAGCGCCTGGCCGAGTTCAACTGGGGCGTCACCGAGCTCCCCACGTTCGACAACGGCATCCAGTCCAACTTCGGCTCGTTCTTCATGAACGCCCTGACCCCCAACGCCGTCCGCGACGCCGGCAAGGCCCAAGCCGCCTCGCGCTTCCTCCAGTTCGTGACCAGCGACGAAGCCATGAAGCTGTGGCTCGACGTGGTGGGCGAACTGCCCGCCAGCAGCAGCCTCATCGCCGACCCGGAACTGGCCAACGATCCCGTGTACGGCCCGTTCGTGCGCGCGCTCGACTACGCTCACGCCACGGTCTTCGTTGACGAGCTGGGCCAGCGCGACGTGATGGTCGACGCCATCAACGAAGTCGTGCTCCTCGGCACCGACCCGGCCGCCGCCATCGAAGGCGCGGCCCTCACCGAGCAGCTCCTCCTCGACGCCAACCGCTGAGTTGAGGGACCCGGTAGGGGCGGAACTCCGCCCCTACCAGTAGCAAGAAGCCGGAGCCGGGCGGTTCGGTAACCGCCCGGCCCTCACTAACCCAAGCAACCCTGCCGGGGCGCGGCCGCCGTGTGCCGCCGGAACCGGTTACCGGAGGTGCCATGAGCTCGCCCCCCGTCAAGCCCCGCCGCAGGCTGTCACTCAGCTCGCGGGAGGCCATCTGGGCCTACATCTTCCTGCTGGTGCCGCTGGGCTTCTTCCTGTTCTTCCGGCTGTGGCCCGCCGTGCAGTCGCTCAAGCTGTCGTTCTTCAGCTGGCACGTGGATCCCGAGGCGCGCAACTTCGTGGGGCTGCAGTACTACCGCGCCATGTGGGCCGAGTTCCAAGCCAGGGGCGACATCTACAAAGCGCTGCGCAACATGCTCTATTACTTCGTTCTGGTGGTGTTCGGGCAGGTGAGCCTGGGCCTCGTAGCCGCCCTGCTGCTCAACAGCGTCGAGCGTTTCCGATCTATCTTCCGCGCCATATTCTTCGCGCCCTACGTGACCCCCGCCGCCGCCGTGGCGTGGGTGTGGGGCTGGATGTACTCCGTGAACTTCGGTATCTTCAACCGCCTCCTCTCCGACTGGAGCGACTGGGTCACAGGTATCGGCCTGCCGTGGCTAGCGATCGACCCGCAGCCGTTCCTCACCAGCCCCGCACAGGCGCTCGTGGCCGTGTCAGTGGTCATCGTGTGGCAGCAGCTCGGCTTCCAGGTCGTGATCTTCCTGGCCGGCTTGCAGGGCATACCGCGCCAGTTCCACGAGGCGGCCGCTATCGACGGCGCCAACGGCTGGCAGCGCTTCTGGAAGGTCACCTTCCCGCTGCTGAACCCCGTGCTGGTGTTCTCACTGGTCATCTCCACCATCGCCACGCTGCAGATATTCGATCAGGTGGTCAACATCAACTTCACCGACCAGGGCGGGCCGCTCGGTAGCACGCTCACGCTGGCGCTGTACATGTACCAGCAGGCGTTCGAGAAGTTCCAGATCGGCTACGCGGCCGCGGTGACCGTGCTGCTGTTCGCCATCATCATGGTCATCACGCTCCTGCAACTGAAGCTCACCCAGAGGGAGGTCGAGTACTGATGCTGGACCTCGGTCGCAAACGGTTCCGGCCCGGCAGGCTGTTCATCTACCTCGCGCTGGCGCTTGGCTCTGTGGTCATGGCGTTCCCGTTCGTGTGGATGCTCTTGTCGTCGTTCAAGTCGCTGCGTGAGATCTTCCGGTTCAACTTCTGGCCGCAGGTGTGGTCGCTGGCCAACTACCAGGAGGTGCTGCTCAACACGCAGTTCCCGCGCTGGTTCGGGAACTCCCTCATCGTGGCCGGCATCTCCACCGTGTCTGTGCTGTTCTTCTGCTCGCTGGTGGGTTACACGCTCACCAAGCTGCGCTTCCCCGGCCGCAACTTCATCTTCCTGCTCATCCTCTCGACGCTCATGATCCCCACCGAGATGCTGGTGATCCCTTGGTACGTGATGGCTACCGAGTACGGCTGGGTCAACACGTTCTGGGGCATCGCGTTCCCGGGGCTCATCCCGGCGTTCGGTGTGTTCCTCATGCGGCAGTTTTTCCAGTCGCTGCCGCGCGACCTGTTCGACGCCGGGCGGGTGGACGGGGTCAGCGAGTTCGGCCTCTACTGGCGCGTGGGTCTGCCCCTGGTGGGGCCGGGCCTGGCGGCGCTGGCCATCTTCAACTTCGTGGGCAACTGGAACGCCTTCCTGTGGCCCCTCATCGTGGCCAAGAGCGCCAGCATGCGCACGATCCCAGTTGGCGTGGCGCTGTTCTCCGGTGAGGCGGGCACCGCCTGGAACCTCATCATGGCCAGCGCCGCCCTGGCAGTCATACCCGTGCTGATCGTGTTCTTCATCTTCCAGCGCCAGATCATCGAAGGCGTGGTGCTCACGGGGGTGAAGGGGTGAGCGCTGAACCTGAAGGGGAGCAGCCGCGCATTCTGGTGGTGGGTAACGCCAACGTCGACGTGCTCATGGGGCCGGTGACCCCCTGGCCCACGCCCGGCACCGAGGTGGTCACCGACCGTTACGAGCTGCGCGTGGGCGGGGCTGCCGGCAACACGGGCCTGGCACTGGCCGCCCTGGCGGGCGCAACCCAGCGCTACGAGATCGTGGGCAGCGTCGGCGACGACGCCCTGGGCCGCTGGCTGGAGGCGGAGCTGGCGGACGTAACGCGTTTGACGCGCGTGCCTGAGGCCACCGCGCTCACGGTCGGGCTCAACCATCCCGACGGGCAACGCACGTTCGTGTCGTACATGGGTCACTTAGGACACCTGCCGGTGGAGCAGACCGAAGTTGCGCTGGCAGCCGCCGCGCCCGGCGACCTCCTGCTGCTGTGCGGCTACTTCCTGCTGCCGCAACTGCGCCAGCTGGCGCCCGGCTGGTTGGCGGAGGCCAAGAGCCGCGGCGTGATAACAGCGCTCGACACGGGCTGGCCCTCCGAAGGCTGGACCCCTGCCGTGCGCGCCGAGGTGACGGCGCTGCTGCCGCACCTGAGCGTGTTCCTGCCGAACCGGGAGGAGCTGCTTGGGTTGACCGGCTTGCCGGACACGGGCTCGTTCGAGCCGCCAGCGGTAGACGCGGCGCTGCGGCAACTGGCGGCGGACGGCTGCCGCGAGGTGGTCGTGAAGCTCGGTCCCGACGGCGCGCTGTACGCGTCCGGGGACGAGCGCGTACTGCAGCCCGCCCCGCCCGTGAACGTGCAGGACACGGTGGGCGCCGGCGACACCTTCAACGCCGCCCTCCTGACCGCAGTTCAGAACGGCGCCAGCTTGAGTGGGGCTGTGGCTGTGGCGGTGAGAGCCGCCAGCCTGGCCATCTCGAGCAGCCCGCGGCGTTACCCGGCCTGGTCGGAGGTCAGCGCCGCACCGGCCTGAGGCCCGTTTCGGTGACCAGGTACTGCACCGCCACGTCGTGCTTGGCCAGCGGAAGCAGCGGTACCACCAGGGCGTCGAGCGTCACGCCGACGGTGACGGTCGAGGCTGGCGCGTGCGCTAGCGCGCGGTCGTAGAACCCCTTGCCGTAACCGAGCCGCCCACCCTGCTCGTCGAACAGCAGGCCGGGCACCAGCAGCAGGTCGATCTGCTGGATAGGCACCTGCGGGGCGTTCGCCGCCGGTTCGCGCAAGCCCCAGCGGTGCTGCTCCGTGCCCGCGCCCAGCTCGTGGAACGTCAGGTGAGGAGAGGGCGTCATTTGCACGCGCGGCGCCACGAAGCGGCGGCCCGCGCTCACCAACGGTTCGATGTCGACCTCATCCGCCATGGGCAGGTACAGGCCGACGGTGGTGGCAGACTGGAACAGTTCGCTGGCGCTCAGGGCGGTACGCACGTACTCGTCCGGTGCCGAGCGCTTCTCGGCCCGTGCCCATGAGCGCACGGCTTTGGCCCACACCCGCAGCTCCTGCTTCCCCGCGCCGGGAGGCGGGACCGGGCTCGGCCCCATGGACGGTGCTGACTGCTCCATTAGGGGAAGTGTAGCGCCGGCGGCGCGCTTCCGGCCGGGGAAGCGCCCATACTTGGGTATGGCAAAGACCCTCACCACCACGCTGCACCACCTGACAGGCTCGCGCTTCATGGGCGAAACGCCCGAAGGCATGCGCACCATGGTCGACAACGAGAAGACCGCCCGCACGGGACCCAGCCCCATGCAGCTCGTACTGCACGCCGTGGCGGGCTGCGCCGCCGTCGACATCGTGAGCATGATCGGCAAGCGGCGCCTGGAGATCAAGGAGTACCGCGTGGAGGTTACCGGCGAACGGCCGGACGCGGTGCCCGCGCCGTTCGAGCGAATAGTCACGCGCCACGTGTTCAACGTGCCCGGACTCGATGAGGCCACCGCCAGGCGCTTCGTCGAGCTGGCTACCTACAAGTACTGCTCGGTAGGTTCGAGCCTCAAGGCCGAGACGGTGGTGGAGGTCGAGCTGCTGCACGACCTTGCGCCCACCGCCTAGGCGGCGCAGTAAGCGTTGTGCGGCGTGCCCGCCGGGCTACCGGCGGGCGGCTAGGCCTGCAGCGGCCCGTGACCAGGTTCAGGGTCGGGTGTGTTGGCGCCGGCGTGCGCCGCCGCGAAGCCCGTCTGCAGACCCATGAGGTAGCTCAACTTGAGGAGGAACTCGAGCGCTTCCGGGTCGCCGCGCTCCATCAGCAGGGCTAAGTACTCGGCGGTGCCGTCCGGCAGCGACACAGCCTCGATCTGCTGTGCGTACCGCTCTCGCATCTCGTTGATGAACCGCTCTATCAGGTCGCGATTCACGTCGCGCCACCGTTACTGGCCTCGCCCTGCGCAGCGCCGGGCCGCGGCTCGGCCGCCCCGACTTCGGTGGCGGCGTACTCCTCCAACCAGCCCATGATGGCGCCAGCGGTAGCCAGGTTAGTGGCTAGCGGCACCTGATGCACGTCGCAGATGCGCAGCAGCGCCGACACGTCAGGCTCGTGCGGCTGCGCCGTCAACGGGTCCCTGAAGAAGAGCACCGCCGCGACCTTATCGTCGGCGATGAGGGCGCCCACCTGCAGGTCGCCGCCCAGCGGTCCGGACTGCACCCGCTCGATAGCCAGCCCCGTCTTCTCGCTCAGGATCTTGCCGGTGGTGCCGGTAGCGATGAGACGGAACCGGCCCAGCAGCGCAGCATGCTGGTTGACGAACATGGCCAGGTCCAGCTTCTTCTGGTCGTGCGCTATTAGAGCCACGTACTTCATGCCCCACAGTGTAGGCGCTGTGCGCCGCCGGCGCCCCACGCAGGTGCTACCCCACCGTGGTCTTTAAGCCGTTCTTAAGTGGCGCTTCTCTACGCTGTGCGCAACACCGTGGAGGTAGTGATGTCGAGGACCGTGAGAACATTGGCTTGGGCGCTGGCGCTAACGCTCGCTGCAACCGTGATGGCGCAGGGCTTTAACGGCACGTTCGTAGAACCGCAGACCAGCATGACCATCGCCTTCTCCCAGGACCAGGCGGGCGCACTGTCTGGCATGCTCACGGGCCCCAACGGCCAGTTCCCGCTGCAGGGCGAGGTCAACGGCACCTTCGCGTTCGGCGCCGTCATGTCGCAGCAGGGACCGCTGGGCTTCCAGGCGCAGCTGAGCGCTGACGGCGCGTCCATGCAGATCGCCTTCTACCAGACCGACGCTAACGGCCAGGCCGTGCCGGCGGGACCCACGCTGCTCATGCAGCGCCAGGGCGGCGGCATGATGCCCGGTCAGGTTCCCGGCCAGATGCC
>JBAYRM010000097.1:0-7174 GCA_041676665.1 Trueperaceae bacterium
CAGGTATGACTCTGACGGCAGCTGGTTCTCTTGCCTGAGCGCGTCGAGCGCCTGGGTTAGGGGCAGGGCTTCGAGCGGTCCGCCTGAGGCTTGCAGCCCGAATATCGCCTGGAGCGCGCCGAGGTCGGTTAGCACGGTCAGTACCGGCGCCACGCGGGGCTCGTCGAAGATCAGCTCCAGTTCGGCGCGCGAGCGGCTATGGCTGACCTTGACGGGCCGGGCGGTGCCGAGCCGCTCCGGCGCGAGCACGGCGCGGGCCCTCTCGGCCGTGTCGGTCTCGAAGCCGAAGCCGAGACGGCCCGCGAGCCGCGCGCCGCGCAGCACCCGTGTGGGGTCCTCGACGAACGAGAGGGGGTGCAGCACCCTGAGTTGCCGGGCGTTGAGGTCCGCTTCGCCTTGGTACGGGTCGAGCAGTTCTGCCGGTTGCGGGTTGAGCCTCAGGGCCATGGCGTTGACCGTGAAGTCGCGGCGCGCCATGTCTTTCTGGATGCTGCTCGGTACCACGTCGGGCAGGGCGCCCGGCCACGCGTAGGTCTCTTCGCGCGCTGCGGCCACGTCGAGTTCGAGGCCGCTAGGGAGCGCTAGCGTGGCGGTGCCGAACTCCACGTGGGCGGAGAGGGTGCCGCCTAGCGCGGCCTGCAGCATGGTGCCGAAGCGGGCGGCGTCGCCGACCACGACCAGGTCGATGTCTTTGACGCCAGCGCCGAGCAGCAGGTCGCGGACGGTGCCGCCGACCAGGTACAGGGCCGAGTCGCCTGCGAGTTGGCGGGCGCGCTCAAGCGCCTCACGGGCGCTGGGCGGCAAGCGTTCGAGCAGTCTGCCGGCGCGGTCGTCTTGCGGGCGTTGGTGGCGCGCGCCGATTATGTCGGTGCGGGTGACTATGCCGATGAGGGCGCCGTCTTCGACGATGGGGATGCGGCCGATGTTGTTGTCGAGCACCATGGTTTCGAGTTGGCTGAGCGTTGCTTCCGGAGACGCGCTCACCACCCCGCGGCTCATGAAGCCCGTCACGCGGCTGGTGCCCATGCCGTGCCGCAGTGCCCGGTCGAGGTCGCGGCGGGAGACCACTCCAACGACCGCGCCAGAAGGGTCGAGTACGGGCATGCCGTTGTGGCCGAACAGCAGGAGTTTCTCCACGGCGTCGGATACGGTCGCGCTTTGCGGCAGGCTCTTTACTGGGCTGCTCATGAGGTCTCTGGCGCGCACGGTGGGCGCCGCGTGCTGGGCTAGCGCCTCGAGCACGCTTGCGAGGGTGGCGTCGGGCGGCTCGCTGCTCTTGCCGAACGCGGCGCCGGCGTGTCCTCCGCCGCCTATGGCGCTGGCTAGCGCTGCGGCGCAGTCGAAGCGTTCGTTGCTGCGGGCGAACACTAGGGTGACGCCGTCCATGGCTACGGCCACCACAGCGGCGTCGACCGCGTAAAGGTCGATTAGGTCGTTGACTAGGCCGCTGACGGCGGGCACGTACTGCGGGTGTGTGAAGGCGGCCGTAACGACGGGTCTGCCGGCCACTTCGCCGCTGCTGGCGTGTTGCAGGAGGGCCTCTCGGAAAGTTAGCTGTTCGGGGGTTAGTTGCTCGTGCGCGAAGCGCCGCACCACTCCCAGGTTGGCGCCACTGGCGAGTAGGTGGGCGGCGGCTCGGTAGTCGTCGGGGGTGGTGAGGTCGAAGGTGAGGTTGCCGGAGTCTTCGTGTATGGCGAGGAGCGCCAGGGTGGCTACGGGGGCGGGTATGGGCACCGCTGTGGCGTGCAGTTCGCGCGCTAGGAGGGTGGTGGTGGCGCCAACTTGTTGCACGATGCCGCGGGCGGCGACGATGGCGTTGGCTGGCGTGGGGTGGTGGTCGTAGACGGTGACTGTGACCTTGCCGAGCAGCTGGTCGAACGGTTTTATGCGGGTTGGGTCGGCGGTGTCGACGACTACGAGCTCACTTACCGCGTTCAGGTCGATGGCGTCGTGGGGTAAGAGGTCGAGTTCGTCGCGGTAGAGGCGGAGGAAAGCTTGGATCTGGCGGCTAAGCGTGCCTTGGGTGGTGGCTATGGAGCCTGGGAACAGCAGCTTGGCGAGCGCGAGGCTGGCGAGCGCGTCGAAGTCGGGTTGTTCGTGCGTGACGATTAGGCGCATGGTGGGGGTCGCTCACCGGAAGGTGATGCTGCCTGATCCCACGTCGACGACTGTGATGTTGATGACGCGGCCGCCTCGCTCGTACGTTTGGCTTTGCCATGTGCCGGTGTCGCCGGTTCCGCTGCGTCGGTTCAGGTAGTTGGGTAGCCGTACCCGGCCGGAGCCGTCGTCTTGGATCTCGACTCTTATGGGCGCGTCGTCTGGCAGGTCGAGGGTGACGGCGCCGCTTCTGGTGGCGAGAACTAGTTGCAGGTCTGTGCCTTCGTCGATGGCGACGTTGACGCTGCCGGAGCCAGTCTGGAGTATGAGGTCGAGCGAGGCGCCGGCGTCTACGGTTAGGTTCGTGCTGCCGCTGCCGGTGCCAACGTCGGCGCGGTAGTAGGTGCCACCTCCGGGTAGTTGGAGGTGGGTGCTGCCACTGCCGGAGTCGACGATCAGGGATGTGATGTCGAACTGGCGTAGGTCTACGTTGGCCGTGCCGGAGCCAGTGCGGAGGTCGAGGGTGAGCGGCACCTCTGGCGTGAGCTGTACTTGCCATTCGGAGCGGCTGAAGTCGAACAGGGTGCTTCTGGGGCGCCGTAGTTCGAACTGCAGGTCTGTGGCGCCCGTGAGCTCGACTTTGCTGGGCGCGTGCGCGTCGAACTCGGCGTTCACGGCGACGCCAGGGTCGGCCGGGCCTAGGCTGCTCTTCACGGAGCCGAGTTCGATTATCGCGGTCATGCTGCGGGCGTTGGCGGGGAGCGGTTGGCGGTACGCCGCTTCGGGTGTGGTGGGTGTTTGCCCTCGGGTGGTGAGGGCGATGAGGAGTATGGCGGCGGCGGCGTAGACGGTTATGGGTGCGGGGCCGCGCTTGCTGGCTGGTATTGCGAGGTCGAGCCCGAAGCCTACGAGCAGGAGCGGCCACCAGTGGAGCAGCGCGCGCGTGAGGCTGGGGGGTACGAAGCCGATCTCTATGAGGAGCCAGAGCGCGCCGATAGCGACGAGGGCGATTGCTAGTAGTTGGCGCGTTCCGGGCACCTTCAGCGGTTCTCGCTTTCTCCGGGCCCGACGCGGGGCGCGGGGGCGCTGGGGGCGGGCGGCTGCACCGCTGGTGGGGTGGTGGGTGGCGCGGTTGTGACTGGGGGTTTGGGCGGTAGTGCTTGGCGTTGCTGGCTGCTGTTGCGGTAGAGGAGGTACGCTCCGACGGCGATCAGCACGATGGGTACGGCCCAGCGCAGCACGGAGCTGAAGGTGCCGAAGATGAGGAGTTCGAACACGAGCCCGAACAGTACGAATAGTGCGAGCCCGGCGAACACGGCGCGGCTGCCGGCTTTCTTGAGGCTGGCTGAGTCTGAGATGCGGCCGTAGAGGTAGGTGCCGGCGCCGGCTGCTGCCATGACTAGTGCCCATGCGTAGGCCCAGGCGTCCATGCGGTTGGTGGCGTTGAGCACTAGGAGGATGAGCCCGGTGACGGTGACGATTGAGCCGGGTACGGCTAGTGAGCCGTTGCCGACGTTGGTCGTGAACGCGACAAATAGGAGGATGACGCCTGGGATTATGACGAAGAAGGGCCAGCCGAAGTCCTGTAGGTTGAGGGCTGGTCCGATGAGGAATATCAGTCCCAGGACGACTAGTCCGATCCCTATGCCCATGTCGCGTTGTTTCATGTGCGGCACCTCCTGCTTAGAGTGTAACGGTGCCGCGTCATGCTTGCGTAGGCAGCGCCTGCGTGGGACGCGTTACTTGGGCGGTGGGTGCTAGTGCAGCACTTTGGTTGCGCTGTTGATCTGGGCTACCAGTGCGTTCATGGCGGCCCTTGCATGCAGGAGCCCGTTCTCGATGAATACGTCGGATGTGCGGTCGCCGAATCCGGCTGATCCGATGACGTATAGGCCCGGTACGTTGCTTTGGAAGGTTACGGGATCGAGTTGCGCCGCTTTCGTGTCGGGTTGGAGCTTGACGCCGGCTGATTCTAGGAGCGTGGTGCCGGCCCTGTAACCAGTGAGCGCGTAGACCCGGTCGGCGGGCACCTCGAAGCGCTGCCCGCCGCATTCGGCGGTCACGTGCTGCGGCGTTATGGCGGTGACGTGCGTGCGGAAGTGCGCCGTGATGGAGCCTTCTTTTATGCGGTTCTCTAGGTTGGGTTTTATCCAGTACTTGAGGCTGTGCCTGAGGGTCTCGCCGCGGTGGATCATGGTGACGGTGGCGCCGCCGCGGTAGAGGTCGAGCGCCGCGTCGGCAGCGCTGGAACCGGCGCCGATGATGACCACGTTGCGGCCCATGTAGGGGTGAGCCTCGTCGTAATAGTGCGACACGTGCGGCAGATCCTCGCCCGTAACACCGAGCTGCTTGGGGTTATCGAAGTAGCCGGTGGCCAGCACTACGAAGCGTGCTTGGAGCTCTTGCGTTTGCTGGTGCGGTCCGGATGGGGGAGTGGACCTGACAGTGAGCCGGAACCCGCCGTGCGGCGCGGCGGTAACCGCTGTGACTTGCGTGTACGTGCGTAGCGGCAGCGACTCGTTCTGCACCACCTTGCGGTAGTAGTCGAGGGCTTCCTTGCGTGTGGGCTTGTCGGTGGCCGCCACCAACGGGTGGCCGCCTACCTCAAGCCGTTCGGAGGAGGTGAAGAAGGTCATGTAAACCGGGTAGCGGCGGATGGCGTCGACGACCGCGCCCTTATCTACCAATAGGAAGTCGAGCCCGGCCCGTTTAGCGAGGATGGCTGCCTCGATGCCTATTGGGCCGGCCCCAACGATGACGAGGTCCTTCATGCGGTCACGCTACCAAGGGTAGGGAAGCGGGTGGGTTCGGTACTGCGACTCATGCCTACAGGAAATAGGCTGCAACCCGCGCTGTTGGCACCAGACGTCATGTGACGGGGCACGATGGGCAGATGTGGCACAGGGTGCAGGAGGCGCAGTTCGGCTTGCGGGCGTGGCACACGCGGCGCCCATGAAAGATGAGGGCGTGGTGCAAGTAGATCCAGTCGCTCGGTTGGAAGAGGTCGGTAAGGTCGCCCTCGACCTTGTTGGGGTCCGTTTCCTTGGTGAAGCCCAGCCGGCGCGCCACCCGCCCCACGTGCGTGTCGACGGCAATGGTGGGCTGTCCGAACGCGTTCGCCAGGACCACGTTGGCGGTCTTGCGGCCCACGCCGGGGAGTACCACCAATTCTGCCATCGACCCCGGCACCTCGCCGCCGTGGCGCTCCACCAGCAGCTTGGCAGTAGCGACCGCGTTCTTGGCCTTAGTGCGGTAAAGGCCGATAGTCCTGATGTACGGCTCGACCTCGTTCGGGGTGGCAGCCGAGAGCGCGACAGCGTTGGGGTAGGCCGCGAACAGGGCCGGCGTGGCCAGGTTCACGCTCACATCCGTCGCCTGAGCCGAAAGCAGCGTAGCTATGAGGCACTGGAAGGGTGAACCGAAGTCAAGCTCGCTACGCGCGTCCGGGTACAGCGCCTTGAGCCCCTCCAGCACCAGCTTCGAGCGCTCCTGCTTACGCGCTTTTGATTCCCTGCGTAACGTCATGCAGAGCATGGTAACGCTGCGCGGAAGTCACTCAGGTCGGGTACTGTATGGCTAGCACGTGCACGCAACAAAGTGAGCGATTTGCCAGCCAAGGTGGGGCCGCTCTGGGTAGGCTGACGTGCAGTTTGGACTCAGTCTGTTCACTTGGGTAAGGTCCGAGCTGGTGCGCTAGGAGGCACGATGGCGGTTTTCGACTACAAGGTGCGCGATCGCAGCGGCAAGGTCATCACGGGTACCACCGAGGCCGCGTCGCAGCGAGAGGTAGCTAACGCACTGCGCCAGAAGGGTTACTTCGTAACCGAGATCAAGGCGCCGAAGACCGGCCTGCAGGCCGACATCAAGCTCCCCAAGTGGCTCGATTTCGGCAGTATCCCCAACGTTCGGGACATCACTATCTTCTCCCGCCAGTTCGCTACGGTCATCAACGCAGGTTTGCCTGTGGTGCAGAGCCTGGCCATCCTGCAACGTCAGTCCGACAAGCAGGGTCTCAAAGACGCACTCAAGAACGTCCGCGAGGACGTGGAGACCGGCCTGCAGCTATCTGACGCCCTGGCTAAGCACCCGCGCATGTTCAACAAGCTGTACATCTACCTCGTGCGCGCAGGCGAAGTGTCGGGCAACCTGGACGGCATTCTCGACCGAATAGCCGCGTACATGGAGAAGCAGGCGGCGCTGCGCGGCAAGATCAAGACCGCGCTTACGTACCCCACCGTGGTGCTGGTTATTGCCCTCGCGGTGACCTGGTTCCTGCTCACCGGCATCGTGCCGCAGTTCGCCTCCATCCTCGACCAGCTCGGTGGTGACATGCCCGTAATAACCCGCGCGCTCATAGCCATATCCGACTTCCTGCGCTTCCAGTGGTACATCATGCTCGGCATCATCGTCATCCTGGTGGTGGGAATAGCCCTGTTTTACCGAACGCCTCAAGGGCGACGAACTATTGACAACCTGATGTTGCGCACACCAGTGCTCGGAACTCTGGTCCAGAAGAGCGCCATCGCCAGCTTCAGCAACACCTTCGGCCTGCTGCTCCGGTCCGGCGTGAACATCATGGAATCCATCGAGATCACCAAGGGCACCGCCGGCAACGCCATCGTGGAGGACATCCTCGACGAAACGAAAGAGAACGTGCAGCGCGGCGAGCAGATAAGCACCACGCTAATCAAGTACCCGCACGTGTTCCCGCCCATGGTTTCCTCCATGATCGCCATCGGCGAGGAGACCGGCGCGGTAGACAGCATGCTGCAGAAGGTAGCCGACTTCTACGAACGCGAAGTCGACGAGGCCGTAGATAGCCTCACCGCTGCCCTCGAGCCCATGCTCATCGTGTTCCTCGGCGTCATCGTCGGCTTCATCGTTGCCGGCATGTTCCTGCCGATGTTCTCGATTATTGGGCAGCTGTCTGGGTAGTTGTTGTATGTAGAGCGGAAGTTAGAACTGAGAACACGGAAGTCTAGTTGAGAACAAACTGAGAACGGACGGAACTTGACCTGAGAACGCCGGTAGAAGCCGCTCCCCGCTGGCGAAGTCTTAATGGCGTGCCTGAACGCGG
>JBAYRM010000098.1:0-7158 GCA_041676665.1 Trueperaceae bacterium
AAGCAGCTCTGGCGCCTCAAAGAACGAACCGTCGTCGATGCTCGCCTGGATGTGCGTGAGGCTCTGCCGCACCACGCGGCCAGCCCCTAGGTTCATGTGACCGACCTCGCTGTTGCCCATCTGGCCGGCCGGCAGACCCACCGCGGTGCCGGAGGCCGCCAACTGCGTGCGCGGACGCTGGGTCCACAGCGCGTCGAACACGGGCGTGCGCGCCAGCGCCACGGCGTTGCCGGGTCCGGCCGGCGCCAGACCGAAACCGTCGAGAACGACTAATACAACTGGTTCAGGCATGCGTTAACTCCAATGCGAACGAGGGCCCGCTGCAGCGAGCGGGCCTGGAGGTTTTTAGTCACCTGCGTCCAGGCGCCTCAGTAGCGGGGCGAGGCGCGCGTCGAACGCGGTCAGGTCAGCGGCTGAAACTTCTTCGGGCGCCACGCCCTTGGCGAGCGCCACGCGGCGGCGCGCCGCGCTCTCCAGCTGCGGCAGGGTAGCCGGCCGCAGCACCGCCGCTGGCAACAGCTCCTGCAGGTCCGCGTCGAGCCAGCGCGCAGCGAGATGCGCGGCCACCGCGCGCTCGTCGTCGCTCAGGCCGGGCGTAGCGCCGGCGGGCGCCAGCTTGAGCCCCTGCGCGGCGGCTCTGACCCGGCCCTCGGCCGCGTAGCGCGCGCAGGCTGCGCACAGTTCGCGCGCCAGTTCCGTGGACTCGTCCCGGCGGCCCGCCGCGCGCAAGCTATCCTCGCGCGGCGTGAGCGGCCTCACCGCGCCGTCGTGCAGCGCGCCGCACGTTGGACATGGCACCCAGCCGGCCGCCTTGCGTGAGGCCTGCAGCGCCAGGAAGCGTCGCCCGGCCTGCAGCGTTACCTGAGCAACGTCCTCAGGCAGCGACAGCGCCTTAAGCTCCCGGGCGATGCGCGAGAGGTCCTGCGGGTCCACGCGCTCCACGTCCGGGGCGGGCAGCGTATCGGCCTCTGGCTCGGTCTGAGGCGTCGCCACGCGGCCGACCTGGAAGCGGATCTCGCGCACGTCCGTAACCCCGTATGTGGCGCGGTACTCCCCCAGGAAGCGGCTCCGCTGCATGCTGAGGTGCATGGCGGTCTCCGAGTCGCTCACGTCGACGTACAGCACGCCCTCGCGCAGCGCCCTGGCCGAGCTGAAGCGCGCAACGTCCGCACCCACCACGCGCGGCCACAGCAGCACGGCCTCGGCCCGCTTCAGGCTCCGCTTCATGCCGGCGCGGCGGAAGACCTCAGCGAAGAACTCTGAGACGTGCCGCTCAGCCACGGGCCAGCGCCCCTTCCGTGAAGACACCGGCTTCTACCTTCATCAGCCGGTCGTAGCGCGGCGGCGGTTCCGTTCCGGTGACCAGAGCCTGCGGCGTTGAGGCCGCCAGCCCCATCAGGTAGTCGCGGCGGCTCTCGTCTAGCTCGGCCGTGAAGTCGTCCATCAGCAGCACCGGCGGCTCCCTATGCTTCTCGCCCAGCAGGCGGTACTCGGCTACTCGCAGCGCCAGCGCCGCCGTGCGCGCCTCACCCCGCGAGCCGTACGCCTGAACGCTGTGGCCCGCCAGTGTGAGTTCCAGGTCGTCGCGGTGCGGCCCCACCACGGTCACGCGGCGAGCCTGCTCTTCTTGCGCCGAGGCCATAAGGGCCTCCGCCAGCTCCGCGTGTTCGTGACTGCGCAGCAGGAACACGCCGAGCCGCGGCGCCGCCGGACCGGCGATCTCGGAGTACACCTCGGCGGCCAGCGGAGCCAGCCGAGCCACCGCGCGCCGCCTCAGGTCCTCGATCTCGTTCCCAAGGGTCACGAAGCGCTCGCTCCAGACCGTCAGGCTGGGGTCGTGCGGCGCCATGCGCAAGAGGGCGTTGCGCTGTTCGACCACGCGCAGGTACTCGCGCAGCAACGCGCCGTAGCGGGGCGACAGCCTGGCAAGCAGGCCGTCCACGTAACCGCGGCGCCCGCTTGGCGCCCCGTGAACCAGGTCCGCGTCCTCGGGCGTGAGCAGCACAGCGGTCACCACCCGCGCCACGTCGGAGGCGCGCGCAGCCTGCTTGTCGAGCCGGATCTGCTTGCGGCCCGGTGCCAGCCCGACCTCCAACTCCGACACGCCCTCGTCGTGCTCGACCTGCGCTGCCACGTAACCCTGCTCCTCGCCCAGGCGCACCATCTCGACCGTTCTGGCTCCCGCCAGCTCGCCGGTGCACGCCAGGTAGGCGGCCTCCAGCAGGTTGCTCTTGCCAGCTGCGTTGCGACCGACCACGGCGTTTATCCCCGGGGGGAACTCGAGCCGGGGAGTCTGCAGGTTGCGCACGTTCAGCTGTGCCAGGGTGAGTAACCGCACGGTCCGAGTCTACCGCCGCTTACGGTTGGGGGACGGCCCGGGCGCCGGTGCTAGACTTCCAGCTGATGAAAGAAGCCTTGGAAGACGCACACGCCCACATGGACGTGGAAGCACTGCGGCGCGACTTCCCGATTCTGCAGCGCAGTGTCAACGGTCACCCGCTCGCGTTCCTCGATAGCGCCGCCTCCTCTCAGAAGCCTCGCCAGGTCGTCGAGGCGCTGGTCGACTACTACTACAACCACCACGCCAACGTGCACCGCGGCGCCCACACACTGGCCAGCGAAGCGACCGAAGCGTACGAGCAGGCGCACCGCAAGGTGGCCGCCTTCATAGGCGCCAGCGAGGGCGAGCTCGTGTTCACCCGCAACACCACCGAGGCGCTCAACCTAGTGGCCGAGTCGTGGGGGCGCGCCAACCTGAAAGCGGGCGACGAAGTGGTGCTGTCGGTCGCCGAGCACCACGCCAACCTGCTGCCCTGGCAGCGCCTGCGCGATCAGCTGGGAGTGGTGCTCAAGTTCGTCGGGCTCACCAGCGAGCAGCGCCTCGACATGCAGGCGCTGGAAGCCGCCATCGGTCCGCGTACCCGGCTCGTGACCACCTTCCACATGAGCAACGTTCTTGGCGCCATCAACCCGGTCGAGCGCCTGGCCGAGCTGGCGCACTCCGCCGGCGCGCTGCTGCTGGTCGACGGTGCCCAGGGCGCCCCGCACCTGCCCGTAGACGTTAAGCAGCTCGGCGCAGACTTCTACGCGCTGTCGGGTCACAAGATGCTCGGACCCACCGGCATCGGAGCGCTTTACGGCCGGCGCGAACTGCTGGAGGAGATGCCGCCGTTCCTGGTCGGTGGCGAGATGATCCGCAAGGTGACCCTGGAGTCCACCACCTTCACCGTGCCGCCCAAGCGGTTCGAGGCGGGCACGCCCAGCATCGCTGAGGCCGTGGGACTGGGCGCCGCTGTCGATTACCTCAGTGAGGTCGGCCTCGGGAACGTTCACCGGCACTCGCAGGGCCTCACGCGCAGGGCCCTGGCGGGGCTCAAGCAGCTGAGCGGCGTGACGCTTTACGGGCCTGAAGGCGATGACCGGGGCGGCATCGTGACGTTCGAGGTCGAAGGGGTGCACCCACACGACCTGGCAACGGCGCTCGACCAGCTGGGCGTGGCCGTACGCGCGGGCAACCACTGCGCGCAGCCGCTGGCTCACGAGCTGGGCGTGAGGGCCTCGGCCAGGGCGAGCTTCTACCTCTACAACACCGACGCTGAGGTCGACCGCCTGGTTGAGGGGGTCGCCGAGGTGCAAGAGCGCTTCGCCGCGCTGGGCGGCGGCGCGTGAGCCTGCTCGATTCGCTGTACCAGGAGGCCATCCTCCAGCATTACAAGCGGCCGCGCAACCACGGTGCGCTGGACCCTTTCGACGTGCGGGAAGAAGGCATCAACCCGAGTTGCGGCGACGAGGTGACCGTGTACCTGAGGCTGGAGGACGGCGTGGTGAGCGCCGTGACTTTCGAGGGTGAGGGCTGCGCCATCTCGCAGGCGGCGGCGAGCATGATGACGGAGTCCGTGCACGGCCTGGCTGTGCCTGCCGCGCTCGAGCTATCCGCGCGCTTCCGCGCCATGTTGCAGGGTGAGCAGCCGGCCGAGGAACTCGGTGAGCTTGCAGTGCTTAGGGGCGTGGCCAAGCTGCCGGCGCGGGTCAAGTGCGCGGCGCTGCCGTTCACCACCCTAGAGGCCGCTCTGCGCCGCGGCTGAACCGCGACCCCAGGCAGCGGCCCAAGACGTGCGCCTAGCGCTTCAGGGCTCTACGGAATCGTCCAGCAGGGCGCGGGCGGCCAGATCGTCCTCGGCCGCCGCCTCGTCGGAACGCGGCGGCTCGGTTGGAGGGTCAGCGTCCAGGCCCGTCAGGTAAGCCTGCAGCAGACCGCGGAACTGCTCCTTGAAGAGCGTGCGCTGAAGCTCCAAGCGGCTCACGGCCGCCTGCGTTTCCTGCAACGTTCTCTGCGCTGCTCGCAACGTGGCCTGCTTGCGCTGCTCGGCGTCCTGCAAAAGCAGCTGCGCTTCGCGGCGCGCCACTTCCTTCATATCCGTGGCTACCCGCTCGGCCGCCATTACCGCCCGCTGCAGCTCAGACTCCGCCGCCTTGAGTTCGGCCATGCGCGCCTCCGCTGCCTCTAGCTCCTGCCGCAACGCTTGCGATTCGCGCAGCCCGGCCTCGACCTCGGCTGCTAACCGCTCCAGGAAGGCCCTGACCTCCTTGCGGTCGTAGCCCAGAGCGGAGCGGGTGAACTCCGCGTGCTGGATGTCGATGGGCGAGAGGCGCCTGCTCATGCTTCAGAGCCGGGGCAGCACCGTTCGTACGAGGCGGCGGAAGGTGTCGCCCGCCTGAGCCGCCATGGCGAGAACGTCGTCGCCGGTGGCGTGGTGCCCCTGGTCGGCGACGGCCATGTCGGTGATCGTGGAGAGACCCAGGACGCGCATGCCCAGGTGGCGCGCCTTCAAGACCTCGTACACCGTCGACATGCCCACGGCGTCAGCCCCAAGCGTGCGGAACATGCGCAGCTCCGCCCGCGTGGCGTAGGAGGGACCGCTGATGGCCAGGTACACGCCCTCGCGCAAGACGATGCGCTGCTCCAGCGCGGCCTGCCTGGCGAGCTCCATGTACTCCGGGTCGTAGGCGTCGTAAGTGACCAGGAAGCGGGGGAGGCGGTCGTCGTTCGGTCCGATGAGCGGGTTCTGCCCGGTGAAATTGATGAAGTCTATCTGAAGCATCTGCTCACCGGCGCGGAAGTTAGGGTCGAGGCCGCCGCAGGCGTTGGTGACGACCAGGCTGCGGGCGCCCAGCTCGTGCATGAGCTCGATAGGGAACACCACGTCGCGCGCGGGGTAACCCTCGTAAGGGTGTAGCCGGCCCTGCATGGCGACGACCTTGCGGCCGGCGAGCTCTCCCAGCACCAGGCGCCCGGCGTGACCAGGTGCGCTGGACACGGGCATTCCCGGGATCTGGCCGTACTCGATGACGCCTTGGGTCTGGATCTCGTCGGCCAGCGGGCCGAGCCCGGAGCCCAGCACCAGGGCGATGTCGGGCTGGAACTCGGTGATGCTGCGGACGGCCGCCACTGCCGGCTCGAGACTGCCTGTGGGTGCGCCGTGGGAAGGTGGAGTCATGCAGGGAATCATACCCGCACGCGGACGCGGGTCTGCTGCAGAGTACTCTCACGAACGGTTCGGTAAACTGCACTCTATGCCGCGAATCCGCGTTGTCGTCTTGCTCCTCCTATTACTGTCCACGTTCGGTGCTCTAGCTCAGCAGGTCGAGGGGCGCCTACTGGAAGTACGCGTTGAAGGCACCACTAACTACGCCGACATAGTCCGCACGCTGATCATCTCCAGGCCAGGGACCGCTGTCGACACCATCGACCTGGAGGCCGAGCGCAACCGCGTCTACAGCCTCGGCACGTTCGAGACCGTGACGGTGGCGTTCGAGACCACCCCGGCCGGGCCCGTTCTCGTTGTGCGCGTCCGGGAGAACCCGCGCATCGGCGAGATCGAGTTCGAGGGGGTTAGCGCGGTTCCGCAGGCCTCGCTGCTCGACGCCCTGCGCTCGACCAACCTGCTCGAGCCCGGCCGGGTGCTCAACACCGCCCGGGCGGAGGAGTCCCTCACGACCATCAGGCAGCTGTACCGTCAGGCCGGGCTGCCGTACGACGTGGACGTGGTCATGCTGACCGAGCTGGCCCCCGACCTGGCCGAGAGCGCCGACGCCATACCCGTGCGCCTCATCTTCCAGATCGACGAGACCGCCGAGATCAACGACATCCGCTACCAGGGCAACACGGTCCTCACCGACGCTGACCTCGACTCGCTGTTCGTTGGCCTCGACCGCCTCGGCGAGTTCGAGCCGCAGCTTTACGCCGAGACCCTTAGGGCCGTGAGCACCCGTTACGACAACCTGGGGTACCGCAGCAGCGGCGTCGATACGCGCAACACCGAGCTGCAGGACGGCGTGCTGACGGTGGTCATCGTGGAGCTGGTCATCGACTCTATCGACACGACCGCGCTCGGCGTCGACCCGGCCGCGCTCGAGTTGCAGCCGGGCGACCTGTTCAACTTCGACACCCTGCTGGAGGACGTGAAACGCTTAGCGCGGGGCCGCTCCAGCGACATCCAGCTGCAGGCGGGCATCTCCGCCAGCGGCGGCGTGCGCGTGACCTTCAGGGTGGGCGCACCCGAGACGGCTGGCCCGGTGGAGCAGATCGTGTTCGAGGGCAACACGGTGCTCTCCGACGAGCGCCTGCGGGCGATCCTCAGCCTGCAGGAGGGCGACACCTTCACGTCGTTCCTGGCCGAGGAGGACTTCGGTCTCATCGTGCGCGCTTACCAGCAGGCGGGTTACCGCGTGGTTACACAGTCCGACTACAGCTACGACGACGGCGTTTACGTCCAGCGCGTCACCGAGCTCATGCTCGAAGGTTACGAACTGCAGTACGAGGGCGACCAGGGCTCGACGCAGGCGAGCGTCATCACGCGGTACCTGCCGGAGCCCGGCACCGTCGTCAACGACCAGCACATCATCAGCGGCCTGCGAGAGGTCGCCTCACTCGGCGTGGTCGAGGTCGTGAACTACGCCCTGCAGCCCGGAAGCGGCCCTAACAGTGTCACGGTCATCGTGCAGCTCCGCAAGAGCCAGACGGGTGAGCTCAGACCCGCCGCGCAGTACGCCACCGATACGGGCTTCTCGGCCAGCCTGTCGTACTCCGAGAAGAACTTCCTGGGCCTCGCGCATACAGTGGGCGCGCAGATCGACGTGCTGAACACCGACTTAGGC
>JBAYRM010000099.1:0-7006 GCA_041676665.1 Trueperaceae bacterium
CCGCACCGAGCGCCTCGAGCTCAGCATCTCCGCGCCGGTGCGCTACACCACCTTCTTCAACGAACCGCTCTCCACGCTGCACATCTACCTGGACCGCACCGACATCGAGCTCAGGCTCCCACCGGTCGAGGGCGAGGGGTTCACCTTCGCCTCAGCCACCGCGAGCGGCGGCGCCACCGAAGTACGGGTGCAGCTTGAGGAGGGCGTGAGCTACGACGTGTACTCCGTACCCGACGCGCGCGGCTTCAGGCTCAACGTCACCTTCAACCGCACCGGTTCCGGGCAGGCCGAGCGGGCTCACGTTGTGCTCGACGCTGGCCACGGCGGGAGCGACGGCGGGCTGGTGTCGCCCGCCTTCGGCAGCGAGGCCGCCCTAACCCTGGCGTTCGCGGAGCGACTCGCCGCGGCCCTGAGAGCCAGGGGCATGACCGTTACTCTCACGCGTGATTCCGATTACGAGGTGCCGGTCGATCAGCGCGCCAGGGCAGGCATAGGCGCCGACCTGTTCGTTTCGTTGCACGTGGCCGACCTGCCGCTGGGGGTGTTCCGCGCCTACTACCTGGGCGACGCGGCTAACGTTGAGAGCCTCGAGATGGCGGTCAGGGAGAACGCCGCCACCGAGCTCAGGAACGCCGCCACCGACGAGTTGCGGCGCCGCCTGCTGCTGGGCCTGGTCACCGACCTCGACGTAGGCAGGCGCGCCGCGGAGGGGCTGGCAGGGCGCCTGTTCTCCATAGCTGGCTACCGCGCGGACCTGGTGGCCGGCGCGCCGCTCCAGGTGCTGGGCGGCGCTGCCGGGCGCGGCGTGCTGCTCGAGTTCACGGCGGCCGACCTGGCCTCCGACGGCCTGCCCGAGCGGCTGGCCGAAGCGCTCGACCAGCTGCTGAGCGAGGGCTCGTTCGGGCCGTTGGGGCCCCGTTGAGAGAGCGGGTGCTGGCGGCGCTTGTCACGCCGCAGGTGCTGGGAGCGCTGCTCCTCACGGTGGGCGCCCTGGCCCTGCTTCTCAGCGCCCCGCGCGTACCGCCACCCACGCCCGTGACCATCGAGCTCGGCTCCGCCGAAGCCGTGCTGCGCCAGCAGGACGCCACCATCGTCGTGGTCGACGAACTGGGGCTCGAGCGCTCCGCGACCCACAGCCTGCAGTTGCCGGAAGATCAGGCTGGCCGCTTGACGGCCGTTCTTGCCACCCTGCGCGAGGCGTCCATGCTGCAGGGCGTATGGCCGGAGGCTCTGCCCGCGCCGCGAGTTTTCGCGCTGCCCGCCAGGGGCGGCTTCCTGGCCCTCATCGACGTGCAGGTGCCGGAACCGGTGGGCGTGAGCGTTGAGCAGGAGAGCGCGCTGCTCAGGTCACTGACCCTGACCGCTCAGCGTAACGGCGCGACCGAAGTGCGCTTTTTGAGGAACGGCCGACCGACCGACACGCTTTTGGGTCACGTGGCCGTAGCTTCAGAGATCTGACCGCTAGGGGTACATGCGCGTGAGCATGCGGGGGAACGGGATCACCTCACGCAAGTGGTGCACGCCCGTGACCCACGCCAGGAAGCGCTCAAGACCCATGCCGAAGCCCGAGTGCGGCACGCTGCCGTAGCGGCGCAGGTCGAGGTACCACTCGAACGCCTCACGCGGAAGCTCGTACTGCTTGATGCGCTCCTCCAGGAGAGCCAGGTCGTGGATGCGTTGCGAGCCGCCTATCAGCTCGCCGTACCCCTCGGGGCCGATGAGGTCCGAGGCCAGCACGCGCGTGGGGTCGCCCGGCACGGGCTCCATGTAGAACGCCTTGGCTACCGCGGGCCACCGCTCGACGAACACGGGGCGGTCGTAGCGGTCACCCAGCATGGTCTCGTGCGGCGCGCCGAAGTCGTCGCCGAACTCCAGGTGCTCGCCCTGCGTGGCCAGGTAAGCCAGCGCCTCGTCGTAAGTGATGCGCGGGAAGTCGCCCCTGGTGGCCGGCTCCAGCTTGCTAACGTCGCGGCCGAGGTGCTCGAGCTCGGTGGCGCGGCGGTCGAGCAGGCGGCTGACCAGGTACACCACCATGTCTTCCTGCAGCTGCATATTGCCCTCGTGCTCCAGGAACGCGACCTCGGGCTCCAGCATCCAGAACTCCAGCAGGTGCCTGCGGGTCTTGCTCTTCTCGGCTCTGAAGGTGGGACCGAAGGTGTAGACCTTGCCGTGCGCCATGGCGCCCGCTTCCGCGTAGAGCTGACCGGTCTGCGCCAGGTAGGCCTTGTCCTCGTCGAACAGGTCGATCTCGAACAGGTTGGTGGTGCCTTCCACCGCTGTCGGCATGAACAGCGGCGAATCGAACCGAACGAAGTCGCGTTCGCCGTAGAAGTCGTGCACCGCGCGCTCCACCTCGTCGCGGATGCGGAGGATGGCCCAGGGGGCGCGGTGGCGCAGGTAAAGGTGGCGGTTCTCGAACAGGAAGTCGGTGCCGTGCTCCTTGGGGGTGATCGGGTACTCGTTGCTGGCGCCGACCACCTGGACGTCGTGCACGGAGAGCTCAACGCCGCTCGGCGCGCGCTCGTCGGCCCGCACGGTGCCGGTGACCACCACGCTGCACTCCTGCGACAGGTGGCGGGCGCGGTCGAACACCTCCTCGCTGACGTCGTTCTTGGCCACTACCCCTTGGACGAAGCCCGAGCCGTCACGAAGTTGAAGGAAGGCGATCTTGCCGCTGGAGCGTAGGTTCGTGAGCCAGCCGGCGACGGTCACGCTGTGGCCGACGTTCTGGGGAAGCTTAGCGATGGGGGTGTGACTCATGAGGCGAAGTGTATCAAGCGCCGCAAGTTCCTAGGGGAGCTGTAACGCTTCGGTAAGCGCCAGCACGGCGCCGCACTCCTCGACGTGGCCCACGTTAGGGAACTGCCGCAGAAGCTCCGGGTCGGCGTTGGCCATTATGCGCGGTTGGCCGACCTCCAGCAGCATGGGCAGGTCGCCTTCGCTGTCGCCTACCGCCATCACGCGCTCAAGCGGGATGCGCATGTGCTCCGCCAGCTGCCGCACGGCGCTGGCCTTGCTCACGCCTTCGCGCGTGAGCGACACGAACGCCATGCCGGGCAGCGCCGGGCTGATGGCGTGCGAGCGCTGCACACCGGCGGGCGCCTGGTCCGCCAGCGCCACCTCGGTGCCCACGGGCACCACCCACTGGGCGCGCACGACCGGCTCGTTGGCGGCAACGTCCTCAAGGTCGCGCGCCAGGGCGGCCACCCCGATGATGGCGGAGTGGCGCTCGCTGAGTTCTGTGGTGCGCTCGACGTAGAGGGAGTTGGGGGTGTAGAGCTCGAGCACGGCGCCCGCCTGACGGGAGAGCTCGATGATCTTGCGGGTATCGGCCTCCTTGAGGGCGGTGACCTTGACCGTGCGTCCGTCGGTGTAGCCCACGTGAGCACCGCTCTGGAAGACGTGCGCGTTGCCGGCGCCGAGGCGCTTAGCTACCTTGAGGGCCACCCCGAGGCCTGGCCGTCCGGTGCATACCGCGATCTTCACGCCTGCGGCCACGGCTTCCTCGGCGGCCTCCCAGATGCAGCTCTTGACCTGGCCGCTGGAGCCGATGAGGGTACCGTCGAGGTCGAAGACCACCAGCGGGATCACGCCGTGGGCTCCTGCGCGCCGATGGCGGGCTCCTCGACCAGGGCCAGGCCCAGCTCGGCGAGTTGCTCCGGGCTCACCGTTCCCGGCGCCCCGGTAAGCGGGTCAACGCCGCGCTGGTTCTTCGGGAAGGCGATGGTGTCGCGGATGCTGGGAGTGCCGGCGAGCAGCATGATCAGCCGGTCGAGCCCCCAGGCGACCCCGCCGTGCGGCGGCGCGCCGAACGACAGCGCCTCCAGGAAGAAGCCGAAGCGCGCCTCAGCCTCCTCGGGGCTGAAACCGAGCGCCTCGAACATGCGCTTCTGAACGTCGAGCCGGTGGATGCGCAGGCTGCCGCCGCCGATCTCGGTTCCGTTAAGAACCAGGTCGTAGGCGTGAGCTCGCACCGCGCCGGGATCGCTCTCAAGCAGGGGCAGGTCCGCCTCGTGAGGGGTTGTGAACGGGTGATGCATGTACGTCCAGTTGCCTTCGTCCTCTGCCTGCTCGAGCAGCGGGAAGTCGACCACCCACAGGAACGCCAGCTCGCTGGGGTCGAGAGCTATGCCTAGAAGTTCCGGGAGCTTCAGGCGCACGGCGCCGAGGGCAGTTACGGCGCGCTGCCACGCGTCGGCCACCAGGAGCAGTGTGGCGCCCTCGCTGCCCGCCAGCTCACCCAGGGCGGCGGCCTCGGTGTCCGATAGGAACTTGGCGGCGGGCCCGCTGAAGCCGTCGGCTGTGCGCTTGAGCCACGCCAGGCCCTTGGCGCCGAACCGCTTAGCGTGTTCCTCGAGCTCGCTCAGGACCTTGCGGCTGAGCGCGCCGGCCTGCTCGGCGGGTACGAGGATGCCCTTGACAACGCCACCAGCCTCGAGCGCGGCGGAGAAACCACGGAACTGGCTGGCAGCCAGAGCCGCCGACAGGTCGTGAAACTCGAACCCGAACCTGACGTCGGGCTTATCGGAGCCGTAGCGGTCCATGGCCTGGCGGTACGGCATGCGCGGGAAGGGGGTAGAGACCCGCTGACCGGTGGCGGCGCTCACAACGTGCGCCATCAGCTCCTCGTTGAGGCTCAGCACGTCGTCCTCGGTAACGAACGACATCTCGATGTCGAGCTGCGTGAAGTCGGGCTGGCGATCAGCTCTGAGGTCCTCGTCGCGGAAGCAGCGGGCCACCTGGAAGTAGCGGTCCACGCCGGCCATCATGAGCATCTGCTTGAAGAGCTGTGGCGACTGCGGCAGGGCGTAGAACGAGCTCGACTGCTGCCTGGCGGGGACCAGGAAGTCGCGCGCGCCCTCGGGGGTGCTGAGGGTGAGGAGCGGGGTCTCCACCTGCACGAAGTCGCGCTGGTCGAGGAAGTCCCAGATGGCCTTGGTGACCTTGTGCCTGACCAGGAGCGGCTGCAGCGCCTCGGGTCGGCGCAGGTCGAGGTAGCGGTACTTGAGCCGCAGGTCCTCGCTGACCTCGGAGGCGTCGATAGAACCGTCGACCAGGAACGGGGGAGTGCGGGCGGAGGAGAGCACGGTCAGGTTGGTGGCCACGACCTCCACCGCTCCCGTGGGGAGGCGCTGACTGGCCTGCCCTTCGGGCCTGGCGCGCACCAGGCCCTCGACCTGGATCACGTACTCGGCGCGCACACCCTCGGCGGCGCCGAAGGCGGCGGTCTCGTCTGGCTCGACCACCACTTGGGTCATGCCGTAACGGTCGCGCAGGTCGATGAAGATGAGGCCGCCCAGGTCGCGGCGCCGGTTGACCCAGCCCTGCAGTGTGACCGACTGGCCTACGTGTTCTGTTCTGAGCTCACCGCAATCGTGGCTTCGCGTCATGCCCATGAGAGTATCAGCCGGCCCTTCCGGGGTGCTGTCCGGGGCGGACCGCTGCGGCCGCGGCGCCGTCTTGCGACTGGCGCGAGGCTAACTCTATGAGCTCGAGCTCGCTGACCTCGCGCTGCTGGCCTGACACCAGGTCCTTGAGCTGCCAGGCCTGCTGCTGCCGTTCGGAGCTGCCGCGCAGGGCGGCGAAGCGCGCGCCCGCCCGGTCGGCCTCCTTGAGCCCCTTGCCGGGGTTGCGGCGCTGGTAGGCGAACTCGGTCCACACGCCGCTGCTGCGCAGCCTTTGGGCCAGGTTGGCGGCCTCGGCAACGGCCTCGTCGTCTAGGGGGACGAGGAACAGGGCCGGGGCGCCTGGCGGGTCGACCGCGACCTGCTCCTGCTGCAGGGCGTCGAGCACCCTCTCAATGCCGAACGCCCAGCCTATGCCCGGCAGCTCGGGGCCGCCCAGCATGCTGACGAGGCCGTCGTAGCGGCCCCCGCCGCCGAGCGCGGACTGCGCGCCGATGCCCTCGTAGTGCACCTCGAACGCCGTGCGCCGGTAGTAGTCGAGGCCGCGCACGATGCTCGGGTCGAGGTCGTACGGTACGCCCCAGTCGGAGAGGTAGGCCTTGACCTCGTTGAAGTGCGCGCTGGCTTCGGCCCCCAGGCGCTGCATGGGACGGTCGAGTTCGGCTATGAGAGCCTGGTCGCCCTCGTCTTTAGAGTCGAGGATGCGCATGGGGTTGAGCTCTAGGCGTGCCTGGCTGGCCTCGCTCAGCTGCGCGCGCCTGGGCGCGAGCTCCGTGCGCAGGTAGTCGTTGTACGCAGCGCGGTCGGCCGGGTCGCCCACCGTGCCGAGCTTGATGCGGTGTGAGGTGAGCCCGCTCGCAGCGATGCTGCGGTAGAGCAGCTCCACGGATTCGGCGTCGGCCAGGGGGGTAGCCAGCCCGAAGACCTCGAAGTTGACCTGGTGGAACTGCCGGTAGCGGCCGCGCTGCACGTTCTCGGCCCGGAAGACGGGGCCCTCGCTCCACAGCTTCACCGGCTGCGGCCACGTGTACATGCCGTTCTCGATGAACGCGCGCACCACCCCGGCCGTGAACTCGGGGCGCAGCGTCAGGCGGCGGCCGCCACGGTCCTCGAAGGTGTACATCTCTTTCTGCACTACCAGGTCCGCCGTGTCGCCCACCGACTTCTCGAACACTTCGGCATGTTCAAAGATCGGGATCGTGAGGTGGCCCGCGCCGGCGCCTTCGAGGACGCCCGCGGCGGCGCTTACGACCGTGCGCCAGCTGGCTTGCTGTTCTGGGAGGATGTCACTGGTGCCTTTTACGGCCTGGAGCTTCATAGGGGCAGAGTATAGCTGCTAGTCGCTAAGGCGCACGGCTGAGGGACCGCCGCTTGGACGGTCCCTCAGCCGGGTTCGGACTGTAGTGAAGGGAATTCGGTGTTTAGGGGAGGCTGACCGGGAACGCCTCGCTGCTCACGCCGTTGGCCACCACGCGCAACCAGCCGTTGCCGGCCTCTTCGGGTGAGGCGAACTCTATGCGCTGCGGCGCCCATGAGCTGACGGGCAGGCGTTGGCCCTGAGTGGTCTGGGAGGTGCGAGCGAACAGGACGTAGTTGGCGTC